>CAIRAO010000347.1 GCA_903876625.1 uncultured Gallionellaceae bacterium | reverse complement strand
GCGTTCCACCACCTGGCTTTGAATATCCCGGCTGCCGATTACCGCTGAACTAACCCGGTCAATAATTCGCAAACTTAATTGCATCGTCGCTTTATTGGAAACTTCGCCTAATAAACCACCCATAAAACTTGGCTCGCGCGAATAACTGTTTCAAGTGCCACGGTGAAACTAAAGAAAAAGACGGTCCTGCCTATAACAAAGTAGCTGAAAAATATCGCGGCAAAGCCGGAGCAGAAGAAAAGTTGATCCACCACCTTACTTCATCGGAAAAAGCAAAATTCCCGGATGGACACGAAGAAGAACACAAGAACTTGAAAGGTAAAGCGACACCTGAAGAAATCAAGAACCTCGTTGACTGGATTCTTTCTCTCTAAAAGGCTTGACTGTTATAGACCCTGCTAACACCGGTCGAAATTGTAGATAATTGTTTCCAAGGATGCTGTTCTAAAGTAAGGCAATAGAAAATCGGGCTGGTGTAAGAGTTTTGACATAATCAATTGGAGAATGCCATGAAAAATCGTTCAAATATCAAAATTCTGTTGCTCGGGGTTTTTCCCATGCTGGTTGCAATTTCTGCCTTTGCCGAAGAGCCGATAGATGCCGATGCGGCAGTCAAAGTTGCCCGGAGCGAGAGTTGCCTGCGCTGCCACGGCATCTCGAAGAAAAAAGAAGGTCCATCCTACAAAATCATTGCTGCTTTTTACAAGAGCAACCCGGACGCAGTGGACGTAATTTACGAGCATATCACCACCGGCCCGAAGGTTAAGCTGACAGACGGTCACGCCGAAAAACACAAGGCTATACTGGATAAAAGTCCGGAACAGATAAAGAATCTGGTGCGCTGGATACTCTCCCAATAAATATAACAATTAATTACCCCTTCGCCATTTATCTACAATCAAGAAAGGAAACGAAATAATGAAACGAACATTGTATATCACCGCATGCCTTCTTTCCGGTGCAGCCTTGCTCATTGCAACGCCCGCAGCCCGCGCTGCTACTGTCGATGTTGAAGCTGCGAAAACCCTGTTTGATGATAACGAATGTTCAAAGTGCCACAGCGTCGATAAAACGAAGAAAGGGCCTTCACTCAAGAAGATTGCCCAAAAGTACAAGGGCAAAGCCGATGCAGAAGCCGCGCTACTCAAGCACCTCAAATCGGGTGCGAAAGTCAAACTTGAGGATGGTTCCCAAGAGGATCACAAAATCATCGAAGCCAAAGATGAAGGGCAAATCAAGAATCTTATACACTGGATGCTTTCTCTATAAAACTTTGGCGAGCCGAACTCAGCGATCATGAATTTGCAAAAACTTTCAGTTTCTACTATTTCCTTGCTGTTTATCGGGCTCGCACTCGTCTCGCCGCCACAAGCCAAAGCCGAGCCGTCCAACCTCGACAATGCCAAGTGCATCACCTGTCATGATGGCAGCAGGGGAATCTTGCAAGTTTCCGCCAAAGAGGGTGAGAAGCGGGCACTCTCCACGGTGGATGCGATCAAGTATGACAAAAGTATTCATGGTGACATGCAGTGCGTCGACTGCCACAAGGAGATTAAAGATTCCGTAGCCAATCACAAGATCGATGCAACCGTTGCAAAACCCAATTGCGTCACCTGCCACGAAGCGCTGTGGGCGACAGTCCAGAAAGACAAGCTGACCGAAGAGAAATCCCGGCTCGGCTTGGTAGTGCAGAATATCGAGGCGTACAAGAAATCTTTCCACGCCACGCCCGACAAAGATAATCCTTCACACCCCAAAGCTTATTGCGAAGATTGCCACAGTTCCCACGAGTTCAGAGTACCGCCCAAAGGCAGCGCAAAGCGCAGCGAATGGCACAAAGAGATTCCCAAGGTCTGCGGAGAGAAGTGTCACGAAGACCAGTTCAAAAAGTATGTCAAGTCTGTTCACGGAGAAGAATTGCTCGACAAGGGCAACATCAAGGCGGCTGTTTGCACTGACTGCCACACAGTTCACAGCGTTGCCAATACCTCATCGGATGCATTCAAGCTGGCCAACGTCAATGCTTGCGGCGGTTGCCACGCGGAAAACTTTAAAAGCTATACCGACACCTACCATGGACAGGTAAACCGTCTCGGCTACACTTATACTGCCCGTTGTCCCGATTGTCATGGCAGCCACGACATCCGTGCCGTCGATGACCCGAAATCCAAAGTGTCGCCGCAAAATAGAATGAAGACCTGCCAGAAGTGCCATAGCGACAAGAAGCCGGGCATGCACGATGCGACTGCAGGGTTTGCCACATTCGGCCCGCATGCAAATAGCCACGATTTTGCGAAATATCCACAGCTTTATATCGCCACCAAGTTTATGGTCGGACTGCTGATCTTTGTCTTCGTCTTCTTCTGGGCGCATTCCGGGCTGTGGTACTACCGCGAATGGCAAGATCGCAAGGCCGGCAAGCCTGCGCACCACATCAACCTCAAGGGGCTTGAAGTGGATCACCAGAAGCAATTCAAGCGTTTCCCGTGGGGCTGGAGAGTCGCGCATCTGGCCTTTGCGCTGGTCACCATGACGCTGGTGCTGACAGGTACGACTGCGCTCTATGCGTCGAGTTCCTGGGCACACATCGTGGCCCAAGCGGTAGGCGGACCGAATATAGTCGGCTTGATCCACCGCTTCGCCGCTGTATGTTTCGTCGGCATCTTCCTCATCCATTTCGTCTATGTGATGCAGGGGCTTCTGCGCAGCAAGACGTTCCGCTGGTTCGGCCCGGATTCGTTCATCCCGAACTGGAAAGACTTCTCCGATTGCTGGGGCATGTTCAAGTGGTTCCTCGGCAAGGGCGACAAGCCGCGCTTCGACCGCTGGGCCTATTTTGAGAAGTTTGATTACTGGGCAGTATTCTGGGGCGTGAATATCATCGGCTGGAGCGGCTTGATGCTGGCGTTCCCTCATGTCACCGCAAGATATCTGCCGGGCTGGGTATTCAACGTCGGTACGCTGATCCATGGCGAGGAGGCCTTTCTGGCGGCCGTCTTCCTGTTCACGGTGCACTTCTTCAACAACCACTTCCGGCCTGACAAGCTGCCGCCGCCGGACGTGGTGATGTTTACCGGTTCTCAATCACTGGAAGAGTTCCGCGCGGATCACCCGGCCTATTACCAGCGTCTTGTGGATGCGGGCGAACTGGAGAAGTATCTCGTCGATGCGCCGTCAAGTCAGATGACACTCGGGTCCAAGATATTGGGACTTACCCTGATCACCATCGGCCTGATCTTGCTGGTGCTCGTCGGAGTGGGTTACTTCGGTGGATAGGTATATTTGTATTTAACTGCATGTTAATTAAAAATTTTTTATAAGGAGTTTGAAGATGGAAACGGGATTGAACAGGGGCGGGGTTTTCAAACTATATTTTGACTTGCAAACTTGAATTCCCTATCGTGGATAGTGTGCTTGCTAGCTTTTAATACCAATTAATACCAATTTTAAATGAGAAATTAATAATGAAGCCAATCAGACAATTGCTTACAAAGTTTGCGTTCATCGTCGGTTTGTGCGTTTTTTATACCGCTCCTGCTGCAGCTGAACCGGCGAATACAGAAGCCGCACCTGCTGTTGCTGCACCAGCGAATCCAGAAGCAGCGGCTGCCGTTGCTGCACCAGCGAATGCAGATGTCGCACCTGCTGTTGCCAAACCGGTCAATGCAGCCGAAGCAGCCCTGAAAAAAGAAGCGGACCTGAAAAGTGACGCCAGAACAAAAGATCAAGTATGTACCCGCTGCCACGACGAAAGCGAAACCAAGCCGATTCTTTCGCTCTATCAAACCAAACATGGCGTAAGGGCTGATTCTCGCGCCCCCAATTGCCAATCGTGCCACGGCGAGAGTGACAAGCACTTGCATGGCGACCCAAGTGTAAAAGGCCGTGCTTCGCCCGATGTCGTTTTCGGAACACGGCGCGGAACTTCCGGCGACTTTGAAACAAAAGAAGCGATTTTGCAAAATACTGCTTGCCTTGCCTGCCACAGAACAGATTCAAAACGTTCACACTGGGAAGGCAGTACCCACCAGAGAGAAAACGTGGCCTGCGTTTCCTGCCACACCATACACAACGGCGGACACGACAAGGTACGGGAAAAACTGACCCAGGCAGATGTTTGCTTTACCTGCCACAAAGAGCAGCGTACGCTGATCAACAAACCTTCTCATCACCCTATTCCGGAAGGTAAAATGGCATGCTCCGATTGCCATAATCCCCACGGTTCGGTCGGGCCGAAGCTCATGAAGCGCGATACCGTAAACGATACCTGTTATACCTGCCACATGGAAAAACGCGGCCCCTTTGCGCATAACCACGAGCCTGTCGATGACGACTGCACCAATTGTCATAATCCGCATGGCACCACCGCAGAAAGCATGTTGAAGATGCGCGCACCTTTCCTGTGCAATACTTGCCATACGCCGCATGGTGCAGTATCGCCTTCTCTGGCTGGACAGAGCGCTGCTGCCCCCTATGCGAGCCCTATGAATAGTGGTGTGGCGATCACTCAGGGTAGAGCATGTGCAAACTGCCACAGCGAAGTGCATGGCAGCAACAACCCCGGGCTGACTAATTCACAGTTCCTTTTCCGTTGAGTTGATAATGGGCCGAATGATCATGAAAACACGCAAACAGCAAATTGTATTTAGTAAAAGCATCCTTGCCCTGTCAGTGCTTCTGGCAATCGGGGCAGCCTATGCCGAAGATGATGACATTGAGCGACTAACCAAGTACGAAAGCACTGTCAGCCTCGGGGCGGGTGGTGCAGGTGGCGAAAGCCAGGGCAAGAACAAATCAATTTTCAGCCAGTACAACGGTCAGCGTGATCATGGTATCAATCTCCTGCTGGATATCGACTTTAACCAGCTCAACGCTGAAGCAGGGCTATGGGTAAAAATGGAAGGACGCAATCTTGGTCTGGATAACCGCGATTTGAGCTACTCGGTGACCAAGCAGGGTGATTGGAAATTTGACTACAAATATGACGAGATTACTCACCACGATATCCGTACCATCAATACCGGCATGTATAGTGG
>CAIRAO010000346.1 GCA_903876625.1 uncultured Gallionellaceae bacterium | reverse complement strand
ATGTACCGCCAGCCAATTGCCTATATTAGGGAAAGGCATGGTCGAGCGAGCACTTAAAGAGCGCAAGCATCGGCCGCTGTTTATTGTTGATCTGGCTGTGCCACGCGATGTGGAAAAAGAAGTATCCGAACTTCGCGATGTTTTCCTTTATACCGTCGATGATCTTTCCGAGGTTGTTCGCGATGGTTTGGATGCTCGCCAAGGCGCTGTAAAAGAAGCAGAAGTCATTATTGACTCCGGCGTAAATGATTTCATTCACTGGATGGAATCGCGCGAGGTTGTTCCTACTATTCGAACATTGCGTGATCATGCTGAACGGCAACGCCGCGCTGAAATGGAAAAGGCGCTGCGACTTTTGGCCAAAGGCGAGTCGGCTGAAAAAGTGCTCGAATCATTTGGCAATGCTTTGACAAATAAATTCTTGCACGCCCCTACACAGACGCTAAACCAGGCGCAAGCCAACGAACGCGAAGCGCTGCTTGATGCAGTGCATCGCATCTACCACCTGCATACCCCCGAATGAAACCCAGTATTGCCAGCAAACTCGCTCAGCTTGCCGAGCGTTTGGATGAGGTTACTCGCTTGTTGAGTAGCGAAGACGCAACACGCGATATGGATTCTTTTCGCAAGCTTAGTCGCGAACGAAATGAAATCGAACCCGTTGTAGCACTATTCCATTCTCATCAAGCCTGCGAAGCTGACATTGCAACTGCGCAAGATATGCAGGCTGATCCGGACATGCGTGAATTTGCCGATGCAGAAATAAAGGCCGGACGTGAAAAGCTGGAACAACTTGAGGTCGAATTGCAGAAGCAGTTATTGCCGAAAGACCCCAATGACGAACGCAACGTGTTTTTGGAAGTACGTGCCGGTACGGGTGGTGACGAAGCCGCTATATTTGCCGGTGACATTTTCCGTATGTACATGCGTTTTGCCGAGCGCAAGCGTTGGCAAGTTGAAATCATCTCCGAAAGCTTGGGTGAAATGGGGGGCTACAAAGAAGTTATTGCACGTATCGTGGGACAGGGTGCTTATTCGGTTATGAAATTCGAATCTGGTGCTCACCGTGTGCAACGCGTGCCCGCCACCGAAACTCAAGGCCGCATTCATACTTCTGCCTGCACTGTGGCTATCTTGCCTGAGGCGGATGAAGTGGGTGAAGTTGAATTTAATCCTGTCGATCTTCGTATTGATACCTTTCGTGCCAGCGGTGCGGGTGGCCAGCACATTAACAAAACCGATTCCGCAGTTCGCATTACTCACTTGCCCACAGGCACCGTGGTCGAATGTCAGGATGGACGTTCTCAACATCAGAATAAAGCGCAAGCATTGCGTGTCTTAGCAGCGCGGATAAAAAGTAAGCAGGAAAACGAAGCGCATAGCAAACTGGCTGCCGAACGTAAATCTCTAGTGGGTAGCGGCGATCGTTCGGAGCGCATCCGCACTTACAATTTTCCACAAGGGCGAGTTACAGACCACCGCATCAACCTCACTCTCTACAAGATGGATCACATCATGGACGGCGACATCAACGAACTTACTGGTGCGCTGATGGCTGAGCATCAGGCAGAACAGCTGTCTGCGCTGGCAGACGATCGCTAAGTTTAACTTGCTGACAAGGAGTATTCCAAATGGAAATGGATGACTTAGATGAAGATACGAAGGATGAAATAGACGAATTGCATTTTCTGATCGCCTTATTTGCCGGGCAGGTATGGCGGGGCGCAACAGCAGAGGAAGCAATTGGTCATATCGCCAAATTTGGAGAAGTACTGGTACCGGGGATAGCGGAGCGAATAGATCCTGCTACCGGGCCGAAGGCCGTATTCTTTCGTATTGTGGGTCGCGCCATGTGGAACAACTTGCCGCAAGCAGCAAATGATTTCCGCCTGAATAAACTCCCGGAGCCGGGACGCAATGATCTCTGTTTTTGCGGTTCGTTGCGCAAATTCAAACATTGTTGCGCACGAATGCCGGATTTTCCCATCGTGCCCTCAATGATGCTTGAAGGCTTGCTGGACGTTATGCCGCGCAAGCATTGGAGTACGCTGGCGGGAAGCTCGATAGGCCGTGATAGCGTGATGCTGGTTGCGCTGATGTGGCAGCGAGACGGTCGCCACTCAGATGTCGCCGCATTGCTGGAGCCTTGGTTCAAGGGTGAAGGTGTCATTAAAAATGCCGATGCCGAGTTGCTGGATTTGCTGCTGGAAACTTATGTTGTTCTGGACAAACCGCGCAAGCGTAAATCTTTGGCTAAAGCTGCTATCGCTCGCGGAGAGAATGAAGCGAAAGGTATCGGTTGGCAACGCATTGCTCTCATGGAAGCAGAAGCCGGTCATGAAGATGCCTCGCGTCGTGCATTGGTCGAAGCCCAGCGAGCCGATCCGAATAATCTCAATCTCGGCCTGCTGGAAGTACACTTGTTAATTACTGCCGGCAATGCACCACAAGCACAGGAGCGCGCCAAATTCTGGGCGATACGCCTGGCAAAACTTAACGATCCCGATCTGCATGACCAGATTGCCTGGCTGCGTGAGGTGGTGCTGAATCCGCAAGCTGCAATGATGCAGATGACGCGCAAAGGAGGTGATGATTCTGTTACCGAACTAGAGTCTCTGCTGACCAGTGCGCCACCTTTTTCATGCCAATACCAGCTGAAGCTTATGGACGGCAGCACCGGCCCATTCGCGCCTGATACCAAGCTGGGCAAGTCGCTGAAAGAGTGGCAAGCCGCGTTTCCCTCGCTTCCACCCAGTTTAACCGGAATGAGTACATGGAATGAAGCGGCTTGGGATGATACTGAGGCATGGCTTGCATTGCTTCGCGATCAACCGGTATTGTGGAACAGCTTCGAAGTTTTGGATGATTTGGTTATCGCTCTGGATGGCTGTGGTATGAATTGGGTTCAAGATGAGCTGATTCCACCACTATTGGAACGAGCATACAATTTATTTGAACTAGTGTTAGAAAAGCATGGCGCCGCACTATTCAAATGCGAATGGGCTTGGCATGAAAATCGACCGGCGTTGCGCCTGCTTGCACGCAAGGCGTTAGATGGAATGGAATCCTCCGACCCAAAAGAACAGGATGCTGCTTTTAGCTTAATGCGCCGTTTTGTGGAGCAACTTAATCCGCACGATAATCATGGTTTCCGTACCCGAGTGGTGGGTGGGCTGGTGGAACGTGGAAAAGCGGCCGAGGCAGTTGCCATTGCAGCGCTCTATCCGGATGATCTTGCCGACATGAAGTACACGCAAGCATTGGCGTTGCATGTTGCTGAAAGAGAAAATGAGGCGTGTGAAGTCGCCTTATCTGCCTTGAGGGAATATCCCAAAGTGGGTAAAACTTTGTTGGCGACCTCGCCCCGCAAGCCGCGCAATGATGGGCACGAAGGCTATACCTTGGGTAGTGACGAAGAAGCTTGGTTGTACCGTGAAGAGTTTCTGCCATTGTGGGAAAAGTTGGGTGCGCTCACTTGGCTGTCGGGTCTGGCGAAACGGTGTTAGTTGGTCAAATGGTGAGGCAGGCTCAGACTGGGCTTGCTGACACATTAGGGCTTACTTCCAGCGAAGCGCGCATCGAAGCACAGTTGTTGCTTGGGCGCGCGCTGAATGATGTCTCGCGCGCCTGGTTGATTGCGCATGAACAAGATTCGCTTGGTGTGAATCAACACGAATTTTTTGAAGCATTGTTGAATCACCGTTTGAGCGGCGAACCCATTGCCTATATTTTGGGTGAACGTGAATTTTACGGTTTGAATTTTATTGTTACGCCAGACACGTTGATTCCACGATCGGATACTGAGTTGCTGGTGGATTTGGTGCTGGATCGTATTCCTTCATTAGTTTCTGCTTTCTCCCTCCCTCAATTCCTCCCCCGCCGGGAGAGGGCAGTCAAGCCCCCTCTCCCAGCGGGGGAGGGATGGGGAGGGGGTGATTTTCGTGTTTTGGACATGGGTACCGGTAGTGGCGCAATTGCCTTGTCTTTCGCACATCATCGTCCCCATACCGAAGTCTGGGCTTCCGATTTTTCTGCACCTGCCTTGGTTGTAGCAAAAAAGAACTCACAACAACTTGGCATTTCCAACGTGCATTTTGTTGAAAGTAATTGGTTCTCCGCTTTTAATGGACAACGTTTCGATATCATCGTTTCCAATCCGCCCTATATAGTCATGGATGACCAACACCTATCACAGGGTGATGTGCGCTTCGAGCCAATTAGCGCCTTGGTTTCCGGCAAAGATGGGCTGGACGATATTCGCCACATCATTTCGCAAGCTAGCGCTTACTTAAATCCGGGAGGCTGGTTATTGTTGGAACACGGCTATGACCAAGCTCCAAGCGTCCGTGAATTATTGGAAAAATCGGGTTTTGAGTCGGTTTTCTCTGCTAAAGATATCTCAGGAATTGATCGTTGCACTGGTGGTAGATTTCGCTGATTACCAGCCGTTAAATTATTACTTGATACGTGCATCCTGATCTGGTATCTGGAAGGACATCCTGATCTTCCCGAAAAGCATCGGCTACCGATTGAAGGTCAATCTGCGGCACAGAGGAATCGACGGCACCGACTTTGACAGTGGTCGATGCGTGTGAAGAAAATTCAGCACACATGAGTTATTTGTCAGGTACGTCTACTAAACAATCAAAGAGGCGAGAGGAGCACTCAGAACATGTCAGTCTAACGCTTTCCCAGCTATGCCAGCAAGGATCAAGATTTTTGTATGCGGATAAATTCACCTCATCAAGATCATAGGGCAAGGGATTCACCAGTTGGATTTGCAGTTGCTGCAATGCTGACTCATCATTCGGTTGCGGATAAAGACTGTCGAAATTTTTTAAAGCACTGCTCACTTTATCAATACCAAGATGGTCAGCCAGTGCAACAAAGTCCAGATAATCACGCGTCGCATTTCGTTTAAGAATCAGCACGGCCTTGATGCGTAAAATTTCGTTCAGCGTGGGTACTTTAATCTTATTGCCGGATAGCTCAATCTGCGTCGTTTCAAGCGGCACATCGCGAATCAATTGACGAATCCCGGTCTCAATTCCATCCAGGCCGCCAAGAATTTGCACGGGGCGTCTGACACGCGCAGTTCTCCCGTCCGCCACCGATTCCAATTCTGCAAGCACCTCATCAAAGCGCTGCCTAAGATCAGTAAGCACATGATCAGCATCTACAGACATTCGATGCTCGGCATACAAAGCCGAAGCAGTCCCGCCGACCAAAACAGCCTCAGGCAAAATGCGCTGAAGATGCGCCGCTGAAGAAAGCACTTTTTCCCAATCAGGTAAGGTGGCGTTCAGCATAGTACTTCCAGAAATGATAACGCTGCGCATACGGATCACCAATATACGCTTCACATACACGCAACACTTTAGGCAACAAAGAAGGGTCACTCAGAACGGCGAGGCGCAACTCAGACCAATCTCGGCGTTTACCTCGACTGATGACCTCATCAATTGCAGCCAGTGTATGCTTTTGGTGATTAAGGTGTCGGTGCTGCATATTCCAAAAAAGGGTAAAAATAAAGTGCGTATGTTAGCACTTCGCTTAGATGATGCTTGGTCTAAAAGCACGCACTCAACCATGTTCAGCGAAACTCCACCGACAAGTGTTCAAATGTCGCTTGGGCGTGACAGTCGAAATATATTGCCGTTGAATATCTTCATATTTGTGTGTATATTATCACTATGCGATACACTTCAAATGCCGCCAAAAAAGTCACCAATTTAAAAAACACGGCTTCGACTTAGATGATGCAAAGCGAGTCATTGAAAGCGATCAGACGGTGACATTTGAAGATAAGCGCTTCGATTATGGCGAGGTTCGCTATATCACGCTAGGTCTACTGAATGACGTGGTTGTGATAATCGCCACAACCGAGACTGAGAAAACCATACATGTAATTTCCATGCGAAAGGCGGATAAAAATGAACAAAAAATCTACTTCGAAAATCGGTGAAGATACCCCTATCACCCAAGCCGACATCGATAATGGCTCATTGGTAATGCGCAAGCGCGGTGCCAGTGGTGCGGTGTTGCCTGCGAAGCAACGGATTAATATTTTTCTTGATAGCGGTACTCTGGAATACTTTAAAGAAAAAGCGGGTGGGCGCGGGTATCAAACCTTAATTAATGAAACACTCAAACAAGCTATGCAAGCAGGTAGTCTGGAGGCTGTCGTTCGTAAAACAATCAGAGAAGAAATGCGCAAGGCTGCGTAAGGAAATACTCTTGATGGTCATTCGTTAGCAATTCCATGCGGGACATGTAACGTACAGCATCACCGGCCCTTACTACAGCTTTGAATATTATTTATCTGATCATGTTGGGTTACGGCATACATCCGCCTAACCCAACCTGCAAAACTAATTTATTTCTTGCCGTAGGTACTATCGTGATCGGCAGCAATCGTTAGCAATCGAATAAAGTCTTGCTGACGATAAGCTGTCGCTCTTCTTGAAAGGGTAATTCTCAGAGAGTAAATAGCATCAATTCCTTCTGGCGGTTTAACGCTATTTATTTTTTCCCACTTTAAGCCGGAGTCCCGATACACCTGATTCCAAGTCATTTGACGCAACTTGTTCAGTGTATCCAGAACGGCATTCCGCTCCTGCTTTTCCAAGGCAAGCAAATTACCCTGAAAAATTGGATTATTCAGATCGAGCCTAACGAAACAATCCGTAGATGACTTAACCATTAGCCAGCCGCTTCATCACGGCATCAACAGAGGCGTCGCTCGGTGGATTATTTTGCGACCAAGACACAGCATTGTCCAAATCTGAAGCCGCTTGAGCTTGATGTATCCAGTTTTCATTGTCAGGCACCACCGTTGCAGTGCGCACCAGCCACACACCGGGTTCGCGCTCCTCAACTAACACTTGCCGCCCTGCAAATTGTTTGCCAAGAGAAATCTGACCATTTGCACCAACCACTTTGACACTGGATGAAATAGAAAGTGAAGCCATAACAAACCTCCCGAATTAATAATTTACGCTGGCACTATAGCACCAAAATAAAGAATTAACATTGGAGTGGCGCGCGCAATTTGACAACGGGGCACCATTTTCGCAGGTTGGATTAACAGCAGGGCTTGTCGGTGCAGGTGCCACTGTTGGTGCTGGTGCCACTGCCGCAGCCGGAGCCACTGCCACTGCCACAGCCGCAGCCGCAGCCGCAGCCACTGCCACAGCCACAGCCACAGCCACAGCCGATGCCGGAGCCACTACCGCTGGCGGGTGTGTTACCACTTCGGTTGAAACTGTCGCGAGTTGCTGGTCTGATGTTGCTTGTTGCAGCTCTTTCAGCTCGGCAATCGCAATTTGGTTGCCACTTGCTGCCGCGTTTTCCAGAACTTTTTTTGCACTTTCCTTGCCGCCCAAAGCTGCTTTCTTTACCCAACTATATCCCTGCTTATCGTCTTTCGGTACACCTTGCCCATTCAGATAAAACACGCCTACGTTGAATTGCGCAATCGTATTGCCATGCTGAGCCAGCGTGGTAAATTTATTGAACGCTGTGTCGTAGTCCTTGACTGACAAGGCAGCATTTGCCTCGCGAGCCAGAGAAGCATCATCTTCAATCGCTACAGCCGATCTGGCAGGTTGGGTAATTGCCGCATTGGTGGCTGGGACAGAAGGTGCGCTGTTTGGGGCCGGGGTCAGGGCCGGGGCTTGGGTTGTCTCCGCATTGACCTGCATTGACATTGCGCTAATTATAAAACTGATCGATAGGCAGATTTTCAGGTTAGATTATGTACACATTAAAGTTAAGGTTGCGTTATGTTTATGTTAATAAAGTCTAATTTATGGAATTTGGCACTTGAGAAAATGCGCTGGATAGTATCAGATAAGTTTTGAGTGATGTTGGCAAAAAAGTACTAGTACTTTTGTAAAAGTATCTAGTGCTTTTCATTTAACCTTATGGAGTTATTTTACGTCTTCCAAAAGCCAGGCAGCCAAGGTGCCGGACTCAAAGCGCAAACGTGTCAATGCAAGTTGTTCGTCAAATTCGCTGGTGATCAAACTGGTCATCGTAGCAACATATTCGTTCTCGGCAGTTAATAATTCCAGCAGTGAACGCTTGCCCAGGGTTTCCCACTGCGTGTAATAGTCATTGCGCACCTGCTCGGTATTGACTAAAAGTACTCGCAAGCTTTCCACTCGGTCATGCTGATTTTGATAATCTCTCCACGAGCTGTTGAGTTTATATTCGATTTCTACCAAGCTCTGGTCGTATTTGTCCTGTGCCGCATCTGCACGCGCCAGCGCGGCTTTTTCTTGGGACATACCGGAAAATCCCTGAAAAGCATTCAATTTAATAGTTGCATATACCTCACCCGAATCGGTGTATCCATAGGTATCTGTTCCAGACATCTTTGATGCCTGCACCTCAACAACCGGCCAATAGTTGTTTTTCCGAATTGCCGATGCCGAATATTTCATTGCCAACTGTTCCTCCGTTGCCGCAAGCAAATCCGGATGTGATTTTTTTGCGGCCGCCAACGCCGCTTCGATCGTGAGAGGTTCAATAAGGGGTTTTTTACCATCCAGCGTCTTGCTCATATTCTCGGAGCCGATCAGTTTGACTAACTGAACCTCGTATTCTTTCAGTTTCGACTCGGCATCCGCTCGGTTTTCTTTGGCTTGCAACAAGCGAGAAATGGACTGCGTCAACTCACTACGGCGACCACCCATCGCCTGTACGATCTCATCCATTTTGTTGACTAACCCGGCGAGTCTTACTGCGTTCTGCTGATTAATATCAACCAGTTTGCGATATTTTAATATTTGCAAGTAGGCGTTCGCTGTGTCAAATATCGTCTGTCCGAGAGTTTGATAATACTTATCCAGTTCAGCCTGCTCCTGATGCGACTTTGACGAAATCTGTGAATCGACTTTGCCGCCATCAAACAAAGTATAGGTGAGCGTCACACCTACCCGCCCTTGGACACCATTACCGTAAACATAAGGATAGCTGGGGCCAAACTGTTTAGCTTTACTGGTTCCCGATAAATCCAAACGCGGCCACCGTGCTCCACGAACATCTTCTGTATCCAATTGTGAAGCGTGCCAGTTCGCTTCAGCTTCGCGCAATTGCGGATTACGTGAAATTGCAGTTTGAGCAAGCAATCGAAGAAGGCGTGTTTCAGGATTTAGTGGACTGACGGTGATTTGTTTTGTCTCGGCGTAAAGTGGCGTTGTCATGCAGCAAGCGGACAGTGTGAAAATAATTCGGGCAAAAATAATTTCCCGCTTCAACTTTTCAAAAAGAAATTTAATGAGTCTGCGCATAATTTCCAATCTGCCACTTCCATCAACGTTCACGGAATGCCTCGCGAGCTTTGAACACTGGTTTAAGCAAATATTCGAGTATGGTTTTTTTGCCGGTCTTTATCTGATTGCTTGTGGTCATGCCGGGAATAATGGCAAACTCTTTACCACCGCGCTTAAGCGTTGCAGAGTTCGTGCGTATGATCACTTTGTAATACACATCACTGATGCCCGCCTTTGCCGCATTGGAATGCTCATCGCGCAAGGTGTCCGGGCTGATTTGTTCCAGCTTGCCGCTCAAGCCGCCGTAAATCGAGTAATCATAAGCCGACACCTTCACCATTGCATCCAGTCCGGGGCGAAGGAATGCCACATCTTTAGGTTGTATCTTGACCTCGATCAGCAGTTGATCTTCCAGCGGAACGATCTCCATAATATCTGTCGCCGGGGCGATCACACCGCCTATGGTGGTGACTTTGATATTTTTTACAGTACCCTTCAGGGGCGACTTAACCAGCGTGCGTTTGACCGTGTCTTGGCGCCCGACAGCATTCTCCCGTGCCTGGGCCAATTCGCTTTCCACGTGTGCCAACTCCTGATTGGCTTCGGCAATAAACTTGTTTTTGCGTTCGGTTATTTGTAATCTTGTTTCGATTGCCTGGCGCTTGGATTTCATCAGATCAAGGTCTGAGATCAATCCTTTCGCTACCAGTGGTGTCGTAATTTCGACTTCTTTGTCGATCATCGCCAAACTGCGTTCCAACCCGGAAACACTTTGATTCAACGCGCGTCTGCGTGAATTAAAAGCCTCTTGCTCATTGCGAATGATATCCGGATACGCCTCCACTTCCTGTGGAAAGGTCAGCGGTTTGTCGTACACCTCGGCACGCAATCGGGACGCGCTACCCTGAAGTGCAATCATCTTGTTATAGCTTTCCTGAAACGCCGCATCGGCTTTCGTTGGATCGATCTTCAACAGCGCCTGCCCTTTTTCGACGACTTGTCCTTCTTTCACATCCAGTTCAGCCAGAATCCCGCCCTCCAAATTCTGGATAATCTGCTCACCGCTGATCGGAATGACTTTGCCATCTCCCTCAGTGATTTCTTCGACTTCGGCAAAGGAAGACCATACCAGCGCCACCACCACCACGACGGCCATCAAATACAGCGCCCACACAATTTTGGGCGCAGCTTGTTCCAGCATTGCCGCATGCAAATCTCGCATGTATTGCAAATCATGTGTACTGGTTTTTTGAGGTTTCTTAGACATGTGTGTGTAATTCTAGCGTCGTGGATGTATGGCTTATTTTGGCGCTGCCGCAGCGTTCGGCACCGAAATTTGCCCCGAGTTTAGCGCCGCCATCACCTTGTCTCTTGGTCCGTCAGCAATCAGTTTGCCATTGTCCAGCACCATCACACGATTAACCAGGGCCAGCAACGACATCCGGTGCGTGGCGATGATCAAGGTTCTGCCTGCCATTTCTTTGTGCAGCTGCTCAATGAAAATGGCTTCGGTTTGACCATCCATCGCACTGGTTGGCTCATCCATCAGCACAATCGGATTTTTTGCCAGCAAGCATCTCGCCAGCGCGACCAACTGACGTTGCCCGCCGGACAAACCTTCGCCTCCCTCGCCGATCTGCATTTCGAACCCACGCGGGTGTCTTGCCGCTATCATCTCAATTCCTGAAATCTTGGCCGCATACAAAAACTGTTCAGGACTGGAATAGGGCGCAGACATCATGATGTTCTCACGCAGCGTGCCATAAAATAGTTTGCAGTCCTGAGTAACCAGGCCGATGTTGTGATGCACATCAGACGGATCAATCTGACGCAAATCAATATTGTCGGCATACACGCTGCCTTGTGCCGGCAAAAATAAACCGCTGAGCAAACGCAATAGTGTTGATTTGCCGCTGCCGAT
>CAIRAO010000345.1 GCA_903876625.1 uncultured Gallionellaceae bacterium | reverse complement strand
TTTGTTTGGCAGGTTTAATAATAAAACTTAGGATGCAAATCTTTACACTTGGTTTAAGTTGAAGAAGCCGTATAAGCAAAGCCAACGCTATCCCGTAAACTTGTTGCCAAGCAATAATTACATCAAAACGTCGTAAAACGAATAGTACTTTCAAAGGGACCAAAGCATATCCCGGCCATACTAGAAAGATGCGTGAAAGCAAGTTAATCTTTCGCGGGAAGGGGCCGCCAATTGTTGTTACTACCCAGCCGCCGATCTTGTTGAGATTAATTGAAAAACCGAAAGGCTTATCGACGACCCAATTTACCAGCACGGCAGCCCTGAGTTGTTTATACCCCTGCATTTTCTAGTTGCGATGAAATACTTTATTGCGACTAAAAGCTTCACGAAGTATATCAATACTCGGTGTGTGTGGTGCGCGTGCCTCTGGTACGATTCCCTTAAATAACTCACGTGGTTTGTCATAAGGTATTTCGGCATCCCACCCTTGATAACCTCTATAGCCAAGATAAGTCCAACTCCACTTTTCTGCCTCAAATAGCGCTATAGCATCATTCAAGTAACGTGATGCAGAGTCATTAGGAGCCCATCGAGTGGCACTGAATTCCCCGACATAAATCGCGGCACTGGTTCTACGAACGAAATCTCTTACTGGTTCAACCGCAGCAGAAAGTTTCGTCTTATCCCAACCATTACCGGGGTAGTCTAAGCCATAAGGTACACCAGGCAGCCCTTGATGGGTAAATTCGTGGGGTGCATAAAGATGAAAACTGTAAACGATGTTCGAAAAAGGCAATAGCGCAAGATCTTTGAAAGCTGAAGGAAATGCCCAAGGCGCAGGTTCAAAAATTACAACATGCTCTGGGTCTACAGCACGTATTGACGTAATGAGTTTAATAGCAAAATCGCGCCACATCTGCGTTTGCATCGCTGGTGTTAAGCCGTCAGTGATGCCGTGCGGCGGTACGGGTTCGTTGAGTAAGTCGTACGCAGCGAGAGCAGGGTATGGCTTTAGCTTGCTGGCAATGGACTGCCACATTTGAGCAATACTGTTACATAAGTCTTTATCTTTCCAGTAGTCTGAATTGGCATAGGCAGGCATTGGCTCGAGCGCTACTACAACCTTAAAACCGTAATGCTCACCCTCATTCAAAATACTTTGGACATAAGCTACCTCTTCTTCGGGAAAGCTGTAACTGGTGCAATCCTTACATCGCGTAAGATGCAAGAATACTCGGGTCAAATTTACTTTCATAGTTCCCAAGTTAAAAAAATCGGATTCAGAGTAGGTGGTGCCGCCATTATTCGGCTTATTTCCTAAGGTAAAGCCTCGCAGCTTGCCCTTCGAAAAATCTGACGATTGTAATGGCAAGCCAGATCGCTCCTGATGGTCTTCCATGGGTAACGCTTTAATACACCACATCAAACCAAATGCCACTAAAATAAATTTACTTAAATTCTTCATGTCGTAATTCATTGACACACCCCATTTTGTGATGAATTGAAAATTTATTATACTTCGGTAAATAAATTGTGAAGACCAATGTCATAATGTGTACAAGCCTTACCTATTTTTAGCAGAGGCAAATAAAAAGGCGCCATCCAACTCAGACTTATTGTGTAGAGCATATCGGACAAAACCTACGCTTGTAAGGAACAAAGCGTGAAATATTCTTGAAAGCAGGGAGCGCTTTTCTTCTGTATAAAACATGCTTTTTGCAGATGTAAACAATCCTTTTAAGTAGAAAAGTTTTTTAAAAACGGGGACATCAACGGTACTGATCTTGATGTCACAAAAACCGTGTTTCTCCAACAGCGCTCTTAGGCTTAATTCATCAAAGTGATATAGATGCCGAGGCACATCCAAGTGTCTCCAATACTTGCCAAAATTCTTCGAATCGAAAGAACTAATATTTGGAACTTCAATCTTCAGAACGCCATCACTTTTTAAGCACCTGCCCATTTCTGCCACGATATCGTTAAGGCTATGGAGATGCTCCAACACATGATTCAAACGTATTTCATCAAAATACTCAGGATCAAATGGCAGCCTATTAGACTCAGCCTTTCTAACATCCAGCCCAATTTTCATGGCCGCCGATACTACATTTTCATCAAGCTCGATACCATACGTATCATAGCCCTGATTATGCATTGCTATAAGGTACTCACCAGACCCGCACCCCATTTCAAGAAATCTCTTTCCATTTGATGGCACATTAGCCAATAGGTTAGTGGAAGGTGCTTGATATGAATAGTAGGTCTTACCATAATACTGCCCTATCTCATCAAAAGCCGGGCGTGGGTTGGTAAACTTAAATCCACAGTCCACGCATTGAACAATATTAAATATTTCTCTTGTCTGCTTAATATCAATGCATTGAAAAAGCTTTCTTTGACTTTCAGATCC
>CAIRAO010000344.1 GCA_903876625.1 uncultured Gallionellaceae bacterium | reverse complement strand
TCCTCCGAAGAGAAGGCGCATTTCATGGATTTGCAAAATATGAATGTGCGCCTTCTTATTGAACCAAAGGATTATTCAACTGACGGCAAGGTTGAAATCAAGAATCCGCTTGGCACAAAATCGCCCAGCGAAAGATTGCGCGGCGTGTTGTTTGTCTTGCATAAACAGCTTTGCGCCAGCGGCTGGTTGAAGGACAAATCCTACGAAGTTTTTTATGTCGAGCAGATGAACCGAATCATTGACGACTTTAAAAGCCAACTCGAACCAGAATGAAATCACCTCGAAAACCAATTCGTCGCCAGTCTGCTAGGATGGCAAAGCTGATGCGGGAGTATCGGAAGCTCAAATCCATAATCCTTTTTGAAAATTCTCTTTGCGAAATTTGCGGCAACCATTCCGCAACGGAATGTCACCATATTCGAGGACGTGGAAAATACTTAATGGACAGAGGAACTATTGCGGCACTTTGTGCGCCGTGCCATTGCTTCGTCCATGACCACCCCGCATGGTCATACAAACAAGGCTGGATGATAAAAAGGAATTTATGACAACAGAAGATAAGCTCCGTGCCGAAATCAAGTTCAAGGATGAAATGATATTAGCACTATCTGTTTCATCGGCTATTTTGGCGACAATACTCGTCTGTTTAGTGTGCATGAATTTATGACCTGCCCAACCTGCAAGGATACTGGATGGGTTAGGACTGGCGACTGTTGGAAGCCGTGGAAACCATGCCCTAATGGATGCAACAAGAAGATATACGAGGCGCATTTGGGAAAACCCTATAAGCGTAAGCATGAATGGTTAGTGCCAGTAGGGTGTAGCATGGATTCTGGAAAACGAAACCCCATGAGCAGAAGCGTTGATGACGGAATACTAACAGAAACACTTTAATAAAATTCCGTGGAAAATGACCGTAAAAATAATATGAGAAAATCCAAAAAACCAGTCCGCAAGAAAGGCGTGCTAATGCCCGCTGACAATAGTTTCGAGGCTCTCAATCGCTTCGTGAACTGCCTGCCATCGCCAGAATATGAAGAACTCCAATGGGCTCTGCTTGGTCTGGCGGCGAGCCGAGAAAAGGAACTCAAGGGTTCGGCTGCACGGGCATACTAAAATGAAAAATGCAACTGAATGGTTCAAAGAGGGAAGGTCAAAAACTCGCAACTATGACGAGTCTGTGGCCTTCTTGAAAGCGATGCAAGACGACGCCAGGCAAGAACTGCTGGACGAGATTGCGAAACTCCGATGCACCACTGACCGAATCTGTGGCGCACACATCGGCGCGGTGGATGTCCACCTCACCGGAAACTTTGCGCTCGGCTGCCCGTGCTGCCAGCGCGACTGCGCGAATACCTCACTGGCGGGCTACATAAGCTCCCGGAGTCTGCTAACCGTGGCCGAGCCTGCTAACAAAGTGTTGGTGTCTTACGAAACCCAAGAGCAGCCCAACGCTTAGCTCTGCCATGCGCGACCAAGAGACATCCGTTTTGAAACCTGCGGCAACAACGCGCATTGGCAGCAGCGTTTTGTTAGCCCC
>CAIRAO010000343.1 GCA_903876625.1 uncultured Gallionellaceae bacterium | reverse complement strand
CGCTCGGAAGGTCCTTGGCGAGAAGTAACCCACGAAAGCGGCGGGACGTCAGCTCGTCTAGTCTGGTTCGCGCCTACCAGCGGGAGGTCGAGCGGCAAAAGCAGATGGTAACGAAGGCGGGCCTTGCCCAGCGCAGGTTGGCTTTTGCCGTTGGTGCTCTTCGACAGTTGTTGGCGGATCAGAATTTCACCACGTTGCTGCGGGCGGAGCGGATAGACTCGCTGCCCACGTTCCTTGCGGAGCGAATTGGGATAGTGGGGCGTTCAGTATGACCAACATCGCAATCGCCTTCGGTCCGGTGCCACTGGTGGTGTCATTGGACAAGCTGTTGCCCTCACGGGCAACCCCGGCGGGGTTGGTCACCTCGAAGAAGTTCATTCAGATTCGCACGTCTATTAAGGAGATTGGTCTGATCGAGCCATTGTCCGTGGGCAAGGTCAACCGAAAGTCGGGAGAGCATGTCCTGCTTGATGGCCACATGCGCCTACTGGCATTGCGAGAACTCGGTCACCATCAAGTCCATTGCCTCGTCGCGACGGACGACGAAAGTTACACGTACAACAATCGGGTCAGTCGGCTGTCGTCCGTTCAGGAGCACCACATGATTCACCGAGCCCTCAAGCGTGGAGTAACTCGCGAGCGGCTGGCCACGGTTCTCGGTCTCGACATACGCACAATTGAAAAGAAGGCGGCACTGCTTGACGGGGTCTGCCCAGAAGCGATCGACTTGCTCAAGGATTGCCAGTTCTCAGCTGACATTCCAAGGATTCTGCGGAAAATGAAGCCAACCCGCCAAATAGAGTGCGCGGAGTTGATGGTTTCCGCCAACGCAATTACGGTAGCCTATGCCCAAGCCATGCTTGCCGCGACACCGACATCGATGCTTTTGTGCGGGGAAATGCCCACGAAGCTGAAAGGCCTGAGTGCGGAGCAAATGGCAAGAATGGAGCGAGAGATGGGCAACATTCAGGGCCAGTACAAGGCAGTTGAACATACCTATGGGCAGGATATTCTGAATCTGGTACTGACCAAGGGATACTTGGTAAAGTTGATAAGCAACACGGCGGTTCGTCGGTACTTGAACCAATGCCAGCCTGAAATTTTGACCGAATTTGAGTCCATCGCTCAATCAGTTTCCCTTGAGCACTAGGGGCCGGAAACGACACTTGCGGAAGTGGAAGAAGAATTATTCAGAATTTTACTTGCACAACGCCAATGTGTTTGTTTATACTAATGGCATCCGCCAGCGCCTTTCCCTTGCACTGACGGCCAGACAGCCTCCGCCTTGGGCCTGCGATAGCTGTTGCCTTCTGTTAATTTTCCCTGCACTAAGGCTTCCGCTTCATTGGTGCGTCTAATATTTGGTCGCACACTCGGGTGTCTGCGAAACAAGTTAAGTCCACAAGAAGAACTTCAAAGACAGGTTTTATTAGGGTGCGTTTCGCGTTGTGTGAACGTCGGGTTCAGAGCTAGCATTTTGGTGAACTCTATGTCAGCAACCGCTGCAGTCCTGTCCCAGACTTTTCGCCGCCGCGGTCAGCAATGTGGATGGGACGCACTAAATTGAGCGACAGCTTTGCGGCGCCTCGGCAACAAAATTGTTTTGGCTGCCCGAAAGCGGCGACCGGCGACCATCCCGCAGTTGGTCGCAAGCCGAAATGCAATTTCCAGATTGATATTCCATGTGGTAGTCAGTGGAATGACGACCCCTCGCAACATTCCAACGATGCCTATAGTCAGGCAAAACTCGAGAGCGCACAGCGACCTAGATCAAGTCGTCTTTCCAGCCACCACCATCGCGAGAATTTTCTGCACCAAGCCCCGGATGTAGAGTTCTTCCCGCATGCGTGGTGTTGCATCCATATGCCGGTAGCGCCGATGCTCGTAAAACAGACAAGTGCGAACTTCCGTCAACGTTCTGTGCTTTTTGGCATTGGCAATTTCCCCGCAACGTTCCGACCCCCAACGCTCATAGCCATCAAAGCTCTGGGCGAACTCAAATATGGTTTCCATGTCAGAGGCGGGCGATGGGATATTTTCAGGACGTAGATCCGTGTTGGCAATGAGTTCCATCAAATTGACCTGTCATCAGTAAGTAGTTTCGCGGGGGGAGGGTGTCAGGCGAACCTGCCACCACTCAAACATCCACCCCAACCCCCTCGAGTTCCAGTGCAGGAACCCTTGATACCGCCACTGAAAGCTGGTATTCAAACAATTCAACGTCTTTGATACTCGCGCACGCCAGGCGAAGGTCTTCGGACATCAATCGGCACACAATCATGCCCCGAACCTTCTGCTGATTCTCTGCAAGGTTTTGCCGAATCCAGTTGACGTAGCGCAGCAACTGCCCCACCACCCGGTCGTATCCTTTGGACACTTTGAGTTCCAGCACCACGAATGCCCCGTTCTTGTCCACCGCAAGAATGTCGATGCGGCGTCCGCCCGCGTCAAACTCCAGGCCCGTCGTGAGCTCTCCCTGGTACAGCTTCAGACCCGGTTCGATCTTGTCTAGATTTTTGGCCAGGTAAAGCTGCAAATCGCGTTCAAGCAGGAATTCCGTGGAGCCGACAGGTGCTGCGCCGTCCCTAAAGTCATCTGCAGCGGTCTGCTCCTCCTCAATGACGACGTCGCCTTCGACAAGCTCATGGATGGGTGCGGGATCCTTGCCGGGTTCGTACAGTCTGAACTGCCCAGGGGCAATTTTGATCAAAAGATCGTCTTCCGGCTTGTGGGGGTGGTGTAGCCGATTCTTGTCGTTGGTGGACAGCAGCACCAGGTTGGCCTTGACGCCCGAATGTTGAAGTTTCGGGAAATTCGTTGAAAACCAACTCAAGACCCGCCCGGTGGTAATGACCTGACCCGGCTTGATCCCGAAACCGTGAAGCATGTCACGGATGAGGGCCTTGACCGG
>CAIRAO010000342.1 GCA_903876625.1 uncultured Gallionellaceae bacterium | reverse complement strand
GTAAGCGTCTGGTGAACTCATATTGAGCTAGTGTAAAAATTACGCGATAGTGTGCACAAACTAACTCGTGCACATTATGTCTAGCCCACTAAACCCAATCCCTCACAAGACACGACGCCACCATAGTGAAGCGTTTAAATCTCAAGTTGTTCAGCAGTGTAAGCACGACCGAGCATCGGTAGCTGGAGTTGCTTTACGTCATAACGTTAACGCGAATATTGTGCACCGCTGGCTGCGTGAGCACGAACGCCATGGCCTTCATTCAAATCCTGCTTTCGTACCCGTAGCAATCGACTACCCATTGACGCCCACTTTGCCAGTACCTGCAGCCGCTGTCAATCAACATACGGATTCTGTTCTCTTGCAGAATCATAACGATATCCGTGTTGAGATTCAGCGTGGCCAGTGTGCGATTACCGTTCACTGGCCCACCCAGGCATCTGCTGCTTGTTCTGCCTGGTTGAGTGAGTGGCTCAAATGATCAGGATTGATCAGATATGGATCGCGACCGAATACATGGATATGCGCTCTGGCACTGACACTGCACTTGCCCGAGTGATTAAGGTGTTTGGGGCAGCGCATCCGAACCATGCTTATTTGTTTGCTAATCGCCGAGCCAATCGTATGAAAGTATTAGTACACGATGGGATTGGTGTTTGGCTTGCGGCGCGACGCCTACATCAGGGGCACTTTGTTTGGCCCAGTGCAGATGCCGCAAAACAATTAACAATAAGCCGAGTACAGTTCGATGCGCTAGTACTTGGACTTCCATGGCATCGTCTTGGTGAGGCCGGAATCATCAAGGTTTTATGACAAATTACGGTATGAATTTTGCTTGAAATCTAACGTAAAAATCAATTGGTGAATCCTATAGTTACGTAGTGATTAAGGCTGTGAAATACTGCCGTCATGGTCACTGCACACACGCTCGAGAACATGGATGCACAAGCTCTACGCGAGCTCGCATTCTCGTTGATGACGCAGATCACAGATCAAAATCGCGAACTTCTTTATCGCCAGACAAAGATTGATCAGCTCGCACAAGAGCTCGCCATTAATAGGCAGTGGCGCTTTGGCCGACACTCCGAGAAACTAGATGCCGCGCAAGCAAGCTTACTTGATGAGACCTTAGATGCCGATATCGCGGCCATAGAAATTGAGATTGATGCGCTGCGCGCAGCTGAGAAAATGCCGCCTCGGGAGAGAGTGCAACCAAAACGTACAGCGTTGCCGGCCAATCTGCCACGTGTTGAGTTCCGTCACGAGCCTGACTCAACGACCTGCAGTTGCGGATGCCAACTCAGGCGCATTGGTGAAGATATAAGCGAGAAGCTTGATTACGCGCCTGGCCTCTTTACTGTTGAGCGCCACATCCGCGGCAAATGGGCGTGTACCGATTGCAAGACACTGACTCAGGCCCCGGTGCCCGCGCAGATCATTGACAAAGGCATCGCCACCTCAGGATTGTTAGCTCAGGTTCTGGTCGCCAAGTACACCGATCATTTACCCCTGTACCGTCAAGAAAATATCTTTGCCCGTGCCGGGCTTGCCTTGCCTCGCTCCACACTCGCACAATGGGTTGGCGTCTGTGGTGTTCGTCTGCAGCCTCTGGTTGATGCGCTCAGAGACGTGGTGCTCACGCATCGCGTCTTGCACGCAGATGAAACCCCCGTGCCGATGCTCAAGCCCGGTAACAAGAAAACGCACCGTGCGTATATCTGGGCCTACGCGCCGGGTGTTCATGAAGATCTGAAAGCTGTGATCTACGACTTTGCTGAAGGACGCTCTGGTGAAAACGCCCGTAACTTTGTGGGCGATTGGCGGGGTAGTCTGGTTTGCGATGACTTTAGTGGCTATAAAGCGATGATCGCCAATGGCGTGACTGAAGTTGGGTGCATGGCGCATGCGCGTCGTAAATTCTTTGAGCTACATGTTGCTAACCAGAGCCAGATTGCAGCACACACGCTGACACTGATTAGCCAGCTCTATGAGATTGAGCGTCAGGCCAAAGAACTCGATTCAGACGAAAGGCGAAAACTTCGACAGACACAAGCTCGACCGATTGCCGATACGCTATTCGAATGGATGAGGTTGCAAAGAATAAAGATCACAGATGGGACAGCGACGGCTCGAGCATTGGATTACACATTGAAACGGTGGCAGGCGCTCACGCGCTATATCGACGACGGACAGTTACCGATTGATAATAATTGGATTGAGAATCAGATCAGACCCATTGCTATCGGTCGCTCGAACTGGTTGTTCGCAGGATCGTTGCGAGCAGGCAAACGTGCAGCTGCAGTCATGAGCCTGATCCAGTCTGCCAAGATGAATGGGCATGACCCCTATGCCTATATCAAAGATGTTCTGACTCGATTGCCGACGCAGAAAGCCAGTCAGATCGAAGATTTATTGCCGCATCGCTGGCATGCCTCTCACGGGTAGTAAAAGTCGTGCCCTAAATGGTAAGCTAATTGTATGGCTACCGTTAAAAAATCTCGTCTTCCTACACGTGTTTACCAGTTGCGCATTGAGCTTGCGAATATCGAGCCATGCATCTGGCGAACATTATTAGTTCCTGATACGCTGAAACTCTCAAAACTAGACCGCGTCATACAAGAAGCCTTCGGCTGGACGAATAGTCATCTGCACGAATTTAGAATGGGAACCAAGCGTTATGGCATGGTTGACGTTGTGGAAGATCTGGATTGGGATGAAGAGGATGCGTTGCTCGATGAGCGAAAGTTCACAATTGGATCTGTGCTGAGTGATGATTTAGATTACTTCGAATATGAATACGACTTCGGAGACGGGTGGGACCATACAGTAAAAGTCGAAAAGATCTTGGTCCCAGATCAAACTAACGATTGGCCGATGTGCATTGCCGGCGAAAACGCCTGTCCGCCTGAAGACGTTGGTGGATCATATGGATTTAAAGAGTTTGTTGAAATCATGGCCAATCCAAAAAACGAACAATATGAAGAGACCTATCGTTGGTTCGGCGGGCCGTTTGATCGGCGTGGATTTGATCTGAACTCAGCCAACGCAAGAATAAGGCGTTTGCGCTAGAACTAACTGTCAATATGTATTCCGCAAACGCTTACGAACTAACTGTCAATATGTATTCCGCAAACGCTTACCAAAAAATTCGCTGATCAGACGGCAATCTGGAGTGATTGATTGGGAACTCCCAGCTCTCACCCCACAAAGCGTCCACGAATTCAATGTAGTAGATGTCTAGCATTGACACTGTCTGCTGGCACACATAGTGAAGTATTTTTCATCCGTTTATACTTAAATGAAAGAATATATCCTCGACCAGTTAACACAATCCGGAATCGTATCCAATGAGTCATCCAGAATTCACCATCCGATCGAGCGAAGTAAAAGACATACCCCAGATACAAAGTATCTATTCCCATCATGTTTTAACTGGTACGGCTTCCTTTGAAATCACCCCGCCTGATGTTGCAGAAATGATATCCAGACGTGCTGCTGTCGTCGCCAAAGGATTGCCGTACCTGGTTGCTGCAAGAGGAGATGAAATACTTGGTTATGCCTATGCGACGATGTATCGTCCACGCCCAGCCTATCGATTTACTGTCGAAGATTCAGTTTATATACGCGAAGGTATTCACGGCAAAGGCATCGGTAAAGCTTTATTGCAAGCCGTGATTGACCACTGCACCGCCTCAGGCTATCGGCAGATGCTTGCCGTTATTGGTGATGCCAGTCCTCCATCGGTAGCGCTACATCGCTCTCTTGGCTTTGAGCTGGCAGGCACGTTTAAAGCTTTTGGCTTTAAATTTGGTGCCTGGCGCGATACAGCCATGATGCAGCGTCAACTGGGCGACGGCTCAACGACGCTTGTCTCAGAAGACGAGCAGCCTGCATAAGAAATTATCGCGGTTCAATGAAAGCTCAGGGATGATCGAGCAGGAAACTCCGCGCTTGATCACTACGGAGTCCTGTATCTGTCAGCGTCTCATCCTTTAGCTGCACGCCCGTCAATCTGCGCGCATGTGCCTTGGTAATCAGGAAATTCAATTTTCTTTCCGCATCAATAATGCTCAGGCCTTCTCGTCGGACGTTT
>CAIRAO010000341.1 GCA_903876625.1 uncultured Gallionellaceae bacterium | reverse complement strand
CTATCAGGGGAATATCTCCAAAACCCGGAAGCTTGTTCACCGTACTGGAATCATCTTTTTGTATCAATCCGGCAAGAACCTGGGTTTCGCCATCTTTAAGTCTTAACACCGTATCTGCGTTGCGGGTGCCCAATTGATAAACTTGTGTTCCTGAAGCCAGCGTAATCGTTTGGTTCACGCTGCTCACTTCGAGTTTGACCTTCATATCGACTTGGTCGTCCAGTCGGATGCTCGGCTCTACATCCAATTTGAGTCCCACATCAATATAGCTCACTGATTCCGCACTACCTACCCCGGCAGTGGAAACGGTAGTTAGAACCGGCAAGCGCTGCCCAATATGAATATTGGCCTTTTCCCGATCTTTTACGCGAATACGCGGATTGGCAAGCAAGGTTGCATCAGTATCAATTTTTTGCATATTAAGCGTGAACGCCGGATCGGTAATTTTGTAAGTCGTAAAACTTGAGTTACGGTTTTGTACCTGATTTTGTGTAAATGACCCCGCCGTACCCAAACTGGCCGAAATTTGCTGCGGGAATCCCAGGCCAAGGTTGATCAGTTGACTCGCATTGATCTCAAGAATCTCAACCTCCAACTCTACTTCAGGGTCGGCCACATCCTGAGCAGCAATCAGTTTCTCGGCCAGACGGATAACTTCCGGGGTATCCCTCACGATCAGCATATTCCTTCTCTCATCGACAAAAACATCCTTGGCTTTAAGAATAGTTTTAATCATTTCCAAAGTTTTTTTCACATCGGCATTCGCCAGATAAAAACTCCTCACCATTTGTTGCTGGTAGTCTTTTATTTTTCCGGCAGTATCAGGGTAAATAATGATTGTGTTCTCGTTGATCACCTCTTTTTGCAATTGATTGGTGACCAGCAAGAGCTTGAGTGCATCCTCAATCATCATATCCTTGACGAGAATAGTTATTTTTAATTCCGGCTTGATATCTTTATCAAACACAAAGTTTAATCCGGAAACACGCGCGACAACGTTGAACACAGATTTAAGCGCGGCATCCTGGAATTCGAGAGAGATGGTTTTCTTATTTGCCTTTTTGATAAAGGTCGACTCTGTTGCCTCACGAGTCTCTGCATTCTTTTCATCAATCTGTTTTAGCAAATCTTTCGCTTCTTGTAGCAAAGGATTTTCACTCAGGACTGTTTGAACCTTGACAGTAGCGCCGTCCAGATCACCCTGCTTGAATAAAACCAAAGCATCAGCGAACAATTGCTTTCGTCCTATATCACTTTTTAACTGATTTAACCCATCCCTTGCATGCTGGTTGTTAGGATCGATAGTTTGTACTCGCTTATAGTCACTCGCAGCCTCGTCGAATGATTCTTTCGCACGTTCCACATCTGCCTTGCCGAGCAACTTGTTAACAGCCAGTTCGCGTTGCTTGAAGTAATATTGCCGGAATTCCACATTTTCTGGATCAGCCTTAGTGGCCTGTTCGATCTGTGCCAAACCTTGCTCGATTTGCCCTCCGGACAATTTATCTTTACCCTCCCTAAAATCGCGGGTCGGTTGACTGGCACATCCGGCCAAAGCCAAGAGAATCCACAGAATCAACGAAACACCTAAAGACCTTAACTTCAATTTGCTTCTCCAATTTGCACAGTTTGTTTTATGTCCAAGGGTAAATATGTCAGCATCATGACTGGAGGATCGATTGTTTCCACACGATATTGGTTATCAATCGTATCTCCTGCACGAACGATGAAAATTCGGCTTTTATTTTCCAAAAAAACAGCGGAACGATTTTCCTCTTCAATCATTTTGCCGATGAATTGATAAGTGAAGGGTGGCGCTGTGGGCGCAGGAGGAGGTCCAGCGACAACCTTGGATGGAGGTGGCGGAACATACCATGACTTTGACGGAAACATGTCCTTAACAACTTCGGGCAACGCGGGTCTTTTTAATTGCTCAACCAGTAAACTCACAGACATATTAGGAACCTCAAAGCGTTCCTTTTCTTTATTTGGTTCACGAGGATTTAGTTCCAATTGGTTCGACTCTTTTGGTCTGATAATCTCACGATGCACTACACCAATATCGCCGTCGTCTTGGGTACTGACCGCAGCCGTAGCAGCAACGGTAAGCAGCAGCGCTGCACCCAAGAACCAGCTGCGCTGTTTTTTCGAGATATTCATCGAACGACACTCATGTAGATTGAAAAACGAATTTTGGCTTCAAGATCGGCTCTACTCACGGCTTCCCTCCTGAAACTGACCTCTTGCAAAGCGGCCGTGGGCACCGAATTCATAACCTTCACGATAAATTTTCTGATCTGAATATAGGAGCCTCGCACCGGCAAATTGACTTGGTAACTGCCTATTCGTCCCGATTTTGCCGGAATAAATTTGTATTCAGCCTGTGCCAAGTTAATTGATTCCTCGTGAGCCGCACTGTAGATCGTCTTGAATAAATTCGGGGCAGTCTGCTGTGCCGGGAAAAATTCGTAAAATGCATGCAGCTGTGCCCCCGGCGAAGTTACTTCACCGCCTGGATTTAATCGGGACATTTCCAAACGATGTTTTTCTGAAGATACTTCCAGATTTAACACCTCCAGTTTGGAATTTTCCCAAAAGGTAAGCGACAAATATCCGGCAAGAGAAAATACCATCAATAAGACTCCCGCCATACCGAGTAACCCCAGATTCTTCATAGCTTGCGAGGTTATCCATGTAAAACGTTTCATGGATGAGCACCCCATGAGGCTTGTAGCAAAAAACGAACCGGCTGTTGCGGATCCTGCTCCTGAACCTGGTGATTGATTAACTCGACTTCTCGAAACAACGGCGTTTTCTGCAAATACGCAAGATAGGCTAGCATGCTGTCTAAAGATTTCGCTTCGGCATTGATGCGCACAGAACCTTTTTGTGAATCGGGTTCAATAGACAGCACTGCCACATCGTCTTTGGAATAAGACTCAACCGCCGCGAATAATTCTTTCCAGGGCAAATTGAGTTCAAGAATAATAACTTTAGCCTGATTGGTTTCCAGCGTGACTTGTTCTGAATCTGCTTCTACTGGTAGAGGATCAAGTTTTGATGCTTTTTCGCTTCGAATGCTCGCAATCAGCGTTTGCTGTTGGGCAATTTTTTGACTTCCTTCGTGGTAACTCCACAGCAAAAACAGCGTGGCGTACAATCCCGCCAGCATTGCGATGACACCAAGCCAAATGTTGCGCCCGTCGGACAAATAATCAAGTTTAAGCGCCTCCATGCTTACATCCCCGCCGCTGCCATCGCGTAATTGCGCATGTCTGCTTGTGAAATCTCGTGAGGAGGATTCAACTTAAGTTGACTTATCGCCCATGGTGCGCGTTTTATCTTGCTCATACCGGATGTTTCGGGAGCAAACACAAACACCCTGTTGTATTTATTTCCATCGGTTGCCAGCAAAGCTTCGCGCTCAAGCATCTGCAGCGCTTCTTCAAACCAGTCAGACACAACATGACGCAAACGGACACTGGTCCAATGCCCTTTCTGCAGCAAACCGACGCAGATATTGTCCCGCTCTGCCAACACAAACCAGGTTGGCTCTTTGCCCAATTCACTTCGGCACGCATTGAATGCCGTCATCAAATAAGGCTGGACTAATTTTAGGCGCAAGGAAGAAGTCTCGAACTGCGCTTTAAGTTGCTTCAATAATTTTAGCGGGATTGCACAGGCGATCGACGGAGATCCAAACGAACCTTCACTCAGTCGAAAATCCCAATCCGCACTTGCCTCTCCATAGACTTCGTCAAAGCGGTGCTGCACCAAAGCCATTTTCTCAGCCCCGGACAACAAAGCTTCGTTCCACGGCAACACCAGGAAGCGCACGAAGTGATTGGACAAAACTACCATCGCATCCGCTGTTTTCCAATCTTTGCTTTTCAGTACACTTTCCAATAATCCTAGCAACGGCTGCCATCCCGTTTCCTGACCCGTATATGGGAACACCTGTTTCGAATGAATGCGCGGACGCCGTCCACCCTGATAATTCAAGACAATCAGCCTATCCCTGCACAACACGAAGCGCACTTTGTCACGCCACAAAGGTAACACGGTTGATCTCCTGTAAAGTAGTCTCACCCTTTTTTACCAGCACAAGTGCCGATTCGCGCAAATAGCGTGTACCGTTGCGGCGTGCCGCTTCTTTGATACGTCGTATAGGTTCTTTGGCAACAATCAACTCTCTGATTTCATCGTTCATATGCAACATTTCTGCAATCGCTTTGCGCCCTTTAAAACCGGTGCCTCTGCATAAGCCGCAGCCGCGACCCGCCATGAATTTATACTCATGCAACGTATCGTGTTCAATACCTGAACTTTTCAGCAACTCGGCACTGGGCACACTTGGCTCTGCACAGTGAATACAAGACATGCGCACCAAACGTTGAGCCAGCACACCATTCAATGCCGACACCAAACTGTAGGGATCCACGCCCATATGCGTGAAGCGCCCAATCACATCAAACACATTGTTGGCATGTACCGTGGTGAAAACCAAATGCCCGGTCAAGGCCGATTGAACTGCGATCTGTGCAGTTTCGGGGTCGCGAATTTCACCCACCATGATCTTGTCTGGATCGTGACGCAGGATTGAGCGCAAACCTCGGGCGAAAGTCAGACCTTTCTTTTCATTCACTGGAATTTGAAGTATGCCCGGCAACTGATATTCCACAGGATCTTCGATGGTGATGATCTTGTCCTCACCGTTGTTAATCTCGCTGATTGCCGCATAAAGGGTGGTCGTCTTGCCGCTACCCGTGGGCCCTGTCACCAACACCATGCCATAAGGCTCGTTTGAAAGTTGCCTGAAACGCGCCATGCTCTCTTCATCAAAACCCAATCGTTCCAGACGCAGTCCTTCCATTTCATTTGAAAGGTTGCGGCGATCCAAAATTCTCAGCACAGCATCTTCGCCAAAACTGCTGGGCATAATGGACACCCGAAAATCAATTTCATGACCCTGAGAGTTCACCTTGAAGCGTCCATCCTGGGGTGTACGGCGTTCGGTGATATCCAATTCGGACATCACTTTGATACGCGAGATAACCTGTTCTGCCACCTCGATTCCGGCAACATCACCCGCTGAAATCAGTACGCCGTCAACGCGGTATTTAATCTTTAAACCAGTTGCATGAGATTCGACATGAATGTCGCTCACACCGCCCTTGAGGGCATCGTATAAAGTGGAGTGAACCAGTTTCACTACCGGGTTGGTATCTTCGCTGATCCCTTTCAACGAGAGATCATCAACGCGTCCGCTTTCGCCGGTTGTTGTAGCGCTGCTGGAAATGATGCTGTCCATCGCGCGCATGTTTTCTTCATACCGTGCCAGGTACGCCGCAAAATCCGTCGGGTGGACAAGATGCCAAGTAAAAGAACGTCCGCATACCGCTTCTGCCCATTCTTGAAGCTCGGCTTCGAAGGGATCGCAAAAAACCGCCATGTGATTGCCTTCCTTATCGCGCAATATCATGCATTCGCGTCGAGATACGTCTGTGAAAGAAAGACTGTCAAAATCCGGTATACAGGCATTCAAGTCCTGCATATCCTTCACCGGGTAATGAAACAAGCGCCCCAACTGTTCCAGAGCCTCATACGCCGTCAATGAGAAATCTTCTTCCAACACCTCGGTAGTGTGCCGCCCTAAGCGCTTTGAGTTGGCGCGTGCCTGACGTAAATTGGCCAACGACAGTTCCGGCTGCATTTTTTCTGTAATCGTGTTCATTCGATACTCCCGGCCATGTCGAATATCGGCATGTACATCAACACTACAATCACTCCGATTACCACGCCCATCGTCGCCATTAAAAGCGGTTCAAATAATTTGGTGAACCAATCTACCCATCGGGCCATTTCTTCATCATGAAAGGAGGCGATGCGTTCCATCATTTCACCCATATTCCCGCTGCGTTCTCCCACGCGGAGCATGCTTAACGCCACCGGTGTTGTCAGTTGATTGGATTCCATCGCTTGCGAAATTGTCTGCCCTTCACGAATGCAATTGGATGCCAGAATCAGTTTTCCTCTCAGTGCGGGCTGCAAAAGTCCGGACACCATGTCTAATGCACTCACCACCGGAATTCCACCTTTTAACAACATCGCCAAGGTTCGATAAAACCGGGCCAGTTGATAGATGTGCATTCGCTCACCTATTGCTGGAATGCGCCATAATTTAGTCAACAATGCCTCCCGTACCGACTGACGAGACAAGCTATAGGCCAAAGAGGACAAACTGACCAAGGTTACTATCAGAATCAACATCCCGTTATTTTGTAGTAGCAGTCCCCATTTGAGCAGCATCTGCGACATCCAAGGTAGTGTTGTTCGCGACCCTTCATATACTGAAGAAAATCTGGGCACGACATAAGCTAACAAAAACAACATGACCATTCCGCCTACTGCCATTAACACAACCGGATAGATCGATGCGCTGACCACTTTCTTCTTTACAAAATTAAGCTGTGTCTGGTACGCAACAAAGCGGGTTAATGCTTCACTTAATCCGCCCGTTTTTTCACTGGCACGTATGGAAGCGATATACAGCGCAGGGAATATGGCGGGAAACTCTTCCAGAGCAGCAGATAAGGTCTGCCCTTCATAAAGTCGGGAAATGATCGAGTCGAGCACCTTCTTTGCTTCAGGCTGGCGCTCTTTGTCGACGAGTGCAACCATTGCTTCAATCAAACTCAACCCCGCATCCAGCAAGGAAAGCAGTTCCTGACTAAACAAAATCAAAGCAAAAGATTTTCGTGGCTTCAAAAGTGCAAGTGTTTTGCCTGCTTCTTTGATACTCAGGACGGCGTATCCCTGACTTTTAGCAGCAGTTACTGCGTCACTTTGGTTCAAGGCTGCAATAGACAACACACAGACCCCTTCACCGCTGCGCATCACCTTTATGTCGAACTGCATAGTTTTACCCCACCAGTTTTTGACGTCTGATGACTTACCCGCACTTCCAAGTTAAATAACCTGGCCGCAGTAAAAAAAAATACACATAAATCCATAAATAACCGCAGGGTAAAATTTGCTTTCAGCCGCATTCACGGATTTCACTTCGTTCCATCCGGGCTAAGGTTTCTGGTACAACTATGCCAAGAAGCTGAAGCCTTGATGCAGCAAAGCGAAATCTGGGATGGGCGGGCTCACTCAAATTTCAATATTTCCGCCTGCGCAGAAATGACTAATTAATGTACGATTGTATGTCGCGAAGATTACAGATTAATGAAAAGGCTAGTCATAGCCGTATCTGAAATCCGGTTTGATATCCTACAGGATTCAGTACTCACCAAATTTGACGCTGATATTTGCGGTATAGGCCCATCACTTTGGGAACATAGGCCCTGGTTTCGGAAAAAGGGGGAATGCGTGAACCATATTTAACAACATTACTTTCGCCCGAATTATAAGCCGCCAAAGCAAGGTTCAAGTCGTTTCCGAAACGCTTCAAAAGACTATTCAGATGCTGCGTTCCTGCCTGAATATTCTGTGATGGATTGAATGGATCTGTAACACCGTAACGACGGGCAGTTTCCGGCATCAACTGCATCAACCCCATCGCCCCTTTGCGTGATACAGCATTTGCTTCGTAGCCGGATTCCGTGGCAATCACCGCATGCAACAATGCCGGATCAAGGTGATAGACCAGCGCTGCACGTTTGATTTCATTGGTGAGTGTTGTTTGTTTTGCTCGATTTATTTCGTTTCTTTTCTGAACAAAGGTTTCGGCTTGTTCATTTGGTTCCTCATTCGGCACCTCTGTTCGTAGCGTTAGCACATAGCGATCATCCGTCGGCACATTACTAAAATTCGGCGTACCGTTCGCATCTGTAAAGGCGTAGATATCACATCGAGCCGGTATGCTAATCACACAAAGAGACACAAACAGTCCGAATAGGTACAACGACCCATTTCGGAATTGCAACCAGGTGAATGGTTTTCGTTTATTGCGGCAGAGCATGCTTAACATTACTGGCTGCGGTTTTGTCAGGCAAGTTGGCAGTCGCGCTACCAGCCGCATTTGTGCCGAGCATATCGTTCGACTGGCTTACAGGATCAGGGCCTGAATTGTTAACATTCTGGGCGACAGCTAATGGCACCTTGCTTGTCGGTTGAGTAGAATTTCCACTGGCAACTGTTTCGTTAACCTTCGGACTTACAGACACTTTGGAAGTAGCTATTTTTGCTGCCTCTGTTTTATCTTTGTACTCCTGCATCAGGTTCTGCATCTTAACCTTCTCCAACTGGGTAAAAGGCTCGGCTTGAAGTAAAGCAGTAAAAATACCCTTTGACTGATACTTTTCCAGCAATTCAGTGCTGATCCGATAAAGGTCGGTATTCTTTTTTTCACAAACCCTGATATCACCTGAAAGTCGTTTATTCTCTTGCTCTTTTTCTTTTTGCAGCAATTCTTTTTCTTTTTGGACTTGTTGCAATGAGGTGCTTGTATCAGTAAATTGTTGCGTCATCTTTTGCAGATTGGCCTCGGATTCCTGCAGTTTTGTAGTCAACTCGGCAAACTGCTTTTTTTGTCCTCCCGATTTTTTTTCCAATGCCGAGCTTTTGGCACCCATCTCGCCAAGCTGTTTTTTTATATTTTCTAACTGAGCTGCCAGGTCCGTTTTCTCTTTCTGAGCCGCAGACAATTGTGCCTGCATTTTGCGCATTTCATGCTTTGCCTCTTTCTCGGCATCTGCCGCAGCCCACGCCCCCGTCATAGTAAAGCCAGTCAGCGTAAATACCACCACGCTACATATCCACTGCGAAATTGTATTATTCATAGTGACAATTCCTCTTAATTAGAAACGGGTATTCAAATCAATCTGCAGAGTATCGATCGCCAAGGTTGGGCCCCAAATCTGATCCGTGTTGGACATACGCAGACTTAGCCAGGTATTAGTATCCACCCCATAGCTACCTCCCACGATGAAACCCTTGGCATTCGTTCCACCCAAATGGAAATCTGAATCAGTCAACGCATCCAATACCGCATCACTTTCAAGATATTTGTAGGCGACATTGGCCTGCCACTCTCCGGCACGTCTGATTCTGGGCACACCCAGCGTCAGCATGAACTGGTGCCCATTGATTCCAGCGGGAGGCAATTGACTCTGGGACAATCCGGTACGCAATATGATTTCCTCAAGGTTATAACCTAAATTCCGCACATAGTCCGCCGTGAACACAGCATGAAAGGGGCTGAAAGAACCCCAATCCCACTTGGCGGTAATATTGAGCTCCTTGAATTTGGACGCCAATCCATAAAGAGTCGGATCACCGTTCGCATTGACATACATTAGTGAATTTCCCTTCTGCATCCCTTGCGCCGCTGTCTGGTCATACACATGCGAACCTACTGCCGGATTGACTGTTCCTTCTACATTGATGAAGTTATAAAATGCAACCCCTAATTGTGCACTGGATGAATCGGGAGTGGACCATACAAAGCCCAATTGTGTTCCGTAAAGCCACTTCGAATTGGCATATACAACATCGGAGCGCTGAATATCCTGATACGGGAAAGCGCCGACAGTTAGAAAACTAACCCATGAGTCAGAAATCCTCGGCTTTAATTGTGTAACTACACCCTCGAAGTTAACATCACTGTCCCACACCAGATCGGTACTCAACCAGGGGTTGGTTATCTTACCGCCGTTAAATGTCAACCAGGAATAAGGGTCGCTGTGAACGAAGGCACGATCCAGTACCAGAGATGATTTGTTAAATCCCGTACCCAAAGTCTGATTGGTCGAAACGGGGTTGGTGGTGGTTCCCGAGCTGATCCGAAATTCGGTATAGGTGATATCGCTCATCTTAGCCTTCATCGCTAACCGAGCCTGGACACGCATATACTTGTGGTCATCGGTAGTATTAGTAATCCCCGGAGAATACTGCGCGGATGGCGGGGCGTTACCTGCTGGAAAACCATCTTTCTGGTAACGCAGACGAAAATCCCCGTCAAATGAAATACGACTCAGCCAGTCTGGAATGGCACCAGGATCACCCCAACGCTCTCCTTTGGCTTGGGCCAACACTTCGTGTTTGATGATTTCAGTCATTTCCAGCTTCATTGATTCAGGTATATAGGGCACCCGTATTACTCCTGGTGCGACAGTCTCACCTGCCGGAACGGCACTTGCCTCAGCAACTCCACTCTGCGCAGCCACTGCCGATGTGGCCAATGCGCTTTGAACAACCGTTGCGTTGAGCGTTGACACATTTGCGTCTTTCAACATCTTCTCCGCGTCATCTTTGCTCAACACCCCTTTTTGGGTCAGTTGATTGATCAAATTAACAACTGATTGGTGCAACATTTCCAGCTGAGTATTTTCCGCTTTTTCTTCTGCAAAGGCAGGGGCCGCGATCAAGCCAAAAATTAGCAAAATTGATACCAATCCTTTAATGTTCATACATAGTTTCCTATAAATTCCCTAAGTACTTTTCAAATCAATTTATGCAATCTGCCTAGTGAGAATTAATACTCAATTTAATATGCCTGGGATAATCATCCGGCAAGTCTTCAAATTTGAATTTGATCAATTCCTTTTTTAATAACGCATCCAACTCTTTGTCCCCGGTTGAATCCAGTAATTCAATTTTGGAAAAAGTTCCGTCCTGCTCAATCCAAACTCCAACACCTAATTTGTATTCCTTCTTGTGCAATTTTTCATTGCGATTAAATTGGTCAATGATTCCTTTTTGAAGCAACCCTACGAAATATCCGTAACGACTGCCACCCCCACTGCCGCCGCCAATCCCGAGGCTGGGATCACCGTTTGCCGAACTGGGTCCGCTTGGTCCCGGTGGCTGTGAATCTGCTTTAATCGGTTGCTCTTGTTTTGGTACTTCCTGCTTTATCACTTCTTTTGGTTCCGGCGGTTTTTCTTCCGGTGGTTTCGGTGGCGGCGGAGGTGGTTCCGGTGGTTTAATCAGTGAAATCTGTTGCACTCTATGTTTTTTGGACTCTCCTGAATCAGCGAGAAAATTCTTGATGAGCAAAACCACCGCTACTGCCACGATCACAATCAAACCGGTGCCTGCGGCAACCGGTAAATACCTGCGATAACGCTTGGCAGATACCACTGTAGTGGAAGTCATTGGCGCTCGCACCTGCTATTTGGTCGACTTTTGAGTGACCAATCCCAAATGCGTAATATCAAGACGCCCCAGCAAATCCATCACTTCAATAATTTTTTCATACTGCACTTTCGCGTCTCCCTTTATTATCACCGGAAGATCTGGCGTCTCTGCACTATAGGCACGTAAACGCGTCTCCAACTCAGCAAAGGTGACCGGATAGGTATCCAGATAAATCCTTCCATCCGCCGCGACCGTGATCGCTTTCGTTTTGGGTTTACCCAACGAAGGTGATTTGCTAGCCTGGGGCAGGTTCACTTTGATGCCCTGTACCGATGCAGTGGTCATGATGATAAAAATAATCAGCAGCACATAGGCCAGATCAAGCATCGGCGTGATGTTAATTTCGTCAAACGGTTCATTGTCTTCTTGAACTTTCATTGCAACCTCTAGCGAGAATAGGATTCAGTAATTCGACTGATGTACTCATCGACAAAAATATGCATATCCGCAGAGGTGTTCTTGATCAAACTGCCGAGATAGTTGTAACCGAACAAAGCCGGAATCGCCACGGCCAGACCTGCCACCGTTGCCACGAGTGCCGCCGCGATACCCGGCGCAATTGCCGCCACGTTTACGTCACCCGTCGCCGCAATGGCAGCGAAGGTGATCATCACGCCCACCACTGTACCCAGCAGACCCAAAAATGGTCCTCCGCTGATGGCAATGGTGAGCAACACCATCAGACTACTGAGCTTCTGATTCTCGCGCACCAGAGTCGCATCCAGACTTGCCTTGATCGACCCTAATGCTTGCGGTGAAAGATATTGTTGTGAAGCTTCCACATTGGCGAAGCGGTTTTTGATTTCCTGCATCCCGGTGTGATAAATTCGGTACAAAGTCGAATCCTGATAATGATCATGCTTGCCATACAGCGCGATCAGCAATTGCGAATTTTCGATTTCCGCATCTTCCTCGTTATCGGCTTGATCAAGATTGGCGGTTTCAGCGACCGACAATTTGCTGTACTCCTGCAAAAATGCCTTGTTGCTTTTTTGAACTCGGCCGATTACGATTGCTTTCAGACCCATCACCACCCAACTGATGATTGCCATTACAATCAATATTCCAATCACCACCCAGCCATCGGTTGTAACCGAATGCAAAATGGTGCCAAAATATGAAGTGCCACCGCTACCATTCGCTTCATCCTGACCGTAGCCCACCAGTAGCGCATCTGCACCCTGGCTTCCTGCCTCAATCTTGATCCAGTCTGCCGAGCGCACCACATTGGACAATTTAAGTTCATCCATTTCGCCCGTGAAGCCTTTGCCAAGAGTGATGTCGCCTTGCATATCTGACAGCGTAACTGGCACTTGCGCAATCTCCTGCCCGTCCAGATACACGGTCAAAGCCTGCCCGGCAGTCAGCGCCACGTGATGCCACACATCGGGCTTGACATCCAGGGTTCTCGGCGTTTCCGTCTCTCCAAAGGCGGCAACAAGTTTGCCACCGGAGAGACTCAAGCTGATTGACTTGGCACCATCCAGTTGCTGGAACAGTACTGCACTGTTTTGCACCACGGCCGTCTTGATCCAGGCCGAAACGGTGAAACCCTGTGCAGCAGCGAACTTGAGAGTGGTCGATGCAGGGATAGTGACTATGCTGCCGCCGTCGAAAGTGGCGCCTCGCCCGATCAGCGAGCCATCGCCCACTTTCGCACTGGACTGCGTTGCGTTATTGCCCTTTCCACTTCGATCCTGCGGTAAACCATCTGCCTCGTCAAAGTGATACACCGCAGCTTGATTTGCATCAAAAGTCGCCTTGACTTCATCGGCCGGCGTTGCCTTTGAATTGCCGTAATACAACCAGATCGAATCTGCTTTGCCCGGGGAAAGTTTGGGTATCTGCACCCACACCAATGCAATTTCGTTGACCGCATCAAATTTTTCGATGTGGTATTTTAGTGGAGTCTTGTCGTCCTCGGCCACAAAACGAATATCGCCGCCGTTGTCTTTGACATTGCCGAAATCAAAATTACCCGTATGCAAACGTACTAGAACCGGCACCTGAGTAAGGGGCACTTTAATGGCAGCCTGGGTTGTATTCAAAGTAAGTTTTTTTCGGGTTTCCCAATCACCGTTCCACCATGCGTGAGACAGCCCAGGCATTAATGCCAGAATCGTTATACAGAAAATTGAGATACTTTTGATGTGCTGAGCAGTTATCGGTTTCATGTTTCTATTTTCGCAATTTCAAGTTACAGGATAATGACGCTCAGGATAAAATCCCGGCGCCTCATTGGTTTAAAAATACAAAGTATTTGCTAATTCGTTTCGCCTTCCAGTACAAATACATCGACTGAGAGGAATGTCGGCTTAAAGTCTTTTGCATTTGACAAGTCACTCGCATTTGCCAAACTTTGAGTTGCCTGATCTGCGGTCTTGCTCGCGTCTTGCAGATTTCCCAGTCCAACACTCACAGGAGCAGGAACAGAAACTGGCACCCCGGCAGAAACTCCGCCGAAGTTGATGTTGTTTGCTCCAAGAACTTGTAGTGCTCCAAGATAAATATTCCCTGCCGATCCGATGCCGGCATCTCCGGCGTTAATAATGCCTGCAGGTGCGTAAAGATCGACTGAACCCGGCACCACGTTTTTATTCGCCAACAGTACGCGAATACCGCTACCGACTACAGATTGCGTTGCGTCTACATTAAAAGTCCCTGTCTTCGGATCGACCACCAGCAAAGGCGGCGGTGTAGACGATACTGTCTTTGAACCCTTGCCCGCATCCAGATTTCCATAGGAAGACCACATCAGGATATTGCCGCCCTGCAGGGTGAACACGCGCGATTGATTGACCAAAAAATCATTGTTGACGAAAGCATTTACATCCCCGCCCATCACAGTCACCACACCGAGTTGCACTGCCGTTTTTTGCGGCCCGGATGAGGAAGGATTAGCAAGGCCGGCATTGACACCCCCGCCCGGCGTCAGCAAATTAATGCCGCCGCCGCGCAGCGTTTTTATCTGGCTGTAGTAAAGATTGATGTCGCCCTTATAATTTCCGGTCGGGTATAGCGTTGCGATTGCATCGTAACCGGGTTGGAAGCTCCCCGAAGTAGCCGCGTTTCGGCCGACACTCCTTAGCTCGCTAAACAAAACCTGACGAACAAACGCCTCTTGAAGCGGTTGCGACAGTGTACTAAAAGTAGCAAAGGCTTGCGCCGCAGTCTGGTTCAGAGGCGCACCATAATTACCCACATACGCGATCAGATCGTCACTGTAGACAGCAGACTCAGCGGGATTAATATATTTATTGATGAAGGTCTGCGTGTCAGTGTCGCCCTGTCCAACGCCAGACAGAACAGTGATACTTGCACCCTGGCTGGAAAGATAAAGGTTGGAGAGATTACCATTTGTTTGCAGACCTGAAGACTGCCCCAAATCAACATTCCGCCCAGCCTGCAAAATAAGCTGTCCTGGTCCAGAAAGAGTAATTCCAACAGTCGACGCGGAAGGTGTAGTTATGTTGGGAGTAAAAACAATATCACGACCAGCAATCAAGCTCGTGCTGTCACTACTTTGTACATTTTGTATGGTCAATGAAAGATTTTTTATGTCCAGACCTGCTTGTATGTCGGCAGACTTTGGCAAAGTCAAGAGTGAGAAAATAGGCGAAGCTGTGTTGTCACCAATGATACTTCCACCGGCAGCGATGGTTATTGGATTGAGATCCCCATAATGCAATGGCAATTGGCTACTCGCCGCGACAATGTGCCCGGCGAACATCGAATCGCTGTAGGCTGACACTGGTGTATTTGGTTGTAGCATGCTCGGGCTGACGTCCGACATGGTCAAAAGACTATTGAAATATATGTTGGATCCTGCAATCAACTGAAAATTTCCTATTGCCGAGGGGAACATCGTCATTGATGAGTTGCCAGTTGTAATGTCTCCGTTTAAGGCTGTTACGTTAAGTGTGCCGGGATAAACCGTCAACGCACCAGTTCCTGCATTAGCTGGATTGATATAAGGCGAAATGGCAACATTGACATTGGCCGGTGCAGCGGCATAGAAAGAACCGTTGTTGCTCAAAAACACATTACCGTTCAAGCTCTCCAGCGCAACCGCGCTTGCATTGCCATAGGTAAAGAAAATGGGACTCAAGCCAAGCATAGTTGGATTTACAATGGTCTGCAAATTCAGATCACCACCTGTTTTTACATCAATATTTCCCTGCCCCAAAGCCAGTATTGTGTAAAGTGTGATGTTGGCGTTCGTGTTGCTACGTGAAGTACCCAAGGATCCAACCGCGTTAATAGAACCTTGTCCATTGCCAACATAAAATATTCCGCTATTAATATCACCACCTGCTTTCACGGTGAGGTTACCACCAGTCAGAACTGTGGCTGAAGCCCCTGCTGACGCTACATAGCCCGTACTCGGAACGACAGCCGAGAGGCTGGTAATATTGCCTCCCGCGCTAATATTGACGTTACCCCCACCCAAAGCGCCAATATTTTGCGCAAAAGAACCAAAATTCACCCACCATGCGGGTTGCGTACTGAAAGAGCCGTCTGCTGAACCCTGTCTCCATAACCAATCCGAAACGAGTTGATTGACTGCGGAGCCAGTTCCATTCTGCCCAACTGCACTAATGTCGCTCCTGACGGTGATATTGACATCGCCACCACCGGAAGTGAATACTGCCCGATTGGTCGAGCTTGCGGCAAGACTTGCAGGCAGGCTCGCCAGTTGCCCGGCGGTGTAGATCATTGAATCGCTATTGCCCAAATACAGACCCCCTCCAGCCGCAACATCAATGGAACCGGTTCCTGTTCGAATCATTTCAAAATTTGTTCTGGCAGGTGTTATTTCGATCGGAACTGAATGACGGCTATGGGTTATTGGATCTATTACAATTGTAGTACCCATAACAGCCGGGACGAAGCCCCCGGGAGCAAGAGCCACATTGCCTGTTGCTGCATTGTTCACCTCAAGGGCATTTGCACCCGTCAAATCCGCACCGCCAACCAAACGGTATGACCAGGAAGAGGAACCTGCGGGCAATAGCGCGAAACTTGTGGCAGAAGTAAATCCGTCACTTATAGATGCTGTGTTAGTAGCATCTGTACCCAAAGTAAGATCGCCAGCCGCTCTCAGCGTCAATATACCCGGTTCAGTGTTAAAGGCAGCTCCACTACCGTTGCCATTATTGAAGCGCCAAGCTGACAAATCCCAGTTCGCCGCAAGGTTCAGGTTACCACTACTATCGATTTCCACTCCGGGTACAACATTCATATTACTATTGGAGCCAATACCCAGCCGGGTTTTGATGGTGGCAGCGTTGTTGCCAAAATTCGTTGCATCATTGAAAAATACGCTTGAGGAATTCGCCGCTACATCTGCGGCATTGATAGTAATGTTGTTGCCACTGATGTCCGCGATGGGAATATTAGTTGTGTTATAGACCTTGAACCCCTCCAGTGAAACGTTCGCCCCGGAGCTAATGTTAAAGCCGGTTCCGGCAAGGGTGTTTACAGCAAGGTCAGTTACTCCATTGATTTGCGTTTGCGGAGCCCGCAAAAGCACTTTCCCGCTTCCACCACCCCCATTCACGTTAATCTGCACTGACGCAGAATTCATCAGGTTAATTGAACCTGTTGTGGTTTCAAGTGCAACACTACCGCCTGACTGACTCGCATCGTTGGCATGCGCATCCAGTAGCGCGCCATTTTCAACGGTAACATTTCCGCCGGCTGCAAGCAGAATAATCCCGCCGCTGGAACCGGAGCTGTCAACCGTTCCAAAAACATCCATATTGCCCGAATCTGCGGACAATTTAAAAGTTTGCGCAGTAGCCCTGACCGTTCCGGCTGTATCTGCCGCGAGCACCAAATTGCCGGTACGAATACGCATATCACGCAAGTCAGTAAAACCACCTGCCGTCAACGTGTCGTTGAGTCCGGTTAGCGTATTTCCAGTGCCGCCCAAATTCGCAGTATCGAGAATATAACTACCTTGTAAATAACCCGCAGCAGCAGAACCCTTGAGGTTCCCCGCCACTGTCACCGTGCCCTTGACTGCCGTCATGGTAAGACTTCCGGCATCTCCGCCCGCCGCCGCAGCGGAAACATCGACAACCGCACCACTGCGAATATCAATGTTGCCATTATCAGAAAGCAGGCTGATCGATCCGGCAGAAGCATAGGCGGTTTGTCCGGCAATTTTTTTCACTGCACCTGCCACACTGGTGGTGGAAGCACTATCGAGGATGACACCATCCGTTAACGCAGTTCCAGTCGAATGCAGGCTTAAGGTACCCGCAGCAAGATTAATGATGCCTTCATCCAAAATACTCTTTGCGGCAACAGTAAGTTTTGCGCCAACATCGCTATTAGCTACGGGAGTAACAACCGGTGCCTGAATCACCGTATCAAATGATGCCGCAGTAAAGCTTTCGTTGGCTTTGGCTGCACCCGTGAGTGCCCCCTGCAAATTCAGATTGTGTGCATTCGCATTGACGGAAGTAACAGTCAGATTTCCCGTAGCCTGCGCTAATATTTGCTGTGCTGCTTTGAGCGAGACGTTGTCGAAACCCTGAATGGTTGTGGTGCCACTTGCCAGCAATATTTTATCGGCATTAATCAACACAGAACCGGAACCGGAAGAAGTGGAACTTACTACGCCGTTACTATTTGCGAGTGTCACATTGGCTGCATCAATGCTGCTGGTGCCAACCGCATTGAAATCATTCAAGCTCTTTGCATCCAGCACCAAATTCGAGATCAGGTGGTTTCCCTGAGAATTCAGCCCGCCCAAAGAGGCTTGCGCAAAGAAATTAATATCGTTATAACTGTGCAGCGTAATGTCCTGGAAGTTTTGCATCTGACCAAGCAATGCGCCCGTCAGACCCAGCGAAGTCGCACCTGATGAGCCATTTCCAATATCGATAGCCAGCGCTGCCAGACTTAGTGATTTACCGTTTAATGTTGCGTTGTCACCCAGAGTCGTTGCCTGGCTTGCATCGAACAAGACCGAATTCTGCGCGGTTACCGATGCGCCATTTTCAACGGTCAGTGTGCCTTGCGTTCCTGTGGAAATATTTCGTGTTACAGTCACCTGGTCGCTGGACGAGACTCGCAATAATGCCCCGTCTCCGCTGGAGACAGTAATATTTTGAGCACTTCCCGAGTAATTACCACTGCCCTGCAAACTGCTGCCAGCTTTAACGGATACCGCATTATTTGCGACCAGCAAAACTTCCGCACCTGTCAACGTGGCTCCGCTGTTGTCAACGACAACACTACCAGAACCAACTTGAATTGAAGTGCCTAATTGTGTTTGCGTCCTTACGCCACCGATGAGCAGACTCTCTGCGTTAAGGTTGTTCAATTCACTCGTCGTCAACTCAACCAGACCTGCCGCCCCTGTTCCGGCGGTATTCACAATATCAAACCCGGGGCCGTTCAGGTCAATCCATGCCCCCTTGCCTCCACTTGCGTGTTGTGTATCAAAGCTACCGTCTAAAAAAAGTGTGCCTGTTGCATTCACTACCAGTTGGCCTGCATCTATTGGCGATCTTGGGGCAACGCTACCATTTGTTGCCGCTTGTGCCGCAAAAAACGCGTTGGCGGTACTGTCGTGAAATTCCGATTGAGTGCGCACGATGGCGCCCGAAGCCACAGCAAAACCGGACCAGCGCGCATCCTGAATGCTGGTACCGACCACAGCGAATTTTCCAGCCATGATCTGCGATCCGTCTGTCAGGGTTACTGCGCCCTGACCAGGTTGAATGTCGGTATAGCCGGAAACTGCTGACACCCGATAGGCACCGGGCAACAAGGCGTAGCTTGCCGGAAGCAGCGTGTAGTACCCGGCTTGAATTCCCTTACCGCCTGAAAGATAAACACTTCCACCGGGTTGCATAGAGGTCTTGGAACCCACTTGGTTATATTGTCCTACGGCTTGCGGATCGTAAGGACTAAAACCTGAAATGCCGGGAATAATCGCATAGGTATTGGCTGGTGCTTTGGTCGGATCAAGCACGTTAATAGAGCCGCCCATTCCCGCAAAAAATTCGTTGGCATAAAGATCACCTCCACCTGAAAGATTGATAGTTGCGCCTTTAGATACCGAAATATTCGGGCCGGTTAAATTCACTATTTTCTGAGGTGGTGCGGAAATTGTCACCAGAGAGCCCACTCCTGTCAGATCGTAATACCAGGAATTCCCACCCTGAATTTGACCGAATGGAACAACGAGGCCGTCCATTGATACCGAAGTCTGACTACCTGCACCCAAAGTTACACTTTGAGTGCCATTCAGGGTTAAGCTCCCAAGAGGCGATTTCAGCACACCATTTTGATTTATATAGGCTGCGTTCAGCGTTAAGGCGCTTCCGGCAGACATCACCGGTCCGGGGCTGGACTGCCCCGGTTGTATTGAGATATTCCCGGCAGTACTTCCCGCGCCGTTCACCACCGAGAGGTTGAATTGCGCCATCGTGGAGGTATACACCTGATCGGCTGTCAGGGTAATATCGCCCTGTGTACGCAAACTCCCTGTCAAGGCATTGTTGGCAGCGTTAATCACGCCATTCATACGAATATCGCCACTACTGCTGACATTAAACTGATTAACGCCCGACACTATGATATTGCCGGTCAGATCAACAAGTTGGCCGGAAACGTTTAACGTACCCGAACCTGCTAATGGATTGGACGCAACCTGTAAGGCGAAAGAAGAGTTACTCAGTGTAACTTGGGCCGAAGAGACCGAGCTAATTCCGTTGGCAATTAATTGTGGTGCATCCAGAGTCAGGTTGCGGCGAGTCTGCAGATTAATCTGATCAGCCAACATAATTGAACTGTCGCTCTTCAAAACCAACTGATCAAAACCGGACTTTTGTAAAGCAACCGAATCCAGTAGCGCTTTGCCCGCCAGCGCGTCCAGTGATACTTGGCCGGCATTTGTATCGTTACCAGGAACCATTCCTAACTGAGTGGCGAAGTTTCCATTGTCCCCGGCCAAAATTTGAATCTGTGCTGGGGATGTTGGAAAAAGCGTGCTAATAATGGGATCCGGTTGAGCTATTCCGGGATTATTGTTCAGGGTTAGTAAAAAACCCCCTGCTGCTGCCTGACTTCCAGCCTCTACACCTGCTTTAAAAGTGCCATCGAAAAATGCCCCCTCACTGGTTTTAATATTGATCGAACCGGCGTTTCCCGCTACATGACTAATGTTATAGACCAGGTTACCGGATTGCATCTGGGGCAGAGCAACGCTTGCAGCCGTCCCGGAAACATCCATCAACGAACCTTTTTGCACAACCAAGTAACCAACATCATTTATGTTAATACTTCCACCAGACAAAACGTGTCCCTGTACCAGATTTAGTTTGTTCGGTTGTGATTGCAAAAAATAACCACCAGCCAAAAGCTGGCTAGAAGAGCCCAGCCAGATAGATTGCGTTGGCGTGTAGTACGATGTCGGCAAATTCAAGTTTAGATTAATCGCACCTGCTGGCGCATCGAGCTTGCCCAAAACAGTTAGCTGATTTACCGCATTAAGGGTGATGCCGGCCTTTGGATCAACAAGAATTTCAGCGTTGTTGCCAATGCTTAAAGTACCTGCAGGGGCCGTTTGCTTTAAGGTAATGCTGGTAGAATTTCTCTGCCAGTCAGGCAGGAAACCCAGACTGCTTATTGAATAGATATCCGTACCTGAGACACTAATTAACGCATCACGGTTAAGGATCAACGATTGTGCTTTTGGGTGGATAAGCCCGTCCACATTAAGCCCATTGATTCCTTGGGCGGTAACGGTGTAGGAAGTAAATCCACCAGTTTGAAAAAATTCAGCCGGCAAAAATTGTGTGCCATTTGAAGCCAGGCCCCCTATCTGGACATCACCTGCAACAAGATTAAGGCTTCCACCTTTGCCAGTGTTAACGCCGTAGCTGCTTAGCGTAATCTTATCCAATTCTGCCTGGAGCAGGCTACTCGACAAACTAATACTTCCGCCGCTTCCTCCATGAGCATTACCGGACTGATCAATCCACCCACCACCGGACACATCCAATACCACCCCATTCGCCAAATTTAAAATAGTGCCTGAATTGAAAGAAATGCTGCCACCGTTTGCGACGATAGCGGTGGAAGTATCAGGCGCACCAAAAACCGGGGAATCGTTCACCCATGTACCATGTGTAAGAATATTACCGCTTACGTTGATTCCCCCATTATTTATATAATTCAGATCGCTGGAATTGTAGAGCGGATTTATGGTTGGTACCGACTTAAAGCTCACCGAACCCCCGGCAAGATTAATCGAACCCAGCATATCAACTTGCCCACCTTGAAGTGAAAGTGAACCACCGTGTGCAAGTGTTAGATTTGTAGACGTATCTATTTCTGCTATACCGTTGGTGTAAACGTTGAGGTTGTTCAAATTGGTCGAGAAAAGATTTGAATCCAGCGTAATAGGTGCGACCTCTGACAACACGTCCCCAATAACATAGTTCGATTTCTGAGCATTCGCCTGCACCAACACATCTTTGTTGGTAATAAAGTTATACAAGCCAGTAATATAGCTCAACGCACCGAAACCGTTGTAACCAATCGTAAGAGTGCCGCCTTTGGGCGACATCTTAAAGGTGTTCATATAATTATTTACTGCAAGGCCTGTTGGATTGACGTAAGGTTGACGCTGGTTAATGCCGGAAACTGTATTCGCAACTATATTGCCTTCAATAGCGGCGTTTGGCACAAGGAAAACAACTGAACCCGCAGACTTGCCTTCTATATATCCGGGGTCCCATCTGCCGCGTGTGTCGCCACCGGCCATGGTATTGAAGGTTTCTGTGACACCCCATTTATTACTTTTTTGCGCGTAGCTTCCTGATATACCGTTATAGATCAAATTAGGCGATGCGCTGGCAATATTAAATACACTGCCATTGGAAATTAGCGAAGTTGTTTGTATATAAGCGCCGGTATAATTGATTTCACCCCCGGAAATATTAATTTCGGCACCGGGATTCATCACAGCATCTCCGGTGGAAGCGATGACGACGCTTCCACCGACAGAAGTTCGTTCGGCGACCGTGCGTCCTATTTGCGCTTCATCTCCGGAATAATTGGCAAGCGTACTTCCGCTACGAATGTCAATATTTACATTTTGCCCCCAGAGAAAACCATTTTTTTGTAATGGGGCGTCTGCCAATTGACTTCCGCGCAACTGCACGGAAAGAATATCACGCGCAACGGAAACCGAAGCTGCACTTCCCGAAACGTCAACCAGACTCCCATTTTCAAGAAACACCCTTGCCCCGTCCGAAGCGGCAATCGGCATATAATTTGGGTTGAGGAAACTGCTATAGGCCAGTGCAGAATTAATTTCCTGATAAATTCCGAGTCCACTTTGACCGGATGATCCAACAGTCGTATCGATGCTACCTATTGCTGCCAGATTCACCTTTCCACCCGGAGCTATAATGCTACCCTGCACGTCTACAGTCTTTCCCATCACTTCCACGATTGAGGGATTAAAGCCCTGACCATCAGTAGTTGTTGATGTGTCAGCAGTTTCCGGTGTTACTTGCGTAACGCTGTTCTTTGACAGTGTGACCAGTCCTGTCTGAGTGGCGCGGATATCATAAGCATAAACATTGCCCGTAATATCTTGTGAGTTGTTGTAGTTGGATTGTGAAGCACTAGCCACGTTATAACGGGCGAGCAATTTAATCGAACCGTTTTCGCTAACAGAAGTAGTTGCCGAAACCCGCCCTTGCTGATTCACTGCGTAACCCACCAGGGTAATGTTTCCTCTTAGCGCAACGATGTCTGCGTAATTGGTGACCGTTCCGGCTGAATTGTTTTGCACCTGTCCATTCAAGTTTGTGTCTGCAACCCCTGGATTTGCCACATCGACTTCGACTAATACCCCGCGCAGATTCGGATCTTGACTGGCTTCCAGATAAACCTTTTGTCCCGCCGCCATTACTGCCTGGCCTTCTGATGTAATTATGCTGCCATTGTTCTCCACGACCGGCGCAAACAGCATGATGCGGGAACCGTTCAGACTCGCACCGCTATCAACTTTGACGAAGCCGTGTATGCCACTGATACCATCACCAAAGGAAGGCGCAAGTACACCGACTGAATTATTGTTCGCCAGATAGCCTTTTTGATAAACGCTATCCTTTATATCCAGTGAAGAAGCAATCAACGCACCCGTATTCACCTGCGCACCGTTGGCGAAAACAATACCGTTCTGATTGATCAGATAAACTTGGCCGTTCGCATTCAGCGAACCGGCGATGGTAGTTGGATTCGCATCCCAGATGCGGTTAAGTGCACTTGCTGTGCTGCTTGGCTGCACGAAATTGACACTGTAGCCTTTATCAATATTAAAGTTTTGCCAGTTGAGAATAGAAGTCTGGGAAGTCTGATTAATAGTGAGGTTGGTGCTACTTGAATTTGACAACGATACTGCACCAGCCTGAACAAAGTTCAAATTAGCAGGGGTATTCGCGGCACATCCGCCGCAAGGCAAACCAGAGGGGGTCATTGGCACAGGCAACGACGCTGCCACTGCTTGCGGCAACGATAGCGGTGACATAACACCGGTGGCGACGAGTGCACCTACCAGCAGAGTCACTCTGCCGAATTGAGGGGCGAAAGTTTTTATCGTGCCAGTTTTTTGTGCATTTTTTTTCATTGCGTACCTCTCAGCCAACTTTCGTGTTGCACTGCATCCAATTCGTTAATTCCCCAAGCCCGTCATTCCCGCCTTCGCGGGATAACCAGCCATTTGCCAGCTTGCTGGCTTAGTGGAATGGCTAGTTGTTTCATCAATGACAACTAGCCCTAAAACTCCAAATCCGCCTTAAACCCCACTCTCACCTTTCTTGCAGTTGTGTAGGTCGTACTTTTTTGCGGCCAACCTGCATCCATTCTGATATTCAAATGCGTCCAAGCCTGAAAACGCAGGCCTACCCCGACGCTTGACAAGTCTGCATAAACAGCTTGCGATGGCAACGGGTCCAATACACGCAAGTGCGCTGCATCATAAAATGCCAGCACACGCAAATCATTCACCTTATCTCTGCCCCACTGCGGGCCGCGCAACTCCAGAGTGCCATGCGCGCCATCATCACCGGCCTGCTCTGCATCCAGATAGCCGCGCACACTGTCCGCGCCACCCGCGACAAGCTGCTCGTTGCTGATCAACGGGCCGCCAGTCATCTGGCCATCCAGCTTGACAAAAAGCGATGTCCCCCAAAACAGTGGCCCGGTGTGGTCAATACCGCCGCGCAAATAAAAATAATCCG
>CAIRAO010000340.1 GCA_903876625.1 uncultured Gallionellaceae bacterium | reverse complement strand
GAATCTATTTGTTCATCTTTTCTCCGCAATCGCAGACTCAGCAGGGAGAGAAGGTGAATGGCTAAAGACGGATGTTTTTCAAGATACGAGATAAAACCATCGCGCTCAATTACAACCATCTGACAATCCTCAATTGCTGTACAGGTGGCACTCCTGGGCTGTCCATCCAAAAGAGCAGTTTCACCAAAAAAGTTTCCGCTCTCCAAAATGGTAAAAATAATCTCCTTTCCATCTTCCGAAAAAGAACTGATTTTCACTCTGCCATTGAGTATGGCGAATAATTCGGAACCAGAGGCTCCCTTTACGAAGATGACTTCCTTTTCAGGTATTGTCCGAACTTCGGCGTGTAATGCCAATTCATTCAGAGCATCGGTGGATAGGGAAGAAAATAATTCGCTGCCTGCCAATAAGCGACTAATTGCAAGACAGTCTTGAGTAACCATTTCCTCTTTCCGTAAATTGAAGCCAGAGAGCAGGCAACATGACGCGACTGCTCTGAGTCGCCATTCTTGACATTTGCTGTACCTCAGTAGGAGATTTTGATATTTACATCCCTGAAACAATCATAACGGATTCCGGCTTGATACGCGATAGAAAATCGCATCACAGAAATCAAACTGAGCGCATAGCAACTTTATGAAATGATTTGGTGAGTTAATCTCAGACGAAATTTATAAAAATTTGCCAGTTTCACTCTCTTGTAAATAGTTTCTCATGCTTGTAAATCGCATTTCATAACAATCTGAATCATCCAGCGTGGTGTTTACCACCTTCGCATAAATGATGCAGTCGCGGTTGATGATTTGATCTCTCAAAAATACTTTCAGATTAACAAATTCAGACAACTCAACATCTGAAGTAAAAATGGCAGATTTTTCCGCCAGTTTCAAGATTCGTCCCCGAACCTTAGTTCCAGAAGCATATTTCCCATCTAATATTTCAAGTGATACAGGAATTTCGTTCTCAAGAGGTTCATATTCTATTTCAGGGTAGGGCAACGAAATATCATAGGTACCTCTATCTCCGGTAAAATCAAACATCCCGCCAATTCCGTTTACGTCATATATCTTAACCATCTCTTCAAGTCCTTTGAAAGAGATGGAGCGCTCGCCACTCACTGTTACCGTGAGAGAGGCTGCTTTCAGAGTTGACTCGGTGATGAGCACTTGCCCACCAACTGAAAATGATTCCACCCTTCCTGCCAGATTGACACTGCTGCCAACTACGGCGTACTTGACTCTCATATCTGAACCAATATTACCTGCAACCACTTTGCCGGTATTGATGCCAATGCCCATCTCCAGTTCAGGCTGATTAAATTTCCGGTTAAGCTCGTTCACTTTGTCCATTGCTAACTGCATTTCCAAGGCACAGATAATGGCCCGATCAGCATCGTCCGGCCTGCTAATCGGCGCACCGAATATAATCATGATTGCATCACCGATAATTTCAATGATGGTGCCGGAATACTCAAAAATAATATCTGTCATGCGTGACAAATAGCTGTTCAACATCCTCACAACAGATTCAGGTGGCAATTTCTCCGATAATGTCGAAAAGCCCCGAAGATCGGTCATCAGAATAGTAACCGTCAACGATTCGCCACCAAGATTCAGCCCGTCAGGAGATTCCAGAAGTTTTTCGACTACTTCATCTGACATATAACGGCTAAAGGTTTTTTTAATAAAAAGATTTTGCACACGCAGGGAGTCATGCAATGATTTTATTTCTAGATGTGTCTTGACCCGTGCCAAGACAATAGGCGGGCTGAACGGCTTATGAATAAAATCCACCGCGCCGACCGAAAAACCCAGCTCTTCATCTTCTATTTCGGTTTTGGCAGTCAGGAAAATTACCGGTACTTGCTTCGTTGAAGGATGAGCTTTAAGGCGGCGACACACTTCATAGCCATCAATTTCAGGCATCATGATGTCTAAAAGAACCAAATCCGGTGGGGAGGCAAGTGCAAGTTCAAGCGCTTTTATTCCGTTGGTGGATACTTTGACACGATATAATTCCTTGAGCAGATTAGATAGCAAGCTCAGGTTAGTCGCGTTATCGTCAACCACCAAAATGGTTGGTCGGATATCTGCTAAGGTACTCAATTGTTATCCTCGATTTTCTGTGATACAGATGATGGCACAATGGTTGATAGTTTATTTAATAGTGTTTGAGCGGTATCAAATTCAAAATTTTGCAAAGCGATGCTTATGCGCTCTGCTCCATGCGGGGGCAAAGCACTAGCAAATTCATTATAGTGTAACTCCCAAACTTCAACCGCGTGACTATCGCCCTCATTCAATAGTTGCAAGAGTTGTGGCAAACAATCTGGCATTTCACCTGACTGCGGAACCAACTCGGTTGTCGTTGTTATTGCAGGTTGTACCGCAGCAAAATGTTGTTGCAATGCGGTAAACAATGTTGTCAATAATGTCTGCAGTTCTAATAGAACTACTGAGGCAGCGTCGACTTGTTTGCCTTTGCAGACAACTTCCAGATTGCTAGCCGCAAGTGATACTTCATTTGCACCCAAGGTAGAGGCAAGCCCTTTGAGTGTATGCGCCAGGTGCTCTGCTTCGTTCCATTCTGCATTGGTGAGGTGGTGCATAAAAGTCTGGTTGCAGTCGGCAAAGTCGTTGACGAATCTTGCCAGTGACTGACTATACAGTTTTCGGTTGTTCGCAGCACGGCGTAAGCCACTCGCAACATCTAGGCCGGCAATATTGGGGAGTGGGAAGTCGTCGCTGGTAGCGACAGACTTTTTGTCCGGGTTGGCAATCGTTTTAGAGGCCAAAGAGGCAGCTGAAGGGGTGTAAAAGCGTGCCAGCAAGGCGTATAAATCGTCTGGCTCTATCGGTTTGGTAATGTGGTCATTCATGCCCAAAGCCAAGCACTTTTGGCGTTCCTCCAACATTGCATGTGCAGTCATGGCTACAAGCGGAAGATTTAAATAGAGCGGGTCGGCACGCAATCGTCGGGTTGCTTCGTAGCCATCCATCACCGGCATCTGCAGGTCCATGAGCACTATATTGAAATAGGAGGAAGTTACTGCTGCTAATTTGTCGAGCGCTTCCTGCCCATTGTTTGCGACATCAACCTTGATGCCCCGACTTTCCATTAACTCCACCGCAAGTTGCTGATTGATCGGATTGTCTTCCACAAGCAGCACGCACATGCCTTCTAAATTGGTATCGTTACTAATATTGTGGCTACCAATGTGTTCGATATTGGAACTGCCGGTCAAGATGTTTATCATTCGGCGCAAAGATTCTGGCAAGACCGGCTTGGGCAGAAAGTGCCGGGCACCGAGATGTCCCGCGACATCGTGCATGACCTCAGTATCGTAGGCAGAAACCACCACCGACAGGGGGAGAGGTGACATGCCGCTTTCTTGAAGTTTTTGCAATACGGCACTTCCATCCATTTCCGGCATAACCCAGTCGAGCAGCATCAAATTATAAGGATGGTTCATTTCTATTGCTTTGCTAATCATCGTCAGCGCCTCAGCGCCACTGGTGGCACATTCGATTCCGTGCTCAGTTGCGCCAATGCCTAGAGCGGAGAGGAGATCGACGAGCACCAGTCTGGCTTCATGATGGTCGTCAACCACCAGCACCCGCAGATTACTTGCGCCCCCCAGCACAGCAGGCAGCGATGGCACGGGTTTGGCAATCTGGAAACGTGCTGTAAAGAAGAAGTTCGATCCCACGTCAGCTTTGCTTTCGACCCAGATACGTCCACCCATCATTTCTACAAATTTCTTCGAGATACTTAATCCCAGTCCGGTGCCGCCATATTTACGAGTAGTCGATCCATCTGCCTGGGAAAATTCTTGAAACAGCTTGTCTACCTGTTCAGGAGTGATGCCAATACCGGTGTCGCTTACACAGAATTTCAGCAGAATGTCGTCCTCACTGCGCTCTTCTGTGTTAATGCTCAGTCTGACGAAGCCTTCATGGGTAAACTTGATTGAGTTCGACAATAGGTTGTTGAGAATCTGGCCCAGTCTCATAGAATCACCCAGCAATGTCCCGCATTCTCCAAGCAGCATTGAATCGGTGACGTCGAACAGCAATTCGAGTTCTTTCTCGTGTGAGCGCTGGTTGAATAACGAAAGCGAATTGCCGGCCACTTCTTCAAGGATAAATCGCGTCCTTTCAAGTTCCAGTTTGCCTGCTTCTACTTTAGAGAAATCTAGGATGTCGTTAATGATGCCGAGTAAAGACTTGGCGGCAATATGGACTTTATCAATATAGTCTCTCTGGCGCGGAGTCATTTCAGTCTTGAGCGCCAAATGGGACATGCCGATGATGGCGTTCATCGGGGTTCTTATCTCGTGGCTCATGTTGGCGAGAAACCTTGACTTCGCTAGTGTGGCTTCGCCCGCCTTCAGATTCGCTTCTTCCAGTATGCGGAAGTTTTCTTGCCGTATAGCCTCACTGCGTGCCAGATAGTAGATCCAGAAGAATGCCATACCTACGATCAGTCCGGCAAAACCTCCAAACCCCAGCACGTTCCATTGCGTCCACCAAGGTGGGCGCGGTTCGAGGAATGCCAGCATCCAGCTACCATTTGGATCAACCCATTCCATCAAGTGGCTACGCACAGCATAACGTTCGCCATCAATGTGTGTTTCCAATGTGTCTCGAGTAAAAGTTTCTGGCGTAAACGGCATAGGTGTAGCGATTAAATCATCAAATACTTCGTCAAATTGCCGTGATTGCTTGATACGGAATATCTTTTTTGAATTCAAACTGCCCACCACTCGAAATACCCATTCATCTCGGTTCGAGGCAAACGTGACGCCGTCTGGTGATAGCAAGACAGCGCTGCCACCTTTCCAGGTTTTAAGTAGACCCTCCAGCATCTCTGCACTGACTCTGAATACAGTGACGCCGATCACATTGGATGTTGTTTTATCGGTGGCGTATATGGGCAAGGCGAGAAATATTCCCCGATCATGACTTATCAGGCTAACGGCAGGGTACACACTGGGTGTTCCTTGCATCGCTGTTTGAATGAATGGATGAGAAGAAAAATCGAGGCCGATGGCTGCATGATGATCATCGCTACTGTAGGCGACAATGATGCCTTGCTTATTTGTTATAAAAATAGTGTCGAGATTATAGAGCTCGCGCAAAGAATCAAGTGCAGAAACGTAAACTGGCGAATTGGGCGCCATTTTTCCCAGCGCAATTTTTTTCGTATCTTGGTCATGAAGTCCAAACAGCATTGCCGCTCCCAATGCCTTGCCGTTTGTCGTGCCGCTTTCCAATGCGTCTGAATAGATACCAAGGTCTTGGACTAAAGGTGACTCGCGTTCCACTTCGTTGTAGCGGGCAATTGTCCAGCCAATGATGAGCATCGCGCCCAGTGTGAAGAGCACTGAAACAGCGATATACATCTTTGTATGGTTAACAACCCCGTATATATAGTTCATATTTGCATTTATTTGCCTGAGTGCAATTCCTTAATGAACAACTCTGACCGAATTATTCAAACTTGATTCATTCACGTAACCTACGGCATCTTTCTCTTTGGCAACCTCTCCCATGATTTCTGCATCAGATTTAAATATTTTGCGAGGTTTGCTGCGTCCGACAAACACTGCTTTCGCTAAAATGGAATCGATCATATCTGCACTTTTTCCGGTATAAGTCATACAGAACTCATCACGCTCACTATCCACCGATAATTCATAGAGTATCGCCCGTGATCCGTCGGGCCAGGATTTGATTTCCAGAGTGTAAAGCCTGCCAATAAGCTGCTTGTCGGCAAAGGTGTTTGCGTTGTTCACAATTGCCACGACACCCGCGAACGAATTTGCGAAGGAAGCCATAAATGCCATTATCAATATGGCATTTATGAACGTCTTATTGACTTGTTTCAAAAAACAATTACTAATGATCTTTAAATATCAAATTTAGATTAGGCAGAAAGTTAAAATGTCACTAATAATCAAAACTTGAAATTAATCTCAGTCGCCGCCATGTTCCACTTTGTATCACCAGCCCCGTAAGCCATATCCCCTGTGGCTACAGACAAACCGTAACCATCGATGATGTGATCTTCGATGCGCCAATTCAAATTAGCATCGATCTTGTAATTAACGCCAAAGACCCATTCTTTTTGATAAGAACCTGGATCGCCCGGGTCACTATCATCAGCTACGAAGTAGTCATAGCGAGCATAGGGCGTCCACGGCCCGATCTTGTAACCAGCCTGGACGTACCATGAAACGGTGGTATTGCTGGGTGCGCTGGCAATAGGATCAGACATACACGGAACTGTTGCTGCAGCGTCAATCCAGCAATTTGCTATCGGTTGGCTGTCGTGGGGGCTATTCGGAGGAACGATATGGTTATTGTGCTCAGCTTTGAGGTCGAGCCTATCGGTTACATATTCCACAGAATACATCCTGCGGGTTTCTGTTCCCAAGGGCCCAAGACCAGGTTTTGCGGAGAGTCCAGTATTGTCTTCAGTCTGCGAATCCCAACTTGAAAACATGAAGCGCAAGCCCTCGATCGGTGAATTCCAAGTGATGTGTGTTCCAAGGTACATACGATCCCTGCCAGTGAAAGCATCGGTGATCGCTCCGTTATTCACGGGGGTGTATATCTTGCCTTCCATCAACTGTATGAACAGGCTCTTCCAAGTCCAATCGACGCCAATACCCTGATAAGCATCATGCACCATGTCGGCTTGGAAGCTGTATGAGCTTGGCCGGATGGCAGAGAGTTGCAGTGCCTTATTGTCGATATACTCGTTGTATAAACCGTAAGGCATTTTGATGCGGCCAAGATGGATTGACAGGTCATCATTGAAGCGATGGTCGAGAAATGCCCAAGTGAATTCGGTCGGCTGACTCGGGTTGGTTTCCAATTGTGCCCAAACAGTATCGTTATCAGTGACATTGGCGGACATCACAAGTGCAAAAATGCCGTTTTCCCAAGTGCCTCGACTATCGGCACCTTCATAGATATTGGTATTGGCCATGCGATAATCCTGATAACCAAAACCGCTGAGGGTAAATTTGTCATCTGCGGCTTGTGCGCCTGGCACTGAAAGCAAATTTGACAGGATCAGAACAAAGAATGCGGGAATTGAAGCGCGTAAAGAATTGCTGGAGTTTGCAGACCAAATGATATTCACAGATTTCCCCTTAAACTTGATAGTTACAGGCCAAAACTCCACACCGATAGCGGTGAATGAATCGACCCGATTAATTCCCTCCTATGTATTAATACCCATATTTATGTCATGGGTTTCATTTTATTTATCAGCTCGTTAAGCTAATTTCTAATCATTTATATTTTGCCATAAGTATTTTCAAAAAGTAAAGTTTTTTAAATACTGTTGACCTGCAAGGTAGAATGATGCTCAGGAGAAGAACTTTTTCCATAGTTTGGTTTTATAAAACAGGATGTTAGATTCCAAACTGTGACAGCTGGCTTGGTTATGTATCTAGATATGTTTAGATAGGTATCTAGATACTTTTAGGGATGTTTGTCCTATGAAAGGGAGAGGTTTGTCCTATACAACAAGGTACAACTCAAACTAGAATTCGCCGAACTACTTTGGTTTGGCAATGGAGATTAAACTTGCGTCACCTTTGATCGTTTAGATGTATTTATTTCAGGAGAGAACTAGTGGTTTTGTTTTGGTCTGTTGCGGCACCTTATTTTTGGCCTGTGGTTTTTGCCTACTTATTAACCGGCCTTTATTACGTTATTCGTGATGCCTCAGTTAAGATAGAAAGGCCATCGTACCTTTCAAATCCGCTTGCCGTCGGTTGCGTATTTGCTTTATGGTTCCTTATGCTCATCATTTTTTTCTGGAAGAAATGGAAGCGGAATAGCAGACACAGTTTCTTTAAAGTACTGTTAAAGCAATTGATGCCTCTACTGGGAATATTTTTGTTACTTTCGGTGGATTTTATCTATGTGAGTTCGAATATGCGCTGAACGTATCAAATTTACACCTTCAATAAGTAGAACCCAAAAATAAATGTTGTAGTAAAAATTTATAGTTTAGTTATTTAATTGTACGATGGGTGAATTTCGTCATGATTTCTCATAATGATTTAAGCGAAAATTTGAGGTGCATAACACTTTCCGGGCGACTCGATATACAGGGTACTGAGGAAATAGCGAAAGAATTCACTTCACTTTCAGCAACGGCCAAAAGATGTGTAATTGTTGACCTGTCAGGACTGACAGTTTTGGCTTCAATCGGTATCCGTGCGTTGATCTCAAATGGCAAGATGTTGCAGCAAAAGGGAGGGCGCATGGCCTTGGTAGTCGGCGACAATGCGATTGTGTCAAAAACGCTGGAGACCACCGGTATCAGTGTGTTGCTGAAAATGTTCAAGACGACACAGGAAGCCGAAAGTTCGTTACTGGATGGTTGGTGTCAATAGATTAAACGCCGGAGAACTGTCATGCCCATTTCTTTTGAGGATCGTAGCGCAAATTTCCGTCACATCATCTTGTCCGGACGTCTTGATGATATGGGCACCAAAGAGATCGCACAACAGCTTGCCAAGTTAACCGCCAATGAAAAACGCCAGGTTTTAATCGATCTGACGGGTGTTACATTTCTGACTTCCAATGGCATTAGTATGCTGATGAAAAATGCGAGTACGCAACAGAAGTTGGGTGGGCGCATTGCGTTGTTGGTTGGCGACAATACATTTGTTGCCAAAACGCTTATGGTTGTCGGAATCAGAGAGTTGTTGCCTATATTTAAAAACTATCCTGAAGCTGAGCAAGCTTTGCTTACTTAAACACCTTCAGTTATGGATGCTCATTCTGCCGAATCAGAGCTTGAACTTATTTCCCCGGCGAGCGGTGCTGAATTTCGTCGGGCATCGTTTTGGATGGCCGAGTATGGTCTTAAGCATGGTGTTCCAACGGAGCAGATAGCCCGTTTAGACTTGTGTCTGAATGAGGCGCTTGCCAACGTCATAGATCACGGCGGTTCGTCAGTTAAGGACGATGCTATTCGTTTGCATTTCAAACTCACAAACCAGCCCGATGTTTGTATGGCCAGTGTCACTTTGATAGATTCTGGCATAAAGTTCAACCCCCTCGAGGTGGAAGCAAAACCCAAGCCATCGGAACTTGTGGATGCAAAGGCGGGCGGGTTGGGTGTGATGATGATTCGCAGCTTTTCCGATGAATTAAGTTACAAGTATCTGGATGGCTGTAATCGACTCACTTTTTCTGTAAACTGGCAACCAATGAAGAATAATATCCGGCTGGAAAAAGCGCTGAGGCATTTCAATCACGGCCCTGAGCGTCGCGTGTTGTCCTTCAAACCCAAGCACGACAGACGATTCGATAATCGACGCTATAGAGGACTGGCTTGGATAGCAATGTTTCATGGTTCAGATGAATCTGCGGTGCTTGCGGCATTGGCTGACAGTGAAGTGTTCCAAATTTTAGCCGGTGAAACCATATTAAAGTCGGGCGATATTAACAAAAACATTTATGTGTTGCTCTCAGGAAAACTGGGGGTATTTCTCGATAGCAAGAACGATTCAGAAGTAGCTATTCCCATCCTTCCTGGCGAATGCATCGGCGAACTTTCCGCCATTGATGGAAAGTCTGTTACAGCTCATGTCGTTGCACTGACCGATGTACGCGTGCTGAAATTGACGCAGGAAATATTCTGGAATCGTGTGATGATCATACCCGGCGTCGCACGCAATATGATGGTGGCCTTATCTGAGCGCACCCGTCGTGCTAATGAAGCCATTCTGGAGCATCAACGCAAACAACTTTCTTTACAACATTTGCGCAAGGAATTGGAATTGGCTCATCAACTTCAAGCCAGCATGCTTCCCCTGCGACGGCCCTTGTTTCCGGATCGTGACGAAATTGAGATCGCTGCTTTCATGGAACCGGCATCGGAGGTTGGCGGAGATCTGTTCGATGCCTTCTTCGTAGACGACAAGAATTTGTTCATCTGCATAGGCGATGTATCCGGACACGGAATAGCAGCGGCCATGTTTATGGCACGAACTATCGGTCTGATGCACATTACTGCCATGAATACGCTTCGTCCGGACGAACTGCTCGTTAAAATCAACGATCAGTTATGTATTGGTAATGATACCAGCCTTTTTGCCACGATGTTTTGTGCGTTCCTGGATGTGGAGAGCGGACGTCTGGTTTACTCCAATGGAGGGCATTGTGCACCCTTTCTTCTTATTGAAAACAAAGTTGCGCCCCTTGACATACCTAGCGGTACGTTGATAGGAGCGATTCCAAATCTGCGTTACACCTCGAAAGAAATTACACTTCGTCCTGGAGAAACACTAATCTGTTACACCGATGGTGTCACCGAAGCCAGGAACTCCTCAGACGAGGAATTTTCCGAAGAGCGTCTGGGCGGGGTGATTGAGCGCGGCAACAATCAGTCTCTTGAAGCCTTGATGGATACAATTCGTCGGGAGGTGGCTGACTATACCGGAACAAACGTCCTGGAAGATGACTGTGCCCTGCTGTCTGTTCGTCTTAAAGCAGGCGGTCACAAAAAAGTGGATAAAATTGCTGACGAGCGCGAAATGGTTGCTGCTCCAAAAAAAATGTTGGGAATGTTTGAAATAAAAGCCGAAATAGGCAGAGGAGCGATGGGCACGGTATATTCCGGTAGAGATACGGTAAGCGGTCGTGCTGTAGCGATCAAGACAATGTCGCTGGCGGGAGAGTTCGACGCGGGGAGTGATGCTGAGGAACGATTCTTACGCGAGGCAAGAATTCTTACCTGGCTTGATCATCCGGGAATTGTAACAATTTATGATGTAGGTCATGAGAACGGCACCGCTTATATTGCTATGGAGTTTCTAAAGGGTGTGGAACTATCGAGGCATATCGAACCGGGGACACTGCTCCCCTTGGCTAAAACGCTTGAAATCATCGCAAGAGTTGCAGAAGCACTTGATTACGCCCATGAGCAGGGTGTGATACATCGTGACGTCAAACCAGGTAACATTATGTATGATCCTGCCAGCGATGTTGTCAAACTCACAGACTTTGGCATCTCGAAACAAGAAAATTTTTCCAAGACTCGGGTTGGAGTCGTGATGGGATCTCCATTTTATATGTCGCCCGAACAGGTTTTTGCGACAGGAGTGAGCGGAAGGTCAGACATATTTTCGCTGGGCACAAGTTTGTATCAGATGGTCAGTGGAGCTTATCCGTTTATTGGAGAAGCTGGCCCGACAGTCATGTACCGTATCGTTAAGGAACCGCATCAGGATATTAAGACTGTTAATCCGGATCTGCCGGATTCGGTATGTGAGATAATCAATAGAGCGCTAGCCAAAAAACCGGTAGACCGTTATCAGCGTGGCAAGGAAATGGCGGAAGCTATTCGGCACTGCCTTGAAAATATCTAAGTATCATTTTTACATGCAGTGCGTATAGCCTTGCTACAACATGGCCAAAAATGCATAATTATGAACGAGAGAATATGCAATGCAATTATTTGACAAAAAGTCAAGTTGTATCTTATTATTATCTTGGGTTTCGAATTGAAAGAAATTCCAGACTGGGTTTAAATAAATGATGCTGAAATGTCATTTCATACTTGGCATAAGTTCAATATTTTCTTTAAGGGGTGATTAATTATGAGTAATGAGCATTTGGACACAAAAGCATTAAGGATCGTTCAAGAAGACACACTGAAGCAACTTGAATCTCAACAAAAAAATGTTAAAGATTTGGAAAGTAAATTGTCTACGATAAATGCCAAGCTCCAAAAAAAGGAAAAACTATCTGATGAAGATATCCAATATATGAGCAGTCTTGGCTGGCTTAGCGCATTGTCAATAGCGATAGCTACCGCAGCTGCTAGTCTCTAATTGGCTTTTGAATTTAATGCAGTTAACCTATTAATTGTACTTCGCTCACTAGAAGGGTCTGATATTACTTGGACCAATAAATTTACAAAGAATTACAGAAAATAGTAGATTGCCCGGCATGAGTAAATGTTTCGATACTTGTTCGGAATGACTAAATCCCCAAACCCAAAAAGTTTTGGGGATTTTTTCTGTCTGGTCACTTTTTGATTGAGCTTTCCAAAATCTGTCCATCCTTGAGCATTTTTTCTTCTTGCGCAATTGTGGATACAATTGGACTTCACCCGCCACTTTTGACGAATCAAATTAGGTTTGGTTGAACCACGTAGGAATGAAATAGCTTAACTATTTGGGAGGAGGCGCTTGTGTCTCACGATAATATTTTATATCTTGACAGAGAAGCACTTACATCACAACTTATTGATTTGCAACGCACCGTGGTGGAGTTGCGTGCTGAACTTGAACGGATGAAAATCGCTCGTGAAATTGCCGTCCAAGCGGAGAAAGAAAATGCTGACAAACAGATTGCGCTGTTGAAAGCGACGGTAACCGAGTTAAGAGACACGCTTGAAAAGGCGAATATACAGCATAAAAAAGAAGTACAAATGGCTCTGGCAGAAAATCAGAATGAGATCGTTCAGCTACGGAACACTGCCGAAAACTTGCGTAGTATATTGGATGCCAGCAAAATTGAAAACGAGGAACTAGTAAAGTCGGCACTTGGGGCATCAGACAAAGAAATTGAACAACTGAAGTGTCTGTCTATCGCCCTCCGTGAACAACTTGAAATATCTCGGCTCGACATGGAAAACGCACTTAAAATAGAGCTGCGTGGTGCACAATCAACTTAAACGCACAAATGAATTTGAGGTGACCTCCTTAACTCATTTCGAAAAGTGAGATACCGAAGAAAATATGACTGTCAATCAAAATAAAAGTGACGTTCCAAACCCGAGCTCTTTGACTCAAAAAAAGCGCTTGCGGGAAACCGAATTATTGCTCGATATTTCGCGCAAAATGTCAGGTGCCGATTCACTTAATGCAGTTCTAAGTATATTGATCGAGAGGACCGCCGAAGAATTAGGCGCAGAACGGGGTACCCTTTTTCTAAATGATAAAAAAACCGGAGAGCTTTATTCCCGCGTAGCGATGGGAAGTTTATTGCGCGAAATCCGCATACCGAATAATACCGGAGTAGCGGGCTACGTATTCACCACAGGCGAAGCTGTCCTTGTTCAGGATCCTTATACAGATTCTCGTTTCAATCGCGACATCGACAATGAAACTCAATTCGTCACACGCAACATGTTATGCGTACCGATCATTTCTGCCAAAGGCGAAACAATTGGCGTGTCGCAAATTTTAAACAAGCGTAAAGGACGCTTCAAGTTTGCCGATCTGGCGCTTTTCGAAGCAATGGCACGGCAAGGTTCACTAGCGCTGCAAAGTGCCCAGTTTATTGAACAACTTGAAGCTATGCGCAAGCAGGAATTGGATTTCATCAACATCGTATCAGAGATGACATCCGAGATAAAACTCAATTCTCTATTGCAAAAAGTAATGAGTGAATCGACGCGTATGCTCAATGCTGAACGCTCTACCTTAATTTTGTATGACGACAAAACCGATGAGCTATGTTCTGAAGTGGGACAGCATCTTGAGTCCATTGAGATCAGGATACCGAGCAATCAGGGTATAGCCGGTGCTGTGTTTACTTCCAGCAAGTCCATCAATATTCCATATGCCTACGCTGACCTTCGCTTCAATCCGGCTTTAGACAAAAAGACCGGATTCTTTACGCGATCAATTCTGTGTGTGCCATTGATAAACAAATACGGCAAAACGATTGGTGTAACGCAGGTTCTTAATAAGCGCGATGGTCATTTTACCAACGAGGATGAGGCGCGCTTGCGCGCTTTTACCGCACAGGTCTCAATTGCACTTGAAAATGCAAAGTTGTTCGCCGATGTACAAGCCATGAAAAACTACAATGAAGCGATGTTGGAGTCCATGTCAAACGGAATTATTACACTCGACGAAACCGGGAAAATTATCACATGCAATGCAGCTTGTTTGCGTATCCTCAAGATCAAAGCAAATGATATTTTGCTTCGTCCTGCTAAAGCATTTTTTACCGGAGCAAATGAATGGTTGTTGTCCAAACTATTGTTAGTCATTGAAACCGGTGAACAGCAAAACATGATTGATGCGCCGTTACAAGTTAACGACGAAAGGCTTTCGGTTAATCTCACTGTGCAACCGCTGCTCAACGTGGATCAAAAGCGTATCGGTTCAATGATCGTGATCGAAGATATTAGCAATGAGAAAAGGCTTAAATCGACCATGTCTCGCTATATGGACCCCAGTATAGCTGATCGGTTAGTCGCTTCAGGTGCAGATTTATTGGGTGGTCAGAATGTTGAAAGCACTGTGTTGTTTTCTGATATCCGGGATTTCACCACACTCACCGAACAACTTGGTGCACAAGGCACGGTGGCGCTTCTAAACGAATACTTTACATTGATGGTGGATTGCATTCAGCAAGAAGAAGGAATGCTCGATAAATTCATCGGAGATGCCCTCATGGCAGCATTCGGCATACCTGTTGCACACGATGACGATGCGGATCGTGCAATTCGTACATCTGTTGCCATGATCAAAACGCTAAACAAATGGAACCAGCAACGAATTTTTGAAGGAAAACTGCCTGTCAACATCGGTATCGGTTTGAACACCGACACTGTTGTTTCAGGCAACATTGGCTCGAACAAACGGATGGACTTTACCATCATTGGAGATGGTGTGAATTTGGCCTCTCGTTTGGAATCAAGCTGTAAGCTATACGGTGCAAAGATTATTGCAAGCGAATTTACCATCCGAAAACTTAAAGGCACTTACCGAAATCGTGAACTGGATTTGGTGGTGGTAAAAGGAAAAACACAGCCGGTGTCTGTGTACGAAATTCTTTCCTTCCATACCGAAGAAACTTTCCCGCATATTGCCGATGTT
>CAIRAO010000339.1 GCA_903876625.1 uncultured Gallionellaceae bacterium | reverse complement strand
GCCGCCATCAGAATAGCCGTGTTATTGCCGGGGTCGAGCGCATTGGGATTGGCGCCTCTGGCGAGCAGAATATTGAACAGCCTGAGATCGCCATGTCTGGCCACCTCAATGAGATTCAAGTCGTCCACTGTCAAAGCATGCGCGGAATTAAATACAACTAACCCGCTTAGCAACAACGCAAGTAAACCTAAAAAATGACGAGTTATTCTGTTCGACATTCCCTTAACAAAAGGAAATTTTGTGGTTAGCTTTTCACGGTTAGAATATTCAATACACCCATACAAAATAGAGGACTGAGTTGGCGCTCCCATGATCTTCACTAATTCACCTGTCAGTTGTATTCGAAAAAAATTAAAAATATTCAACTTTGCTTTCATAATTTACGCAGCATGCAATTTTATTTGCCAAGCATGTCATCTAAATTAATTCTTTGTTACGAATATATAACTTCGACTAGTCCTATGCCGGCAAATGTTACAGAGCGAGAGAACAATTAATGAGAGATGAAATACAATATAATCTTGACGGTTGTATTTATTGATTGCGAATAATTTGTCTTTTTGTCTGATGCAGCGTGCTCTTTTATCTTTTGCTCTCTTGGCAACGCTATTGCTTGCGCCTGCTATTGTTCATGCAAAACCCGAAATATTGCTGACTCAAACCGGATTATCGGCAAGTGAACTTGCTGTAATAATCAAAGAAGACGACACGCAATCCAAAGCGGTTGGCGAGTATTATCAAACGGCACGCCATATTCCAGCTGCAAATATGATCCATGTGCGTTTTACTCCCGGTCAGCATGTGCTGGGAAAAGACACTTTTCTCAAGCTAAAAACCGAGATTGACCATGCCACTCCGGTAAATGTTCAAGCCTACGCCGTCACTTGGACAGATCCTTACCGTGTTGATTGCATGTCTGTCACTTCCGCACTGGCTTTCGGCTTTGACAAAAAATATTGCTCTACACAATGTGGTGTAACCAAGCCTAGCCCGTATTTCAATTCGTCCAGCCTATTTCCCGCAAAGAAATTTAAAATACGCCCTGCAATGATGCTGGCCGGAACAAGTTTCGCGCAGGTCAAACTGCTGATTGACCGAGGTGTTTCTTCAGATCATTCTTTCCCGGCTGGCACGGCCTATCTTTTGAATACACCCGACACCACACGCAGTGCAAGGGCAATCAATTATGCGCAGACGGCAAAAGAGCTGAAGGGTGTTTTCCCGATTGCGGTTCTTAAGTCCAACGAGATTTCCAATAAAAAGGATGTGCTTTTTTATTTCACCGGTTTGGTGCAAGTACCGCAATTGGAAACACTGCAATTTCAGCCCGGAGCACTGGCCGATCATCTAACTTCACTGGGTGGCATGCTGACCGATTCCACCCAGATGAGTGCCTTGCGCTGGCTGGAAGCCGGTGCCACCGCCAGTTATGGCACGGTGGTTGAGCCCTGCAGCCACTTGCAGAAATTCCCTTTCCCCGGTGTCGCCATGTTTTATTACGCCAAAGGTGCAAGCGCGATTGAAGCCTATTGGAAAAGTGTGGCGTGGCCGGGAGAGGGGGTGTTTGTGGGTGAGCCGTTGGCAAAGCCCTTCGCACCGCTTTTAAAAGAAGTGGCGCCGGGGCAATACGAATTGAGCATCTTCGTGCCACGAAAAAGCCAGCTTTATGTCGAAAGTGCCACAGCGCGAGGAGGTCCGTTCAGCCCAGTCGCCCAGCAAGAATTGCATCGCGGCTTGAATGTTCAACGTTTTGGGGTGTCGGAGTCATCTGAAGGATTTTTGCGCTTGAGGTGGTAGTCGCCCCATCCCCCGGTGTTATGTTATCAACTCAATTTGTGCAGTTTTCAATCTTGCCCAAAAATGTTTTACCGCAGGGTAAGTTCGTAAGTGCCTGAGTTAGTGGTTGCTAAATTTCGTTTTTGCAAGCTGAAACGATAACCGACCCCTCGTACAGACTGTATGCGATCATCTTGTCCAGACGGCTCAAGTGCTTGCCGCAATCTTCTGATATATACATCTACAGTTCGTTCTTCAACAGCCACATGATCGCCCCATATTGCATCAAGTAATTCTGATCGCTTGAAAGCACGCTCTGAATTAGTGATAAACAAATGCAGGAGGCGAAATTCTATAGGACTCAAATCAACTGCCACACCATTTGCTTTTACACTTTGCGTGGATGATTTCAGTTCAAGGCCGCCAGAAATAAATGTTTGTTCGCCAAGAAGTGGCTTAAAACGACGCAACTTTGCGCGTATGAGGGCAATTAGCTCGCGTGGTGAAAATGGTTTAGTGATGTAGTCATCGGCACCGGAATCCAGACCCATTTCTCTGTCG
>CAIRAO010000338.1 GCA_903876625.1 uncultured Gallionellaceae bacterium | reverse complement strand
TGATTGGCAGGGTAATATTGCTGCGCAATTCATTATGTTTGGCAATTTCATGCCAGGGAGTGGTTATAAAACTATGAAGATAATCATTTTCAACGACTTCATGATTTTCACGAATTGCAGTTCCTGTCGGGCCTTGCCCGGAAGGTAAGTTAGATTTAGTAGTGAGCTCAAGGCTTAATAGGTAATCAACAGCTTTACCTCTGGTCACAATCGGTTCCACTTGGTGATCGGCGTTTTCGCGGCCAATCCATACCAGAGGAAAGTCTCCGAAAGACAGCACAATTTCACATATTCTTTCTAGCAAAAGTTTTTCATCTTGTATGTGTACGATGGCAGAGTTGCATTGACTCAACACGTTATACAGCTTCGTTTTACGTTCCAGTGCCAGTTTCAGCTTATGATCTTCAGTGACATCTCTAAAAATGCCAATCACGCCGGCAACATTTCCGTTTGTATCATGCCATGGAGCTTTACTAGTATGGATCCAAAGCTCACGATCTTTTGCCTGAAAAGGTTCAATCATGTCAAAGGACTTGTTCTCTGAGATAACTTTCGCGTCATCATTGAGGTAGCGTTGCGCCAATTCGGGTGTAAAAAAGTCAAAATCAGTTTTTTGTTGAATCATCGCAGGTTCAATACCCATATCTTCGGCTAACGCTTTGTTACAGAAAATAAAGACGGAGTGGATATCTTTGACGAAAATCTTTACTGGCAAATTATCCAATACCTGAAGAAAGGGACGATTACCTGCAGCGACTGCTTCGTGCATCTGATTTTGGATCAATTCGAATTGAATTTTCTCTAGCTTTTTTGCCTGATTTTGAATGATGTCCTGCAACATCTCAACGTAATCGTCTTCAATATGTTTGACGATGTCATGCTCATTAAGAACGCCGACAGTCAGTCCATTCTTGTCTATGACTACAAGATGTCGTATGTGCTCTCGATTCATTTGCTTTGCGGCTTCGTGCAATTTAGCATCGTATAAAATAGTGCTCACAATTTTTGACATGACTTGATTCAACTGGCGTGCATGATCGTTTTGGCGAAATAAACGCACGATATCGCGCTCTGTCAAAATACCAGAAGTATGCTGGTCGGAACCTACCAGCACATAATCAACTTTGGATTGAGTCATGAAATTTGCGGCTTCTGCCACACTTGCTGACTCTGATAAGATTGAAATGTTAGAACTCATTGAACTGCGCACATCGCGAAGTTGCAAAAAGTGTTCGATATTTCCGTTTTTACGAAAGTCAGTTTCGCTAACGATGCCTGCTACACGACCATTTTTATCAAGAACCAGCAAATGGCGAATGTCATTTTTGATCAGTTCATAATAGGCATCAGCTTTACTGACATCAAGTGGCACGCTAACCAACCGAACGCTCATCAATGCAGAAACCGGCGCAGAGATCATTACCTCATTGGCAATTCCTCGGAGCATGTCACGCTCGGTAAGAATGCCGACATATTCCCCGTTTGCAACAACCAGCAAGGAGCTAATTCGTTTTTGTTCCATCATTTCGGCTGCAGTTTCTAGCGGCAAATCGGGATGGATCTGCGCTACGTCGCACGTCATGATAGTTGCGATGGTCATAGGAGTTAATTGTGAGCTTAACTTGTGTGATTGTCGCGCAATTCAAATCGCTCTTGCAACAAATATATTCAAACAAAAAAATATAGATTGATAAGACTTAAATTCGGTCGCAAAATATCAATACCTTTATACGCTGTCATTATCTTTGATGAACACTACTTCCACCTCATCTGATGTCGCGTTACCTGCAGTGATTCTCTGCGTCGATGACGAAACAAATATTTTGAATTCCCTGCAAAGGCTGCTGCGTCGCCAGGGTTACAAAGTGCTGACTATCGACAGTGGGGCCGGAGGATTGAAAATCCTTGAGCAGGAAACAGTGGATTTGGTGATATCGGATATGCGCATGCCTGAAATGAATGGCGCTCAGTTTTTGGAACAAGCGCGCCAACGATGGCCGGACACAATGCGTGTTTTGTTGACCGGATTTGCCGATGTCGAATCCACGATGGCTGCAATAAACAAAGGCGAAATCTACCGCTACATCGCCAAACCCTGGGATGACAACGAAATGTTGTTGCTGGTGAAACATGCATTAGAACGCAAGCATCTGGAACAAGAAAAGTTTCGTCCGGAGTTATTAGCTAAACGGCAAAACGAAGAACTGAAGTCCCTCAACGCGAGCTTGGAACTAAAGGTTCAGGAGCGAACTAAGGATCTTAGAAAGGTGTTGATAGGATTAGAAAACTCAAACGAGCTACTTAAGAAAAACTTTCACACTTCAGTCTCAATTTTTTCAAATCTGATGGAGTTGCGTACGGGTAACATAGGCGGGCATGCACGCAGAGTTGCCGAACTTGCGCGAAAATTGGCCATGCAAATGGGGCTTAGCCAGGCAGATACTCAAGACGTTGTGCTCGCGGGTTTGCTGCATGATATCGGCAAGATTGGTCTTTCCGATTCTATATTGGAAAAACCCTTGCCAATGCTTACCAGTGTTGAATTGGAGCAGGTGATGAGGCATCCGGTAATCGCAGAAACGGCTCTGATGCCTTTGGACAAACTCAAAGGTGCAGCAACAATCATACGTTCTCATCACGAGCAATTCGACGGTAACGGTTATCCCGATAAACTTTCCGGCTTTGCCATTCCTTTGGGCGCGCGTATCTTGCAAGTTGCCAATGAATATGATGCTATCCAACATGGCAATATGTTGAAAGCGCGCTTACTTCCTACTAAAGCGTATGAGTTCATCCTTGAGTCTCGTGGCAAGCGTTATGATCCTTCAGTTGTCGACGCTTTTAAATCACTGCACAGTGGGGCTCAATCGAATCAAAAAGTTGCCGTTGAGATGAACTCTAAACAATTAAAAAGTGGCATGGTTCTTGGCAAAGATCTGCTAACAAACGAAGGTTTATTATTGTTAGGAGAGGGTTTTGTTCTCAACGATGCACTGATTCAACAAATGACCAGATTCGAACACATCGAAGGATATGGACTCACTTATTGGATTGCGACACCCGATTAGGAGGCGTGCCATGGAGAGTTTCCCTAAAATCGAAGCCTTTGTCTGGAGTAGCAAGCTGGAAACCGGCATTGAGGTGCAAGATAGCCAGCATCGAAAGCTGGTTGAAATCATTAACGTGATTGGCGGAATGTGTGCGATGGGTGCAGAAACCGCTCAGATCAAGCCCGTGCTGGATGAGTTGGTAAGCTACGCCGTATATCACTTTGACACTGAAGAAAAAATGATGCAGCAGTATGCCGTCAGTGCAGAGCACCAGACTAACCATCTGACGGCTCATGAGGCATTTCGCCAACAGGTTTCATTGGCAGTTGGCATCATACAGACCTCGCCGCAAAATTCGATGAATCTGCTGGCGCAGTTGCTGGACTATCTGGCGCGCTGGCTATTGCAGCACATCATGGTAGTGGATTTACGCATGGCCAAAGAGATACAGGCTTTGCGGGCGGGAACAGATAAGGATGTTGCGGCCAGTCAAGCATCTGCCACCGTGTCTCGTTCCGGTGATGTGATGCTGGAAGCATTGAATTCGCTCTACAGCAAGATCGGCGAAAAGACCGTTGAAGTAATGCAAGCGAATAAGGAGTTGGAGCGTGAGCGTTTGGCGTTGCGCGAACTGAATGAACAATTGGAACAGCGAGTAAAGGAGCGTACTGAGGCGTTGGAATTGTCGAATCAACAGTTGATTGATAGCAATCATGAATTGCAACAACTTAATCAAAAGCTCGCAAATACCCAAACGCAACTTGTCCAATCAGAAAAAATGGCGTCAGTAGGACAACTGGCTGCGGGAGTGGCACACGAAATCAACAATCCTATCGGGTTTGTGAATTCAAATCTGGGAACATTGGAAAAGTACATTGTTGACCTAAATCGGGTGCTAGAAGCCTATGCGAAGGTTGAGCCGTCGCTAGGTGAAAATATCCGCGAAGTGAATGAAATTAAGCAAGCTGTCGATCTGCCTTATTTGATCTCTGACATTCCTAATCTACTTAAGGAATCTCAAGAAGGCCTGGAAAGAGTAAGACG
>CAIRAO010000337.1 GCA_903876625.1 uncultured Gallionellaceae bacterium | reverse complement strand
GTTGGAGACTATGATCAGCCCTTCCCCGGGTTTGCCACCACTACCCCGGCGCAGCGACTGTGTTCGCATTTGGTCAATCCCACAGTCGTATCAGTCTTCCCCGATTCAGCTTTCGGGTCGACCTGCACATCGTCCTTTTCGAGGCTTATTCAGTGTTCACTCACGTTGCGGCCTGCACACTCGCGCTGCCACCGTATATCGTGGCAACTGTTACCCGAAGGCTTCAAGCATTTCGTTACCTCCATACTTGCTCCGGTTACTACTGGCTGGAGCCGTGGCCAGGTGGGACTCTCACCCACAGGAAAGCGCCGCCTTTGCACGGCGCACGCTGGAAGCGGATATCCAACTTCAGGATAAAAAGTCCGCGAAATTTGATTTCCTCCGAAAAGAGCTGTCCTCCGCAGACATATGCCAATTTCTCGGGAGTGGCCACTCAGGGTATCAGTGTAGATTGGTCTGCTCTGTTAATTGACAACAGGCATACCTTCTTGCTGCCTAAGCTCCGAAAACTGCATCTTGTTTAACATCAAGGTGTAGACTTCGCCGATGCATCCTTAGCCAGAGCAGCTTCGGAGCGTCGTTGGAGGCTATCGCCATGGCTATAAACCCGAAAAGTAAGCAATCATTTGCAAGCTTTGCCACCCACAGATGCCGGGGGTTGCGGTTCTGGCTTTTCCCTCCTGCACTGCTCACTGTGAATCTAGCGAAGCTATTGGCATGAAGCGCAACTATTTCACGTGGCGCTCACTTAAAACGAGGGTTACCCTGCTCACCCTGCTGACCCTTGTCATCAGTATCTGGGCCGTTGCGTTTTACGCCAGCCGCTTGTTGCGCGAAGACATGCAGATCGAGTTGGGGGAACAACAGTTCTCCACAATTTCCGGGATAGCGCGCGAGATCGAAAGTCGGTTGAATGACCGCAAAATTGCTCTGCAAACCATTGCCAAAGAAATCTCACCAAAAGTGATGGCCAATACAGCAGCGTTGCAAACGCTGCTGGAGCAACGACCGTTATTGCAGCTATTGTTCAATGGCGGCGTTTTCATCACCGGAACAGACGGTACGGCAGTCGCCGACTTGCCGATATCGACCGGCAGAATCGGCACCAACTACCTGGACAGAGATACTGTTTCCATTCCCTTGAAAGAGGGTAAGACGGTGGTAGGACGCCCTGCCATTGATAAAAAATTAGGCGTTCCAATATTCAGCATCAGTGCACCCATATTCGACAACAAGGGGCAAGTGAGTGGCGGATCGCGGCTATCGCGTTGAACTTTGCCAAGGAAGCGGTGAACAAAGGGATGGATCTAACGCTTGCACAGGGACTTCGTCTGGAGGCTGACTTGTACTTTTTGATCCAGACCAGTGCGGACAGGATGGAAGGTATAAAGTCGTTTTTGGAGAAACGGGAGCCGGGGTTTAAAGGGGAATAGAAAGCTGCTTCCTGTGGCTTCGCTGAATCTGCTTTTTAATCATGATTGTGGTAAAATGTAAACGTGAATAGTTTTGAGACTATTATCTATGAAAAAACTGATG
>CAIRAO010000336.1 GCA_903876625.1 uncultured Gallionellaceae bacterium | reverse complement strand
TTGCTTATGTAAACCCTTTGAAAACAAAGGGTGTGTCTTTAAACACAATTCTTTTGCCCCTGCAAAATTAGCTATTGCTGTAGCATCGTGTGTGGGTTCTGGAAAATCAATTATTCCACCGTCTCGAAGTGCTATAAAAATGGTCCTAAAACGCATCTGCGGGACACCATAATGACCAGCAAACAAAATTTTGTGGTCAACCCTATAGCCCATCCCCTCTAAATGTTTATATATCGCTGTGACAACTGTGCCTTTACCCAAGGAAACAAGACCTGGAACATTCTCAATCAAAATTGCCTTGGGGCGAAGAATAGATGCAATTCTTAAATATTCTTTGAACAAGTGATTCCGTTGATCATCAAGGGTTCTTACAGGTGCATTAATTGAAAAACCTTGGCAAGGTGGGCCTCCTGCAATCAAGTCCAACTCCCCTGGCCTCAACCCAGCCAAATCAAGAATATCCCGCTCCGATAACTCTCGAATATCTTTCGTAATAACAAGTGCGCCAGGATTATTCAAAGCAAATGTATTTGCATAAACAGCTTGAATATCAGAACTAAAAACAGATTCAAAGCCAGCCATTTGCAAACCACAAGACAATCCTCCTGCTCCCGAGAATAAATCAACCAATTTCATTAAATTCAATTCTTTCTATTTTCATCTAATCAGCAAGCCCAGCGAAAACCATGCCCCTTGATGCTTATTTATACCATCGAGAAAAGGCATGCAACATTTTGTTTCTTGTTGTTATGCGGCCAGCGCGAGTTCTTCCAAGTCGTAAGTGAAATCGAAAATCATTTGAATTGGCTGATCTGGGATACGATTATCATTGTAACTATCCACATCGACTTTGAGTTGCCGGCAATCGCCAACAATCTGATGGCGTCGTTGCTGAAATGCAATCGCCATATGTTTGTGCGGTGCGGTTCGTATATCTGCCCAAAATGCAAATTGCTCACCATTTTTATTTACAGATGCAGCGTGTTTGGCACGTACTCTACGCCCTTGGGCATCAGTGATGTATTCATCACGCATGGCGCGCGCGAGCTGATCGGCACACTGGTTAACTATAGCGGATGGCTGTGGCGCCCACAGATTATGATTGATGGCCCATTGCGCAATATCTCGTGAAGTTGCTGGCCACGGTTGATTAGCGGCCTGATATTTGCAGACAATTTTTTGTAATAATTCAGCCATAGTGCTCATGAGCAGCTCTCCTTGGGTTATTCCATGGGGGCGTGATGGCCCCAGCCATCAGTCAGTGCATTACCGATGATGTGTTCTTTTATTTTGACTAGTAATTTTCGATAGTGTCCATAGGACACTTGTTTACGATTGTGGAGCTGACCAACGATAATGCCAGGATGCACACCGATACGAGCAGCAAATCCACTGATACGCTGCTCTGAAAACAACGGCGATACCCGTACAATAAAGTCGTTAAATACCGCAGCTGGAATGATAGATTCGGCAGCCTCAGTATCGGCAATACGTTCAAATTCAGGCTTTATTCCAGCGTCTTCATTTTCAGAACCAAGATTTTCATCTATGATTACATTGCCGTTTTGCCCATCTTTATTGGCAACGTGGCGTAATTCGTGCATCAACACAAACCAGAAATTATCGATACGATCAAAGCGTAAAGTCATGGCAATAACCGGCGAATTGGCATCCAGCCAAAAACAGATCCCATCAACCTTGATTGCCTTGATTTCCCTGGTTGCCTTGTACGCCGGTTGATCCTACATTTCCTTGATTGCCCTGATTGCCTTGCCAACCCTGATTACCTTGCACACCAGTCGTTCCGACATTACCTTGATTACCCTGATTGCCTTGTACGCCAATTAATAACCCTGGTACTTTCCGATAATAGTGTAGCATCTGTGGCGCCAACCCCTAACATGCTTGATTTTTTTACAATCGTAAAAAGAAGTAGATCGTAGATATCTACAAAATATCCTAGTGCCGCAACTATTACAGGAAGAGACAATATGCCGAATTTTTTTTCAGTCATCTTTTATATTTAAGCGGATTTCTTTTTATTGAAGATTAATTTGAAGATAACAGGCGCAGTGGTTATGAGTACAATACCCAAAACAATAATTTCTAAATGCAATTGCCCCATTCCGGCAATCAAGGTCTGTCCGGTTTCCTGATTATAAGTAACCCGAAATGACGGATCCTCATCTTCTAATTTATGCATCGCCATACCTAATTTTTC
>CAIRAO010000335.1 GCA_903876625.1 uncultured Gallionellaceae bacterium | reverse complement strand
CAGTCAACATTGGGTTAAACCAAAGACCCAGCCCCCAACGCAACCAAGCCCCGATGGCGGCACCTACTCCAATAGCGATAAAAGAATAAAACATAGTGCCTAGATTGTAGCAGGAGGAGTCAATCCGCGCAGTTTGAAACAACGACCGTTGGGCGAACCATCCAACTCATACACATTGAACTCGCGACAGGGCGTAGGGCGCTGCTCGTAGATAGAACACGATACTTGCTGGCCGACCTCTCCTCTGAAGGCAACACAGCGCGGGGGATGATCATTGGTTCCTTTCATGCATAGTAAATGCTGGTGGACTTGCTCGGTGAACTCGGCAGGGACAAATCCGCCCGGTGCTTCATTGGATTCACCCCAATAAAACGAGACACGAAAATAGGCACAACAGGCACCGCAACTTAGGCAGGGATTTTCTTCAATCATAGAAAAGTCACTTGGCTCTTTACATAAATAATGTGTATGGAATCGCAAATATTACTGTTAATGGAGATGTTAAGACACTCAGCAAAAAAACTTTACTTCCCCGCACGGTTCAACTTCCCCCTCCCTCAGTCCCTCCCCCGCTGGGAGAGGGAAGTGTAAAACATGACTTCTTATGTGAGACGAATCTACTCCCTCTCCCAGCGGGGGAGGGACTGAGGGAGGGGGTTTCTATTCTGACACTCCAATGAGATTTGAAAAATCATCAAAACAATATACAGATACAGACAAACACTTAAACCACTTCGCCCCACAAATCATGTTCATCCGAATCAGTGATGCGCACAGTAACAAACTCCCCTACTTCCAAATCTTCACCGTTGATGTAAACCAAGCCATCGATCTCTGGCGCATCGGCAGCACTCCGCGCAACCGATCCTTCTTCATCCACATCATCGACCAACACTTGAATGGTCTTGCCAATTTTTTTAGCCAGTTTTGCCGCGCTGATCTCCTCCTGCAGATACATCAACTGCGCAAGGCGATCTTCCTGCACATCAGGATCGATGTGATCAGGTAACGCATTCGCAACTGCTCCATCTACAGGGGAATACTTGAATGCGCCAACGCGATCCAGTTGTGCTTCTTCGATGAAGTCCAATAATTCTTCGAATTCTTTTTCAGTCTCGCCGGGAAAACCCACGATGAAAGTACTGCGTAACGTAATCTCTGGACACACGCTACGCCACTGCTGAATACGTTTGAGTACATTTTCACTGCTGGCCGGACGCTTCATCAGTTTCAAAATACGTTCATTGGCATGCTGAAATGGAATATCCAGATAAGGAAGAATCTTGCCTTGCGCCATCAACGGGATCACATCATCCACACTTGGGTAGGGATAAACATAATGCAAACGCACCCACGCGCCAAGTTCACCCATTGCGGCAGCAAGATCGGTCATGCGCGTTTTCAACGGACGCCCGCCCCAAAAGCCCGTACGGTATTTCACGTCCACACCATAGGCACTGGTGTCTTGCGAGATCACCAGCAGCTCTTTTACGCCGGCATCCACCAGATTTTGCGCCTCTTGCATCACATCACCAATCGGACGACTGACCAAATCACCACGCAAACTCGGAATGATGCAGAAAGTACAACGGTGATTGCAACCCTCGGAAATTTTCACGTAAGCGAAATGACTGGGAGTAAGGCGTATGCCCTGCGGAGGTACTAAGTCGCTGTAGGGGTCGTGCAACTTAGGCAGATATTGATGCACTATTTCCATCACTTCATCCGTGGCATGCGGGCCGGTCACTGCCAGCACTTTGGGATGCGTTTTTTTTACGATATCACCCTTTGCGCCTAAACAACCGGTCACAATCACCTTGCCGTTTTCCTGTAGCGCTTCGCCGATCGCTTCCAGAGACTCTGCCACAGCGCTATCGATAAAGCCGCAAGTATTCACCACCACCAGATCAGCTTCTTTATAGCTACCCGTAATGACATAGCCCTCAGCGCGCATTCGTGTAATGATCAGTTCGGAATCGACCGTGGCTTTGGGGCAACCCAGGGACACTATTCCTATACTTTTAGGTTTAGACATGCATTCGTTCCAAATTGATAATAGGAGAAGTATACCGCGACGTTTGCTTTGACACCTGTGACAAAATGCTTATGTGAATTGATCAGAGTAAATTTATTAAGTTGAGTCCATAATATTGGTTTGAACTACTTTCAATTTACGTAGCTTATAGCGCAAAGACCCCCTCCCCAACCCTCCCCCGGTGGGAGAGGGAGCAAGTACGCCGCTCCGTAAAAGTTTAAAGATTATATTTACCCCTCCAGGTACTAGGCCAAAAGTAATTAGAGCCTTGTAGAACCCGAAGTTGTAAGTTGACTCCCTCTCCCACCGGGGGTTGGGGAGGGGGTAAGAAGTTAAACATTTTTACCCGTCTTGTTTTTTATAGCACGATCCTAAATACTCCAGCGATACGGTGACACATCAAACCGTTGTGGTGTTCCGTTGATCTCATTCAACAACATTTCAACGCTCGCGGGTGCCATGGTTACACCATAGCGAAAATGTCCGCTATTGATGTAGAGATTATCCAGTTTGGGATGCCGTCCGATGGTGGGAATATTGTCTGGTGAACCCGGGCGAAGCCCCGCCCAATGTTTTATCAACGGTCTGCCGCGCAAGGATGGCAAAATTTCGATTGCCCGCTGCAACAAATTATCGCGTGCTTCGTCGGTCGTACTTTTGTCGAAGCCGACATCCTCAAGTGTGCTGCCTACCAGTAGATGTCCGTCGCGTCGCGGTATCAAATACAAGCCGGCTTTTAGTACGACATACGGCAAAGGCGGCGAATCAAATTTGAACAACAACATTTGCCCGCGTATCGGTTTAATACCTAGCTGCAACGCTTCATCACCCAACAACTGTTTGCTCCATGCGCCTGCAGCCACTATATAATTATCTGCAATGAACTCGCCCTGAGAAGTCATCACGCCGCATACTGAATCTTTGTCGATGTGTATTTTCTGCACGACACATTGCTCGACAATATTACCCCCCAATTTTTCAACGCTGGCACGCAGTGCTTGCAACAATCGCGGATTACGCGCTTGAGCCACCTCCGGCAAAAATAATCCT
>CAIRAO010000334.1 GCA_903876625.1 uncultured Gallionellaceae bacterium | reverse complement strand
GTACCGTGGGTGCGGGTGTGGTTGCCAAGATTGTAGAGTAATAAGACGTTAGTCGTTAGTCGGGAGTCGTTAGACGTTAGCTAAGGCAAGCCTGCAAAGCGGACAAGGCCAGCTAATGACTAACGACTAAAAACTAACAACTGTTTTTTAATAGGCCAGTAGCTCAATTGGTAGAGTATCGGTCTCCAAAACCGAGGGTTGGGGGTTCGAAACCCTCCTGGCCTGCCAGTTAGTAATGTAGAAACGGATAGTTCATAACATGGCTGACAAGATCAAGATTGTGCTTGCTTTCCTGCTCGTTGTGGCAGGAGTTGTTGGCTACTACATGTTGCATGAAAGTGCAGCAGTGTTACGCGTTATATCGGTGTTGGCGGGTGTATTGCTTGCAGCCGGAGTATTCTGGACGACCGCGCCGGGCAAGAGCCTGTTCGGTTTTGCTCAGGATTCGGTTGCGGAGGCGAAACGTGTCGTTTGGCCCACGCGTAAAGAGACGCTGCAAACAACGGGTGTGGTGGTGATGTTTGCCGTGGTGATGGCGCTATTCTTATGGGCGGTGGATGCGAGTCTGTTGCTGATGGTTAACAAATTGATGGGGCGGGGTGAGTGATGTCCAAGCGTTGGTATGTGGTACATACGTACTCCCAGTTTGAAAAAAGTGTGCAGCGTGCGCTGATAGAGCGCATTGCGCGTGAAGGTATGTCGGATCTGTTTGGTCAGATACTGGTACCGGTGGAAGAAGTGGTTGAATTAAAGGCGGGTCAGAAAAGCATCAGTGAACGCAAATTCTTTCCCGGGTATGTGTTGGTTGAAATGGACATGACCGACGAAAGCTGGCACTTGGTGAAGAATACCCCCAAGGTCACCGGTTTCCTCGGCGGTTCAGCAATGAAGCCGACACCGATCAGCCAAAAAGAAGTCGATAACATCATGTCTCAGATGCAGGCTGGAGTTGAGAAGCCGCGTCCAAAAGTATTGTTTGAGATTGGCGAAATGGTGCGTGTTAAAGAAGGACCGTTTACAGACTTTCATGGCGCGGTCGAAGACGTTAATTACGACAAGAGCAAGTTGCGTGTTGCAGTGACCATCTTTGGTCGTTCAACGCCGGTTGAATTGAATTTTGGTCAGGTAGAAAAGGCCTAAGCGGGAAGAAGAAAGGGTAAGGGCGGCTGTCCTTGCCTTTTTTCTTCTTTGTATAAACGGGGAGTGTGTCGGAGCTGTTGCGATATACGTTTAACCCATAAGTAAGGAGTATTAACGTGGCAAAGAAGATCGTCGGCTATATCAAGCTGCAAGTGCCTGCGGGCAAAGCAAATCCTAGTCCACCCATCGGGCCTGCGCTCGGTCAGCGTGGCTTGAATATCATGGAATTCTGCAAAGCGTTCAACGCGCAAACTCAGGGCGTTGAACCAGGTCTGCCAATCCCGGTAGTGATTACCGCGTTTGCAGACAAGAGCTTCACCTTCATCATGAAGACACCTCCTGCGACTATTCTGATCAAGAAGGCTGCAGGCGTGCAAAAGGGCAGCAAGACTCCTCATACCGACAAAGTCGGCAAGTTGACACGCAAGCAAGCTGAAGACATCGCCAAAGCCAAACAGCCTGACCTGACGGCAGCTGATTTGGATGCCGCAGTGCGTACCATCGCTGGTAGCGCGCGCAGCATGGGCATCACCGTGGAGGGCGTATAACATGGCACACATTTCCAAGCGTTATAAAGCGCTCGCTGCTAAGGTTGACCGTGAAAAATTGTATCCGGTTGATGCTGCATTGCAATTGGTTAAAGAAACTGCCAAAGCAAAGTTTGATGAATCTATCGATGTGGCGATTAATCTCGGTATCGATGCCAAGAAGTCTGATCAATTGGTGCGTGGCTCTGTCGTTCTGCCCAAGGGAACGGGGAAGACAGTTCGCGTAGCCGTGTTTGCCCAAGGCGCCAAAGCTGAAGAAGCCAAGGCTGCGGGTGCGGATATCGTCGGTTTTGAAGATTTGGCTGAAAGCATCAAAGGCGGCAAGACTGATTTCGATATCGTGATCGCTTCTCCAGATGCGATGCGTATCGTGGGTCAGCTGGGTCAGATCCTCGGTCCGCGCGGTTTGATGCCTAATCCCAAGGTGGGAACGGTTTCAGCTGATGTGGCGGGTGCGGTAAGAAATGCCAAGGCAGGTCAAGTGCAGTATCGCACAGACAAGAACGGTATCGTGCAATGTACTATCGGCCGCGCTTCATTTGCGCCCGAGGCTTTGCGAGAAAATCTGTTGGCATTGGTTGAGGCATTGAACAAAGCCAAGCCGGCCGCATCTAAGGGCATCTATCTGAAAAAGATCGCGATTTCCAGCACCATGGGTGTGGGTATTCGCGTCGAGCAGGCTAGTCTTGCTGCGTAATAAATTCTTTCGGCATAACGACTGTTGTCGCTATGCCGTTTGGAACATTGGACTGCTGGCTATATAGGCAGATTATCCAAGACCGTAGGTATCGGAGGCGTTGTTGGCCAACGATTTAATTGACGAAGCTTTAACTTCGTTGACCCACGTAGATGGTGTGCCCGCGAGCAGGGAATGTGACTAATTCCTGTCTTGAGGACGCGGTTGATAACAAAGGGATGCCGGCATGGGTCTCGATTGAAAATGGAGGAAGACTTTGGGTCTTAATCTGCAAGAAAAGCAAGCAGTAGTAGCTGAGGTAACCGCGCAAGTGGCTAAAGCTCAGACTATCGTTCTGGCAGAGTACCGTGGTATCGCTGTGAGCGACATCACCAAGTTGCGTGCAAATGCACGTAATGCCGGTGTGTATTTCCACGTGTTGAAAAACACGCTGGCACGTCGTGCGGTACTGGGCACTCCTTTTGAAGCGTTGGCAGACAAAATGGTCGGGCCGCTGATGTACAGCATCAGCACTGATCCTGTTGCCGCTGCAAAAGTTGTGCATGAATTCTCCAAGACGAACGAAAAGTTGGTGATCAAAGCGGGTCTTTACAACGGCAAGTTATTGGATACGGCGGCAGTTAACGCGCTGGCGACAGTACCAAGCAAAGAGGTGCTCTTGGCACAACTGTTGGGTCTGTTGCAATCCCCAGTTTCGGGCTTGGCGCGCGTACTCAGCGCTGTGGCAGAACAGAAGTCGGCTCCCGCCGAAGCTGTTGCAACAGCTTGAACTATTACAAACTCTTAAATTAGGAATAATAAAATGGCATTCGATAAAGACGCATTTTTAACAGCACTGGATGGTATGTCTGTGTTGGAGCTCAATGAACTGGTAAAGGCAGTTGAAGAAAAATTCGGCGTGTCCGCAGCTGCAATGGCAGGACCTGCTGCTACGGGCGGTGCTGCTCCGGCAGCTGCTGCTGAGCAAACTGAGTTCACCGTGGTTCTGAAGGCTGCCGGTGACGCCAAGGTTAACGTGATCAAGGTTGTTCGTGCTATTACCGGTCTGGGCTTGAAAGAAGCCAAGGATCTGGTTGACGGTGCACCCAAGAATGTTAAAGAAGGTGTTAACAAGGCCGATGCAGATGCAGTCTGCAAGCAGTTGATCGAAGCGGGTGCAACAGCTGAAGTTAAGTAATTATCGCTAGTGTGCAAAGGCTGACGGCGCGCCGTCAGCCTTTTGTCGCTTCTAAAAAGCTGACGCAAGTCAGGTAGGTTTTGTTGTTGTAGAAGCCAAAGGTTAATGAGCGTGTAACGCACTTTTTGTCCTTTGTCTTTTCATGTTGCGGAGATGTCATGAGTTATTCTTTTACTGAAAAAAAACGTATACGTAAAAGTTTTGCAAAGCGGGTCGGTGCATTGCCGGTGCCATTTTTGCTTTCCACGCAATTGGAGTCGTATAGCGCGTTTTTGCAAGCCTGGGTAGCGCCCGAGCAACGCAAAAACGAAGGCTTGCAAGCCGCTTTCAATTCCATTTTCCCGATCGAGAGCCATACAAAATTTGCGCGTCTGGATTTTGTCAGCTACAGCCTGGGCTTGCCTCCATTCGATGTGCGTGAATGCCAGCAGCGCGGTTTGACTTATGCGTCCCCTTTGCGTGCTCGCGTGCGTTTGACCATTCTGGATAAAGAGGCCTCCAAGCCGACAGTCAAAGAAGTGAAAGAACAAGAAGTCTACATGGGCGAAATTCCCCTGATGACGCATACCGGCTCATTCGTGATTAATGGCACTGAGCGCGTTATCGTTTCGCAGTTGCACCGCTCTCCCGGCGTGTTCTTTGAGCATGATCGCGGTAAAACACACAGCTCCGGAAAGTTGCTGTTCTCGGCACGGGTGATACCGTACCGTGGTTCCTGGTTGGATTTTGAATTCGATGCCAAAGATTTCGTCTATTTCCGCATTGACCGCCGCCGCAAGATGCCAGTGACCATCCTGTTGAAGTCGCTGGGTTATACACCGGAAGAAATTCTGGCTGCATTTTTCGAAAACGATATCTTTCATTTCACCAAAAAAGGTATTCATTTTGAAGTCGTGCCAGAGCGTCTGCGTGGCGAGATCGCGCGTTTCGATATCGAAGCCAAGGGTGGCAAGCTTATCGTGGCTAAAGATAAGCGCATCACTGTGCGCCATATCCGTGAAATGCAAGAGGCGGGCATTGATAAGCTGACGGTAACTGAAGACTTCCTAATCGGTCGAGTGCTTGCACATAATGTGATTGACACCGAAAGCGGTGAAGTTATTGCCAATGCAAATGATGAAATTACTGAGACATTGCTGGGCAAATTGCAAGCAGCAGGTATCAGCAAGATCCATACGCTGTATACCAATGATCTGGATCAGGGCGCGTTCATGTCGAACACCCTGCGCACAGATGAAACGACCGATCAGTGGACTGCACGTGTTGCGATTTATCGCATGATGCGTCCTGGCGAGCCTCCAACTGAAGATGCAGTTGAAGCTTTGTTCAACGGCCTGTTCTTCTCGGAAGAGCGTTATGATCTGTCAGTAGTGGGCCGTATGAAATTCAACCGTCGCGTTGGACGTGAAGAGTTGACTGGTGCTGTGACTTTGTCCAATGACGACATCGTTTCAGTTATCAAGATTTTGGTTGAGTTGCGCAATGGTCGCGGTGAAATCGACGATATCGATCACTTGGGTAACCGTCGTGTTCGTGCTGTGGGTGAATTGGCAGAAAATCAATTCCGTACCGGTCTGGCTCGTGTTGAACGCGCAGTGAAAGAACGCTTGGGTCAAGCCGAAGCGGACAACCTGATGCCGCACGACTTGATTAACGCCAAGCCGATATCGGCTGCGGTAAAAGAATTCTTTGGTTCATCGCAACTGTCACAGTTTATGGATCAAACAAACCCGTTGGCAGAAGTGACGCACAAGCGTCGTATCTCTGCGTTGGGGCCAGGCGGATTGACGCGCGAACGTGCCGGCTTTGAAGTACGCGACGTACATCCGACGCACTATGGTCGTGTTTGCCCGATCGAGACACCGGAAGGTCCGAACATCGGCCTGATCAACTCGCTGGCTTTGTATGCGCGCACTAACTCGTATGGTTTTATCGAAACACCCTACCGCAAGGTAGTTAAGGGCCGTGCCACCGACGATGTTGAGTATTTGTCTGCCATTGAAGAAGGCAAGTTCACTATTGCTCAGGCGAACGCGGATCTGGATAACAAGGGCAAGTTCACCAACGATATCGTGTCTTCGCGTCAGCACAATGAATTCGTGTTGGCTGAGCCGGACAATATTGAATACATGGACGTGGCACCAGCACAGGTAGTGTCGGTGGCGGCTTCACTGATTCCGTTCCTGGAGCATGACGATGCGAACCGTGCCTTGATGGGTGCAAACATGCAACGTCAAGCTGTGCCAGTTTTGCGTGCAGAAAAAGCGCTTGTTGGAACGGGTATCGAGCGCACAGTTGCAGTCGACTCAGGAACAGCTGTTCAAGCTTGGCGCGGCGGTCGTGTTGATTACGTTGATTCTGGGCGTATCGTAGTTCGCGTGAATGATGACGAAACGACCGCTGGCGAAGTCGGTGTGGATATTTACAATCTGACCAAGTACACACGTTCTAACCAAAACACCAACATCAACCAGCGTCCTCTAGTTAAAGTAGGAGATGTGATTGCGCGTGGCGACGTGGTTGCCGATGGTGCATCGACCGATATGGGCGAATTGGCGCTGGGTCAAAACATGCTGGTCGCGTTTATGCCTTGGAATGGTTACAACTACGAAGACTCGATTTTGATTTCCGAGCGCGTTGTGGCGGAAGACCGCTTTACTTCGATTCACATCGAAGAATTGACAGTCATGGCACGTGATACCAAATTGGGAACAGAAGAAATCACCCGTGACATTCCTAATTTGTCGGAAGCACAAATGGCGCGTCTGGACGAATGCGGTATCGTACATATTGGCGCCGAGGTTGGCGTGAACGATGTCTTGGTGGGTAAAGTTACACCGAAGGGTGAAACACAACTGACTCCGGAAGAAAAACTGTTGCGCGCGATCTTTGGCGAAAAAGCGTCCGATGTTAAAGACACCTCATTACGCGTGAAGGCCGGTATCTCTGGTACGGTGATCGACGTGCAAGTGTTCACTCGCGAAGGTTTGCAACGTGACAAACGTGCTCAGCAAATCATCGACGATGAATTGGGTCGCTACAAGAAAGACTTGGCTGACCAAATGCGTATCGTGGAAGCCGACGTATTCACGCGTTTGGAAAGCTTACTGGCAGGCAAGGTTGCCAACGGTGGACCCAAGAAACTGGCCAAGGGTACGAAACTGAACAAAGAGTATTTGCACGGTCTGGAGCATCACCACTGGTTCGATATCCGTATGGCAAGCGACGATGTTGCAACCCAATTGGAACAAGTCAAAGAAGGTTTGGCGCAGAAGCGTTTAGAGTTCGATGCGGCTTTCGAGTTGAAGAAGAAAAAATTGACACAGGGCGACGAACTGCAAGCCGGTGTGCAGAAGATGGTTAAAGTGTATGTGGCGGTTAAACGCCGCTTGCAGCCCGGCGATAAGATGGCCGGTCGTCACGGTAACAAAGGTGTGGTTTCGCGCATCGTGCCGGTGGAAGATATGCCGCACATGGCTGACGGTACGCCGGTCGATATCGTGTTGAACCCGCTGGGTGTGCCCTCGCGTATGAACATCGGACAGGTGCTGGAAGTTCACTTGGGCTGGGCCGCAAAGGGTTTGGGTAAAAAGATCGCCTTGATGCTGGAATCTCAAGCCAAGATCGCTGATGTACGCAAGTTCTTAGGCAAGATATACAAGGGCGACCAGGCCGAAGAGATAGCAACCTTTACGGATGAAGAAGTCACTGAGTTGTGCCGCAATCTGCGCGATGGTGTGCCATTTGCGACTCCCGTATTTGATGGTGCGAGCGAAGAAGAAATCAAGGACCTGTTGGAGTTGGCAGAATTGCCACGTTCAGGCCAGATTCAGTTGTATGACGGACGTACAGGTGATGCCTTTGATCGCAAAGTAACTGTTGGTTACATGCATGTGTTGAAACTGCATCACTTGGTTGATGACAAGATGCACGCGCGTTCAACTGGTCCATACAGTCTAGTTACCCAGCAGCCATTGGGTGGTAAAGCACAATTTGGTGGTCAACGTTTTGGTGAGATGGAAGTGTGGGCATTGGAAGCTTACGGTGCAGCTTACACATTGCAGGAAATGTTGACAGTCAAGTCGGACGATGTGAATGGCCGTACCAAGGTATACGAGAATATCGTCAAGGGCGACCACAAGATCGACGCCGGCATGCCGGAGTCGTTCAATGTGCTCACCAAGGAAATTCGTTCCTTGGGTATCGATATCGATTTGGAAAGACATTGAGTCGTTAGTCATTGTAGATAGTCGTTAGTTGGGTATGCAGTTTTACCTTTAACTAACGACAAATGACTACAAACTACCAACTATTCGTCGCTCACTAGTTTTAAGGAGTTACACATGAAAGCATTGCTGGATTTATTCAAGCAGGTTACGCAAAAAGAAGAGTTCGATTCAATCAAGATCGGACTGGCCTCTCCGGAGAAGATTCGTTCTTGGTCGTACGGCGAAGTTAAGAAGCCGGAAACCATCAACTACCGTACTTTCAAGCCTGAGCGTGACGGTTTGTTCTGTGCCAAGATATTCGGACCAGTAAAGGATTACGAATGCTTGTGCGGTAAATACAAGCGGCTGAAACATCGCGGTGTTATCTGTGAAAAATGCGGCGTTGAAGTCACTTTGTCCAAGGTGCGCCGCGAGCGCATGGGGCATATCGAATTGGCCTCCCCGGTTGCCCACATCTGGTTTCTGAAATCACTGCCTTCCCGCTTGGGGATGGTGCTGGACATGACACTGCGCGACATCGAGCGTGTACTTTACTTTGAAGCCTTTGTCGTGACCGAGCCTGGCATGACTCCGTTGAATCGTGCACAACTGTTGTCGGAAGATGATTATCTGGCCAAGTTGGAAGAGTACGGCGATGAATTCTCCGCTGTGATGGGGGCGGAAGGTGTGCGCGCTTTGTTGCGTGCGCTGGACGTGCCTGCTGAAGTAGAAAAGCTGCGCGCTGAATTGGAAGCGACAAGCTCCGAGACCAAGATCAAGAAATACGCCAAGCGCCTGAAGGTGCTGGAAGCATTTCTGCAATCCGGTATCAAGCCGGAGTGGATGGTGATGGAAGTGTTGCCGGTGTTGCCGCCAGAATTGCGTCCACTGGTGCCGCTGGATGGCGGCCGCTTCGCCACTTCCGATCTGAATGATCTTTATCGCCGCGTGATCAACCGTAACAACCGTTTGAAACGTTTGCTCGAATTGAAAGCGCCGGAAATCATCGTGCGCAATGAAAAGCGCATGTTGCAAGAATCTGTGGATTCATTGCTTGATAACGGTCGTCGAGGTAAAGCCATGACCGGCGCGAATAAGCGTCCGTTGAAATCGCTGGCTGACATGATCAAGGGTAAGGGCGGTCGTTTCCGTCAAAACTTGCTGGGTAAGCGCGTCGACTATTCCGGTCGTTCCGTGATCGTTGTGGGTCCGCAACTGAAATTGCATCAATGCGGTTTGCCGAAGAAAATGGCGCTTGAACTGTTCAAGCCGTTCATTTTTGAGCGCCTGGAAAAGATGGGTCTGGCAACAACGATCAAAGCAGGCAAGCGCATGGTCGAAGCTGAAGAGCCGATCGTGTGGGATATTCTGGAAGAAGTTATTCGCGAACATCCGGTGATGCTGAACCGTGCGCCAACGCTGCACCGTTTGGGTATTCAGGCCTTCGAGCCGATCCTGATCGAAGGCAAAGCGATCCAATTGCATCCGCTGGTTTGCTCGGCATTTAACGCCGACTTTGACGGTGACCAAATGGCTGTGCACGTTCCACTGTCGCTGGAAGCGCAGATGGAAGCGCGCACCTTGATGCTGGCCTCCAACAATGTGCTTTCGCCCGCGAACGGCGAACCGATCATTGTTCCGTCACAAGATATTGTGTTGGGTCTGTACTACATGACGCGCGAAAAAGTGGGTGCGCTGGGTGAAGGTTCGATTTATGCTGACGTTTCCGAAGCACTTCGTGCCTATCGCTCAGGCCAAGCTGATCTGCAAGCAAAAGTCCAAGTTCGCATTCAAGAATCGACAATTGACGAAGCAGGCGAAAAACAAACCAAGTTGACCCGTTATGAGACAACGGTTGGGCGTTCAATTTTGTCTGAATTATTACCGCCAAACTTGCCTTTCTCAGCAGTGAATAAAACCCTGAAGAAGAAAGAAATATCGCGGCTGATTAATGCCAGCTTCCGCCGTTGCGGATTGCGCGATACCGTCATCATGGCGGATAAATTGATGTACACAGGTTTCACTTACGCGACTCGTGCAGGCATTTCAATCTGTGTTGACGACATGTTGGTTCCGCAGCAAAAGAACGACCTGATCGGCGCAGCCGAAAAAGAAGTGCACGAAATTCAAACTCAGTACACTTCTGGTTTGGTGACTCAGGGCGAGCGCTACAACAAGGTGGTGGACATCTGGGGTCGTACTGGTGACCAAGTCGCCAAGGCTATGATGGAACAACTTGGTGTTGAGCCCGTCCGTGATCTCAAAACAGGCGATGCACTCTTTGACAAGAAGGGCAAAGCAATCACGCAAGAGTCGTTCAACTCCATCTACATGATGGCTGACTCCGGTGCGCGTGGTTCTGCAGCTCAGATTCGTCAGTTGTCCGGTATGCGCGGTCTGATGGCGAAGCCGGATGGCTCCATCATCGAGACACCGATCACCGCGAACTTCCGCGAAGGTCTGAACATGTTGCAGTACTTCATCTCCACGCACGGTGCACGAAAGGGCTTGGCTGATACGGCGTTGAAGACTGCGAACTCCGGTTACCTGACACGTCGTTTGGTAGACGTGACTCAAGACTTGGTCATTACCGAAGATGATTGCGGTACAAGCAATGGTCGTTCGATGAAGGCACTGGTTGAGGGTGGTGAAGTGATAGAAGCATTGCGCGAACGTATCTTGGGTCGCGTTGTTTCCTCTGATGTGGTCAATCCGGAAACTAGCGAAACATTATTCGAAGCAAATACTTTGCTGGACGAAGATAAAGTTGAACTGATCGAATCGTTAGGTATCGACGAAGTGCGCGTACGCACGCCGCTGACTTGTGATACGCGCTATGGTCTGTGCGCGAAATGCTACGGCCGTGATCTGGGTCGTGGTGGCTTGGTGAATACAGGCGAGGCAGTCGGCGTGATCGCTGCGCAGTCCATCGGCGAACCGGGTACTCAGTTGACGATGCGTACCTTCCATATCGGTGGTGCCGCATCGCGTACAGTTGTTGCAAGCCAGGTTGAGAGCAAGTCGAACGGTATCATCAAGTACAGCCCTAATATGCGTACGGTAACCACTGCGCGCGGCGAATTGGTGGTCGTGGCGCGTTCCGGTGAAGTAATGGTGACGGATGATCATGGTCGTGAGCGCGAGCGCCATAAGGTGCCTTACGGCGCGATGTTGACGGCACGCGAAGGTGTTACAGTGAAAGCTGGTGTAGTATTGTCAACTTGGGATCCGCATACACGTCCGATCATCACAGAATATCCAGGCCAGATTTCTTTCGTTAATATCGAAGAGGGTTCTACGGTTGCCAAACAGATCGATGAAGTGACCGGTTTGTCCACCTTGGTGGTTATCGATCCAAAACGATCAACGACGGGCAAGGGCGCATCGCGTCCGCTGGTGCGTTTGCTGGATGAGGCCGGTAACGAAATTAATATTGCAGGTACCGAAACGCCGATTTCTGTCACGTTCCAAGTGGGTTCTATTATCACGGTGGAAAATGGTCAGACCGTGGGTGTTGGTGATGTGTTGGCGCGTATTCCACAGGAAAGCTCAAAGACGCGTGATATTACCGGCGGTCTGCCACGCGTGGCTGAATTGTTTGAAGCGCGCTCACCGAAAGACGCAGGTATGTTGGCGGAAGTTACCGGCACTGCTTCCTTCGGTAAAGAGACCAAAGGTAAACAACGTCTGGTGATTACCGATGTTGAGGGCTCGGCGCATGAATTCCTGATTCCGAAAGAGAAACACGTACTGGTGCATGACGGCCAAGTGGTGAATCAGGGTGAAATGATTGTGGACGGCCCGGCTGATCCGCATGACATTCTGCGTTTGCTGGGTATCGAAGCGCTGGCGCGATACATCACTGACGAAGTGCAGGATGTTTATCGTTTGCAAGGCGTGAAGATCAACGATAAACATATCGAAGTCATCGTGCGTCAAATGTTGCGTCGCGTGCAGATTTTGGATGAGGGCGATACAACCTTTATTCCAAAGGAGCAAGTTGAGCGTGCCGAATTGTTGCAGGAAAACGAGCGCGTGGAAGCATCCGGCAAACAAGCAGCAACTTTCCAATACATGTTGCTGGGTATCACCAAGGCTTCGCTGTCCACCGATTCGTTCATCTCTGCGGCTTCTTTCCAGGAGACAACGCGCGTATTGACCGAAGCTGCGATCATGGGCAAGAAAGACGACTTGCGTGGATTGAAGGAAAACGTGATTGTGGGACGCCTCATACCGGCTGGTACGGGATTGGCATTCCACACGGCTAGACGCAAGCAACGCTTGGGCATAGATATAGCAGCCGGCTCGGGATTGCTTGACGCAGATGCGTCTGTAGAAGCACAAGGAAGTAACTAGTCAGCTTGACAGTCCGTGTGTTCGTCAATAGAATGCGCGGTCTTTTTAGCCGTCATGGCAGGATGAGTTTTTGTTTTGCTATGGCGTGCATTTATTAGCTTATTGATTAAATTGAGTTTTAGGAACCTTTACAATGCCAACGATTAACCAGTTAGTGCGCAAGCCCCGGTCTGCTGAAATTACCAAAAGCAAGGTGCCTGCGCTTGCAGGTAGTCCGCAAAAACGCGGTGTATGTACCCGTGTTTACACCACTACTCCAAAGAAGCCGAACTCGGCGTTGCGTAAAGTCGCCAAAGTGCGCCTGACCAACGGTTTTGAGGTCATCTCGTACATTGGAGGTGAAGGCCATAACCTGCAGGAGCACAGCGTGGTTCTTTTGCGCGGTGGTCGTGTGAAGGATTTGCCGGGTGTGCGTTACCACATGGTGCGCGGTAGTCTGGATACGGCAGGTGTTAAAGATCGTAAGCAGTCTCGTTCCAAGTATGGTGCGAAACGTCCTAAGAAAGCTTAATGGCGGTTCGTGTCACTGTTCTTTAGTTAGCAAATAAATTTGAGGTTTTGATATGCCAAGACGTAGAGAAGTACCCAAACGCGAAGTTCTGCCAGATCCAAAATTTGGAAATCAGGATTTGTCCAAGTTTGTAAACGTGCTGATGACAGCGGGCAAGAAGTCCGTGGCAGAGCGCATTCTTTACGGCGCAATGGAGCAGGTTGCCAAGAAGAGCGGCAAAGATCCGATCGAGATTTTCAATCAGGCTTTGAGCAATGCCAAGCCGCAAGTTGAGGTTAAGAGTCGCCGTGTGGGTGGTGCAAACTATCAAGTGCCAGTTGAAGTGCGTCCTTCCCGTCGTATGGCGCTGGCCATGCGTTGGTTGAAAGAGTCTGCGCGCAAACGTGGCGAAAAGTCCATGGGGATGCGTTTGGCTGGCGAGCTGATCGATGCTAGCGAAGGTCGCGGTGGTGCAGTTAAGAAGCGTGAAGAAGTGCATCGTATGGCTGAAGCCAACAAGGCATTTTCGCATTTCCGTTTCTAATATAAAGAATATCAAGACAAGGTTAGGTACATACCGTGGCACGCAAAACTCCAATTCAACATTACCGCAATATCGGTATCAGTGCACACATTGATGCAGGCAAAACTACGACCACTGAGCGCATTCTGTTTTACACAGGTGTGAGCCACAAGATCGGTGAGGTGCACGATGGCGCTGCCACGATGGACTGGATGGAGCAGGAGCAAGAGCGCGGTATTACAATTACCTCTGCGGCAACAACCTGTTTCTGGAAAGGGATGGACAATTCCTATCCGGAGCATCGTTTCAATATCATCGACACGCCTGGGCACGTTGACTTCACCATTGAAGTTGAGCGTTCTATGCGCGTGCTGGATGGCGCGTGCATGGTGTATTGCGCTGTGGGTGGTGTACAGCCTCAGTCCGAAACAGTATGGCGTCAGGCGAACAAATACAAAGTGCCGCGTTTGGCATTCGTTAACAAGATGGACCGTACCGGTGCTAATTTCTTCAAGGTCGTTACACAGATGGAACAACGTCTGCGTGCTCGTCCTATTCCGTTGGTTATACCAATCGGAGCGGAAGAGGGCTTTATTGGCGTAGTCGATTTGATCAAAATGAAGGCCATCATCTGGGACGAAGCTTCCCAAGGCATGAAGTTTGATTACAAAGAGATTCCTGCTGAATTGTTGGAATCTGCAAAAGAGTGGCGCGCCAAAATGGTGGAAACCGCTGCTGAAGCATCTGAAGAACTGATGAATCATTACCTTGAAAACGGCGAGTTGACCGAAGAACAAATTATTCTGGGAATTCGTACACGCACTATCGCCTGTGAAATTCAGCCGATGCTGTGCGGTTCTGCGTTTAAAAATAAAGGTGTGCAGCGGATGCTGGATGCAGTGATCATGTTCTTGCCTGCACCGGTTGATATTCCGGATGTGACTGGAGAAACCGAAGAAGGTGTTCCAACCACCCGCAAGGCTGATGACCGCGAAAGTTTCTCTGCGCTTGCATTTAAATTGATGACAGACCCGTTCGTTGGGCAGCTTACTTTCGTGCGCGTTTATTCTGGCGTGCTGAAGAAGGGTGATACGGTTTATAACCCCATTCGTGGCAAGAAAGAGCGTATAGGTCGTATAGTGCAGATGCATGCGAATGAGCGTCAGGAAGTCGATGAAATTTTGGCCGGTGACATTGCAGCCTGTATCGGTTTGAAAGATGTCACAACGGGTGAGTCGCTGTGTGATCCGAACAAGCCGATCATTCTCGAGCGCATGATATTCCCTGAACCTGTGATTCACGTAGCTGTAGAGCCGAAGACTAAAGCAGACCAGGAAAAAATGGGCATTGCGTTGGGACGTTTGGCTGCTGAAGATCCGTCGTTCCGTGTGCGCACAGACGAAGAGTCCGGTCAGACAATCATGTCTGGTATGGGTGAGTTGCATTTGGAAATTTTGGTTGACCGGATGAAACGCGAATTTGGCGTTGAAGCTAACGTGGGCGCGCCACAGGTGGCCTACCGCGAAGCGATCCGAAAACAGGTTGAAGTTGAAGGCAAGTTTGTTAAGCAGTCAGGTGGTAAGGGTCAGTTTGGTCGCGTAATGTTGCGGATGGAGCCAAACGAGACTGGCAAGGGTTTTGAATTTATCGACGCTATCAAGGGAGGCGCGGTTCCGCGTGAATTTATTCCTGCGGTTGAAAAGGGCTTGCGTGAAACGCTACCTAATGGCGTTTTGGCTGGATTCCCCGTAGTCGATGTGAAAGTAACATTGTTTGACGGTTCTTACCATGAAGTCGACTCTAACGAAAACGCTTTTAAAATGGCTGCTTCAATTGGCTTCAAAGACGGTATGCGTAAAGCAAGCCCGGTTCTGCTGGAGCCAATGATGGCTGTTGAGGTAGAGACACCGGAAGATTACGCAGGAACAGTGATGGGTGATTTGTCATCTCGCCGCGGTATGGTTCAAGGTATGGATGACATGATGGGTGGCGGAAAGGTGATTAAAGCTGAAGTTCCCTTGGCAGAAATGTTTGGTTACTCCACTTCGTTGCGTTCTGCGACTCAAGGTCGTGCGACTTACACCATGGAATTTAAGCACTACTCTGAAGCACCGAAAAACGTGGCTGAAGCCATTATGAGTAAGAAATAAATTACGATTATTTATTTTTAAGATACTGGAGAGATAAAAATGGCAAAAAGTAAATTTGAACGCACGAAGCCGCACGTAAACGTGGGCACGATTGGACACGTTGACCACGGCAAGACGACACTGACAGCGGCGATCACGACCGTATTGTCAAAGAAGTTTG
>CAIRAO010000333.1 GCA_903876625.1 uncultured Gallionellaceae bacterium | reverse complement strand
CAGTCGCTTTTTTGTTGCTTCGTCCAAACGTTTCGCCATGCAAGACTCCTTCAAAAAGATCATGAAGGAAATAACGCATGAGAAGAGAATTGGTTGTCATGATTTATGGAAAATTCAATAATTTATTTATCAATGGTGAAACGGTCATGGAGGATCATCTAATTTGAGCAGGATGCGCCAAGTCAGAACTAAAGAAATGGAAACTGCCTTTTTTTCGATCAGAAAAATATCGTTGCAGAGTGAACTTCACAGTACGGAATGCAATAGCTTCCCAGGGAATCTGGGTTTCTCCAATCAGCACTACTTCCAGACTTTCTATGCCGGGAGAGAAATCAAGGTCAAGCAGACGTGAACGATAAAATAAATGCACTTGATTTATGTAGGGAAGATTGTGAATTGAATATAACTCGCCAATACTGACTCTCGCGTTGGCTTCTTCAAGTGTTTCTCTTGCTGCGGCTTCAGCAGTGGTTTCGCCGTTTTCCATGAAGCCCGCGGGAAGTGTCCACAAACCGTGTCGCGGCTCAATCGCTCGCCGGCATAACAAAATACGTCCATCATCCCATTCCGGGATCGCACCAATGATGAGCTTCGGATTTTCATAATGAATAGTTGAGCATGCCGTACAAACGTGTCGTTCGCGATTATCATCCTGAGGCAATCGCAGTTCAACGGGTGCTCCGCACTCAGGACAATATTTCAAGATCAGACTCCACTCTTATTCCCAAAATCTCCACCAAGTAGGCTCGCTTCTGGATATGTCGACTGGGCCGGGAGGATGTCCGTCATTTGCCAAATTCAGATTCAGCACCCGTTTTGTATCATCGCGCAGATCGTTCATGCCCATTCCATCATAAGCTTGAACCATTATTTCTAATGCATTTCGCGACAAAGGTGACTGTGGATAATCAATCAACACACTTTTGGATCTGCTTAACGCCGCGACAAAGGCACCGCGACGCAGATAATAACTGGCGATGTGAATTTCTGAACCGGCCAGTGTATTGACCAAATATTGCATACGCAATTTGGCGTCATCGCAATACTGGCTATCGGGGAATCGGGTGACCAACTCTTTGAACGCATCGAACGATTCATGCAGAGATTTCGGGTCGCGCTCGGAAGGAGCCTGATTTGAAATTGTGAGCAGGGCGCCGCCAAGATTCTCATCGAAATTGATCAATCCTTTCAGGTAAAACATATAATCAAGATGGGCGTTGTTCGGGTATTGCTTGATAAAACGATCAACCGCACTGATAGCCGGAGCCGGCTCGCCTTGTTTATAGTTAGCGTAAGCAATTTCCATTTGCGCCTGCTGCGCGTAGCGTCCATAAGGGTAGTTGGATTGCAGCTTCTCAAATTTTTTGATTGCCTGCTCGTACAAGTGGTCGTCCATGGCATCCATAGCCTGGTTATAAAGCTCGTCGGCAGTGAATTTATTTTCTTCCTGGGAAGGATTTGAGCTACAAGCAACTAACGTTAACAGGATGAAAGCGTATAAACTATGGCGCATGGCTGAATCCTATAAAAATTTGCGCGATTATACCAAAGATACAATCTCTACCGAGCCCACTGTTGTCTTGACAGATGATGACACAGATGCAGATATTGAAACTATCTCGTCCCCTGTTGTTGATATAGCGTTGAGTATTAAAGTGCCTATCGAATATGGCGGAATGCGTCTGGATCAAGCTTTGGCGAAGTTATTGCCCGAATATTCACGCAGCCGTTTGCAGGAATGGGTTTTGCGGGGTCAAATTACCTTGAATGGCGCTGAGGCAACTTCCAAGTTGAAAGTGTGGGGAGGTGAATCGCTCCGCATTACACCGCAAAGCAATCCAGCCGATCAGCCCTACCAGGCCGAAGATATCTCCCTCAATATCGTTTACGAAGACGCGAGTATCATGGTCATCAATAAACCAGTTGGGTTGGTCGTCCATCCCGGTAGCGGAAACTGGCAGGGTACCTTGTTGAATGCCTTGTTGCACCATGATCCGGCGCTGGGTGCTGTACCGCGCGCAGGCATCGTGCATCGGTTGGACAAGGATACCAGCGGGTTGCTTGTTGTAGCGCGCTCGCTCGTCGCACAAACCGCGCTGGTGCGCCAATTGCAGGAACGCAGTGTGCGTCGAGAATACTTGGCATTGGCCCATGGTGAAATCGAGCGAGGAGGGCGGGTAGATCAGCCCATAGACCGTCACCCCTCTCAACGCACTAAGATGGCAGTGGTTGCGGGAGGCAAACCCGCGACTACCCACTATACGCTGGTTGAAAATTTCCCCGGTTGCACCTTATTGCGCTGCAAGCTGGAAACCGGGCGTACACATCAAATTAGAGTTCATATGGCCTATCTACATCATCCGCTGGTGGGTGATCATATCTACATCAAAGGCGCGCAAAAATGTCCACCACAAATGCGTGAAGTACTGATGGAATTTCCACGCCAGGCATTGCATGCAGAACGTTTGGGTCTGGAGCATCCCGAGACAGGTGAATGGATGGAATGGCAGGTGGATATGCCGGATGATATGCAACAGTTATTGAAGAAAGTACGGTTGATAGCGCATGGGAATTCTTGAACATTGCATTGTTCCGGATTGGCCCGCCCCCAAAAATGTGCGAGTGATTCAGACCACTCGAAATGGAGGCGTGAGTGTTTCACCGTATGACAACTTTAACCTGGGAGATCATGTGGGGGATTCTCCACATGCAGTGGCACATAACCGCCAATTGCTCGCATCGATCATGCCCGGTGAGCCTGTCTGGTTGCAGCAAGTTCATGGAAATACTGTTGTCGATGCTGTTGGTGCAGAGTGTTTACCTCTGGCTGATGCAACGATTACACGGCATCGTGGTATGGTTTGCGTGGTGATGACCGCAGATTGTCTGCCCGTGTTGCTGTGTGACGAAGCCGGTACGGTTGTGGGTGCGGCACACGCGGGCTGGAAAGGATTGGCCGCCGGAGTAATAGAGTCTACGGTGCATGCAATGAATATTGCGCCGCACAAACTGTTAGCCTGGTTCGGTCCTGCTATCAGTCAACGCGCATTTGAAGTGGGTGAAGAGGTTAAAAATATGTTTGTCGCACAACACGCGCAAGCGAGCGAAGCATTTTTGCCCGGTGTCAATGGCAAATGGATGGCAGACATTTATTTGCTGGCGCACCAACGGTTGCACGGATTGGGCGTTTCGCGTGTTTATGGCGGGGAACGTTGCACTTACAGCGAATCGGCAAGTTTCTTTTCATACCGGCGCGACGGCATTACCGGACGTATGGGGACATTTATTTGGTTGGAATAGTTCAGATTAACAAAATTGCTGTAACCAGGCCAATCAAGAATCAGTTTTAATCGCGTATTTTTCTTTAGGGGATTCGAAGATTTGTAAATCAAAACGGCGCATTCAAAATGAAATTATGATAGGTTCGTGCTAATATCGGGACAGGTTTAAAGGGGTAAACAATAAATTCTGAATTTAGGATAGTGGTTAAAAACGTTGAATTCTGCTAATGAATTAAATTTAAAGATCAGGAAAGGAATTTTCATGAGTCATAGATTGAAAATCTTGATATCGGCCCTCTCACTGCTTTCAGGGTATTCGTTGCCCTTAATAGCAAAAGCGGAAACAACTCCGGGTGCAGCATGGATCGAGCCTAAATCCGGAATGCAATTTGCGTGGGTGCCTAGTGGATGCTTTAGCATGGGGGGCGATGAAAGCATTGACGGACAACCAATACACAAGGTTTGTGTAAAGGGCTTTTGGATAGGTCGCTATGAAGTGACCCAGGCACAATTCCAGTTCGTAATGGGCAACAATCCGAGCAATTCGAAAGCGGACAATAAGCCTGTTGAAAGTGTAAACCTGGATGATGTATCAAGCTTTGTGGAAGAGTTGAGTTTTACCACCGGGACTAAATTCAGATTGCCATCTGAAGCCGAGTGGGAATATGCATGTCGCGCAGGCGGAGCCCACGAAAAATACTGCGGCGGGGGCGGAAGACCAGATCGAATGGCTTGGTATGAGAGCAACAGTGGCAAAGAAACTCACCCGATCGGACAATTGGCAGCAAATGATTGGGGTGTATATGACATGAGCGGCAATGTGTGGGAAATCACCCAGGATTGCTGGAATGACAGTTACATCGGCGCACCCAATGATGGAAGTGCATGGAAAACCGGAGACTGCGGCAGGCGAGTGCTTCGCGGTGGATCATGGCTTAACATCCCAACTTTTTTGCGTGCGGCAGATCGTGTCAGTTTCGATACGGGTAACTCATATCTTAACGTAGGAATGCGTCTAGCCAGATCGGCACCATAGATATAGGCTGGATTTGGAATTGTGTGAATTCAAGTTGCATAAGAATCCGCTATAACCCGGCTCTTCGGCCGGGTATACATTCATAACAGGAACGTTTTACAATCGTTCAAACACCGCAGCTATGCCTTGCCCGCCACCGATGCACATTGTCACTAGTGCATACTTGCCATTGATGCGTTGCAGCTCATACAACGCTTTGGTTGCGATAAAAGCTCCGGAACAGCCTACCGGGTGACCTAAGGCAATGGCACCACCATTCGGATTTGTTTTAGCCGGATCGAGGCCTAGGCCCTTGTTTACTGCTATTGCCTGTGCCGCGAAAGCTTCGTTGGCTTCAATGACATCCATCTGGTCAAGTTTAAGCCCTGCTTTCTTAAGTGCCAGTTTCGTGGCCGGAATCGGGCCTTCTCCCATGATCTCGTTTGGGACACCGGCGATTGCGTAAGACACTAGTCGGGCAATTGGCTTTTGCCCAGCCTTGGAAGCGATATCAGCCGCAGCCAGAACCATAAAGGCTGCGCCATCATTGATTCCGGATGCATTGCCAGCGGTAACCGTACCGTCTTTTTTGAAGGCTGGTCTCATTTTTGCCAGAGACTCCAGCGTAGTGTTGGGCTTACCGTGTTCGTCAGTATCAAAAACTACATCACCTTTGCGGCTCTTGAGTGTGATGGGAACGATCTGCGATTTGAAACGCCCGTCAGCGATCGCTGCCGCTGCACGGCGTTGCGATTCAACCGCGAAGGCATCCTGTTCTTCGCGGGTGATGGTCCATTTGGTTGCCAGATTTTCTGCGGTAATACCCATGTGCCCGACACCGAACGGGTCGGTCAGCACCGCAACCATCATGTCAATCATTTGGGTATCGCCCATACGAGCACCAGAACGCATCGCTGGAGCCATATAACTGCCGCGTGACATGACTTCGACACCCCCGCCTATGCCGTAATCGCAGTCTCCCAGCATAATGTTCTGTGAGGTGGTCACAATCGCCTGCAGGCCGGAGGAACACAATCGACTTACCTGCATTGCCACTGAGTCCATCGGCAAGCCCGCCTGAATCGAAGCGACACGGGAGGTATACGCATAGCGTGAATCGGTCGGAATACATGTTCCTACCGTAACGTAGTTGATCTGCGCGGGATCTATCCCTGAGCGAACAACTGCTTCCTTCATTACCGTGCCCGCCAGCTCGGACGGTTCGAGACCGGCAAGTGCTCCACCAAATGTCCCGATGGCGGAACGTACCGCGCTTAAAACTACAACTTCTCTTGTATTAGCCATTAAAAACTCCTTGTTATTGAGATTGAAACTTCATTTACTGTGAAACGCTTTTAAGGATTCTGTCTGCTTCATTAATCGGCTAACCCGGTTCAGGATGCACACCAATATTCCATCTAAATTACAAAATAATCAAATAGATTTGTGCCTATCTATAGACCTGAAACGTAATCTGCCAGGGCTTCTATTTCTGCATCACTCAACTTCCTGGCAACATTACCCATTATGCTTTCAGGATCGTTGTGACGATCGCCACTGCGCAGATCTCGCAGCTGTTTGGCAATATAGTCTCTGGTTTGTCCACCGATAATGGGAAAAGTTGTATTTTCATCTGATCTGCCTTTGCCATTTTCACCATGGCAGCTTGCGCAAGACGGTAACTTAATTCCAAGTTTCCCTTCACGGAAAATATTTTGCCCAAGTTTGTTTCCGCTGAAACCGACCATAGGCTTGCGGCTACTGAAGTATGCAGCAATATCTTTGGCGTCCTGATCAGAAATCAGTCCTTGAGATATTCCTGTCATAATAGAGTCAACGCGCCTTCCGGCTTGAAAATCCAAAATTTGTTTCTCAAGATAATTTTGATTTTGACCGGATAAATTAGGGCAGAGCGGGTTAATACTATTCCCATCTTCGCCATGGCAACCTTGACAAAATTTCGACTTGCTTTTACCGGCGATAGCGTCTCCTTCTTCAGCATTCGCCAAGTTTGCGTTAAACAGCAGGACTAATATCGTACAGACAAAATACTTCATTATATTTACCAGGGTGATACCAGCCCATTTCAATATGGCAGGATAAATTTAATTGCGTTAGGTTGTTAAGTTCTAAATAACTACAAGCATGATGCAAATACAAGCATGATGCAAAATTATCAAAACCAAACTAAAACTACTTTCAACTAATCTGACGAATGACATACTGCAACAACTAAAATTTTCCAGCAAGTTTTATAATCCTTGAGAAATATTTATTATCGCCGAAGTCAAACAGATTATAAACGCATCAAACCGTTCTCCATTTGCTCAATATTGCCTCGAACACTTCAATCGGTAAGGGTTTCCCCAAGAGATATCCCTGAAAACTTAAGCAATTAATACTCAAGAGGAAAGATCGTTGCTCTTCTGTCTCTACCCCTTCGGCAATCACATCCAGATTCAAGCTTTTGGACATGGCGACGATCGTATTTACGATTGCTCGATCGCTACTGTCAACGGCGATATCACGCACAAATGACTGATCGATCTTGAGTTGATCAAGTGGCAGACGCTTCAAATATTGCAACGATGAATAGCCGGTTCCGAAATCGTCCAGAGAAATGCGGACTCCGATCTCTTTCAATTTGTCATGGTTGCAATGATTTCCTCAATATTATCCAGCAACATACTTTCTGTCATTTCGAGTTTCAAATGTCTAGGGTTGATATTAATGCGTTGTACATAGTTCCTGATTTGAGAGACAAAGTCCGGCATCCGAAATTGCTTGGCACTGACATTGATCGAAAGTACAAGATTGCGGGTCGACTCATTTTTCTCCCACATCTTGAGTTGTTTACAGGCTTTTTCGATTACCCATAGACCAATTGGCAAAATCAACCCGGTTTCTTCCACCAGAGGGATAAATTGAGAGGGAGAAACAGAGCCCCGTTCGGGATGAATCCAGCGGATCAATGCTTCTGCGCCAATGGGTTGATGTGAGTCATTAACCTGAATCTGGTAATGCAATTGGAACTGCTGCTGATCAATTGCCAAACGCAATTCACCTTCCATCGCGGCGCGAGCATTGATGATGCTCTGCATTTGAGGATCAAAAAAACATATCGCATTCCGGCCGGATTTTTTTGCCTGATACATGGCTATATCTGCTTGTTTCAAAATGTCATCTGTGGAATGCAATTGATCGCTGAATAAAGTGACTCCAATACTGGGAGTGCTATGGTGCACATATTTTTCAAGTTGATAGGGCGCATTCAAAGTCGTCAGAATTTTCTGGCTGATCGCTTTGGATTGTTCGGCTGCTTCGACGGTCTGAGCGCTCAGATCTTCCAGTAGAACAACAAATTCGTCACCGCCGAAACGCGCCACTGTGTCGCCTTCGCGCACACACGATTTGAGTCTTTGTGCGACCTGTTTTAGAAGCATGTCTCCAACATCATGACCCAACGTATCATTGAGCAATTTAAAATTGTCCAGATCAATAAATAGCAGTGCGCCAGTTTGGTGGCTACGGTAATTGGAGGCTAAAGATTGCTGTAAACGGTCTATCAAAAGACGCCTGTTGGGTAATGAATATCCTTGTCTATGATTTGTTCCCTACTGACAGAATATAAGCAAAAATTTTCACGTAAGCTAGTTATTTTGGAGAAAACCGCAACGATATAATTTCGAATAGTACTATTTCACTTTCTCAGTATAATCCGTGCGTCAACTACTTCAGAATTCAAATATGAGTGTACTAGCCTGGATTTTACTTACGAGTTTCGTAGGAGGCGCATTGAGTATGCTTTGTGTGGGACTGTTTGCGCTCAATATCCGTGCGCACTGGGTAGGTGCGTTGGTGAGTTATGCCATCGGTGCTCTTCTTGGTGCAGTGTTTCTGGACATTCTGCCCGAGGCGATCAAGTTAAGTCCCAATTCGACAACTGTCAGCGGCACCGTATTGCTTGGTATCTTGATATTTTTTACGTTGGAGAAAGTGCTGATCTGGCGTCATTGCCATCACGATCATTGCGAGGCGCATGAACCTCACCAAACTCAGGATTTAGCTGCGCATGATCACGGTCGAAGCGGCACCATGGTCATTGTAGGTGATACATTCCACAATTTTATCGATGGCATCATCATTGCAGCTGCATTTTTGACAGACATCCATTTGGGCGTAGTGACATCGCTTGCAATTATTGCCCATGAAATACCTCAGGAAGTCGGTGACTTCGCCATTCTGATCCATTCCGGCTATACCAGGCTTCGCGCCTTTCAGATGAATCTGATCTCCAGTTTTGCAACTGTCGTAGGGGGATTATTGGGATACCTTAGTTTGCAAAGCATGCAGTCGTGGACTCCATCACTTTTGGCGTTGGCGGCGGCAAGCCTCATTTATGTTGCTGTGGCCGATCTGATTCCGGGTTTACACAAACGTACCCAATTGCGCGATACGATTCAGCAAGTGATGTTGATCGTTTTGGGAGTAGCCACGGTAGCGTTAATGAATTCACTGATCACAGAATAAATATTTAAAGACTTATTTCTGTCCTGATACCAAGCAGGTTTACATCTGGCATTGTGGCGTCCATGTCCGGATGAATAATACGCTACACAACAAGTAATCTTGCATCTATATATCCTAACCATTCGCTACTTTGCTTTAATTTTCCCTCCGTATTTGAGATTACATCACTCCGATGTGTAAATTCAAAATTAATTCCACGGCTGGACTAGTTAGAGCGGCTGCCGTTCCAGTCTCCGGTCAGCGTGGTTGTTCCCGAGTTATAAGCATCTTCTGCGATTGCAATTGTTGAGAAGCATGAAGTTATGCAAATAAACAGGCAATAACTAATTGGAAAAAATATCTTATATTTTTGCCGATTCCATTTTTGTGAGTTAAGGCCATATTGCTATCCTGATATTTATTGTAACCCTGTGATTGATGAGTGATGTATCTTGGATAAATGAAGAGCTATCTAACATTGTGACATGCGATAATAAATATAGAAACTTAGCGTTTTACTCATATGCTCAAGTTTGCAGACCAAATGCCGTTAACAGACTAATTGTGATACTTTGTCACTATTTGGTGTGGCGGATGCAATTTCAGGATTTCGCCGGTATCCTTAACCAACCAATTTAATGGAATGAAATATGTCTAGTGCAAATATGAAAGTCGGAACTCGCTTGGGAATAGGATTTGGTGTGGTTCTTTTGTTGCTGCTTGCCATCCTGATCGTTGCCATTGTGAATATGGCATCAATGAACAATGAGACTCAGCTCATTGTTAAAGACCGCTACGTTAAGGTTGATCTGTCCAATAACGTGATTGAAAACACCTTAGACAACGGTCGTTTGATGAGAAATTTAGCACTTATCGATGACAAAACAAAAGATGCAAAATCAATTGAAGAGATATCAAAAAATAGATCTTCCAACAAAGAAGACTTGGATAAATTGGATAAGATATTAACCCTTCCCAAGGGACGAGAGATATTCAAAAAAGTAACTGATGCTAGCACTGCTTTACAACCGAAATATGACCACTTTTTAGAACTGATCAAGGTTGATAAAAAGACCGCGATT
>CAIRAO010000332.1 GCA_903876625.1 uncultured Gallionellaceae bacterium | reverse complement strand
GCGACGAGTGAATAATTGTTGCCAGGCACTCATGCAGATTGAACCAGATTATTCGCAAACAACACCCCCTCCCTAACCCTCCCCCGATGGGAGTGGGGATCTTGCTCCTTCTCCCTGCGGGGGAAGGCTGGGAAGGGGGTGCCCTTACAACCCACGCTGAAACCGATACGCCGCCATGCTGCCAAGAAGATTAGGCAGCAGTTGAATTTCACTATCTCCTGTTATCACTCGGCGTTCAAGAATTTGAACATTCAGTGTTCTGCACAGGTCCTCGAAGTCATGAAAAGTACACAAGTGCACGTTAGGGGTGTCATACCATTGATAGGGCAATTCTTTCGAGACGGGCATATTACCGAAAAGCACATCCAATCGATTTTTCCAGTAACCAAAATTAGGGAAACTAACGATACCTTCCCGGCCCACGCGCAACATTTCCTGAATCAAGGGTTCAGTATGACGCGTGGCTTGCAGTGTTTGCGACAGAATGATGTAGTCGAAAGCATTGGATTCGAAATCTGCCAAACCGGAATCCAGATCGTTTTGAATCACGTTAACACCATTCTGAATGCAGGCAACGATTCCGGCATCACTGATCTCAACGCCGTAACCGCGCACATCGCGCTCGCTTTTTAAGTATTGCAGCAGACTGCCGTCACCACAACCGAGGTCAAGTACCGATGCACCTTGCGGTATCCATGCGGCAATAGCGGCAAAATCGGGGCGCGTGGCCAGCATCGCATTGGCACTCATGCTGTGCTCTCCCTGTAGACCTGATCGAGATAGGCATGCATCACTCCGAAGTAGTGTTCATCCGGCATCAAAAAAGAGTCGTGCCCATGCGCACTGGTGATTTCCGCATAGCTAACATTACGATGGTTGTGCAGCAACGGACGCACGATCTCGCGCGAGCGCTCAGGTGAGAAACGCCAGTCTGTGGTGAACGACACGACTAAATAATTTGCGCGTGAGGCGGCAAACGCTTTGTTCAAATTGCCATTTAACGAATGAGCGGGGTCAAAATAATCCAGCGCTTTTGTCATCAGCAAATACGTGTTTGCATCAAAATAGGCGGCGAATTTGTCTCCCTGATAACGCAGGTAAGACTCGATTTCAAATTCGACATCAAATCCGTAATTGAATTTGCCTGAACGCAATTCGCGCCCGAATTTATCTGCCATTGCGTCATCGGAAAGATACGTGATATGCCCGAGCATGCGAGCCAAGCGCAGACCGCGTGTGGGCACTACTCTGTGTTCATAATAGTCGCCACCATGGAAATCGGGATCGGTCAAGATGGCATTGCGCGCCACATCGTTAAAAGCAATATTTTGCGCGGAGAGACGCGGCGCACTCGCAATCGCCAACACATGCCGCACACGTTGAGGATAGGCCAGCGACCATTGCAGGGCTTGCATCCCACCGAGACTTCCACCAGCAACAGCTGCAAATTGTTGTATGCCAAGACGATCAGCAAGCCGTGCCTGGGATTCCACCCAGTCTTCAACAGTAACGACTGGAAAGGTTGATCCATAGGGCTTGCCCGTCTCGGGATTGATGCTGATAGGCCCAGTTGAGCCGTGACAGCCGCCGAGATTGTTTAACCCCACTACGAAAAATTTATCAGTATCGATGGGCTTGCCGGGCCCAACCATGTTATCCCACCAACCTGTGTTTTTTTCGTCGCCGGCGTAGCAACCAGCGACATGATGATGACCTGATAGCGCATGGCAGATCAGAATGGCATTTGATTTTGCTGCATTCAATGTGCCATAGGTCTCGTACATCAACATATAACGCGGCAACACCGCGCCGCTTTTAAATTGCAACGGAATATCGAATTGCATGTGTTGCGCGCTAACTATACCGACCGAAGAAACCACATCACTCCCCCAAACAAAAAACCCGGTCAGCTTAATGCTAGAGCGGGTTCACTCGCTTTAGCTGGTATATTTAATGTGCCCCGCAAGCTGAATCAAATCGGCACGGAAGGTAGTTTCCTTAATTTTGGTATGGATGTCAACTTTGGGATTGTTTATAAATTGCCTTGCCGTGTCATACATTCAAGCGCTGGCTGAATTTCCAAAAAAATCATCGGGCATCACTAGCCGCTGAAACAGCATTCATTTCTGAAGAGAGTGTCTCGCCGACATCCGATGCAATGGGAGTACCCATTACTTCAGCGACAGGCATTTGTTCCTGAGCAGATGTTTTAGCAGCTTCCGCAGCTTGTTTCTTTGCAATGACGGCATCGTTAAGATTGGAATAAGTTTTGGTTAGCATAACTTTGAATATTATGATGGCGATGATGCCTACCGCAAGAATGATCAGCAACCTTTTAATTACACGTTCTTCCATAGCCTTTTGTTTAATGAATTTCTCAATTCGATGCCATCGGCCACACTAACCCGCATTCAATTTGGACAGCAATTCTTGAATCTTGAGCGGGTCATCTGCGCGAAGTATTTTAAGCGTGAGCGGAAGTATCTCCGGCAGACTTGTAGTTAATACGCGTTGTTTGGAAGCAAGCAATTGAGCCGAGTTCATCGAAAAATTTCGCAAACCCATGCCCAGCAGCAAACGGGTGTAAGCCACTTCCCCCGCCATTTCTCCGCAGACCGAGATTGGTACTTCAGCTTTATTCGCACTGCTAATAACATGCGCCAGCAGATGCAACACAGCGGGGTGAAGCGGATCATAAAGATGAGAAACTTCTTCATCGGTACGGTCAATTGCCAATGTGTATTGGATCAGGTCGTTAGTACCGATAGAAAGAAAATCTAGTTTGCGAATGAACACGTTTAGCGAAAGTGCAGCGGCGGGAATTTCGATCATGCCGCCGATCTTGATTTCCGGATTGTACGCAATTCCTTCTGCGGCAAGGCTTTGTTTTGTCGTTTCAATAAACTGTAAAGTTTGATTGATCTCCGCAACACCCGATAACATCGGCACCAGTATCTTTAATTTTCCATAGGCAGAGGCTCGCAACAGAGCGCGAAGCTGTGTGCGAAAAAGTTGCGGCTCGGCCAGACACAATCGAATCGCGCGCAACCCCAATGCCGGATTGCTGGCTACCCGCGAGGCATTTTTGATTTGTTTATCCGCACCCAGATCAAAAGTACGGATGGTAACAGGCAAGCCATCCATACCTTCCACCACTGAGCGATAGGCTTCGAATTGTTCTTCTTCTTCCGGCAAATGATCACGGTTTAGAAATAGAAATTCACTGCGGAACAAACCAATCCCGGTTGCCCCGTTTTCCTTTACCTCTATCAAGTCTTGCGGCATCTCGATGTTGGCATGCAGCTCGATATGCGTGCCATCCAAGGTGTTGGCATGTGCTGTTTTCAGCCGTTTGAGTTTTTGCCGTTCAATATCGAGTTGACTTTGACGCAGCTTATATTCAGCGAGCAATTGTTTGTCCGGATTGACCAGCACGACACCCTGCTCACCATCGATGATGAGCATGTCGTTATCTTTAATGAGCTCCCGCGCATGATGCAAACCCACGATGCAGGGTGTGTTCAAGCCGCGGGCAACAATCGCGGTATGAGAAGTCGCGCCACCAAGATCGGTCAGAATGGCTGAAAACTGGTGCGATTTTAGTTGGATCAGATCAGCCGGACTGACATCATGCGCGACCAAAATCAGATTTTTGTCATGTTGTGCACTGGGCGGTGTATGTCCGGGTTGTCCGCTCATTGTTTGGAGAACCCGCTCGACCACTTGCACCACGTCGGTTTTGCGTTCACGCAGATAGGCGTCTTCAAATGCCTCGAATTGGGATACTAGCGTTTCCATTTGAGTCTTGAGAGCCCATTCCGCATTGCATTGTTCACGCACAATCATTTCGCGGGCGGCAGTGCTGATATGTTCATCGGCCAGAATCATTAAATGCAGATCGAGAAACGCATCAAATTCCGCAGCCGCTTGTTGCGGACGAAACTCGCGCAGGCCTGCCAGTTCTTTTCGTGTGGCCTCCAGCGCCTCATTTAGCCGGGCAACTTCTTGATGCACCATGTTCTTGGGAAGCACGTAATGTGAGACTTCCAGCATTGCGTGAGAAACTAAATGAGCATGGCCGATTGCGATTCCATTCGATACGGGCAAACCGTGCAAAGAAAAACTCATTGGCCTTCTCCAAAATAGTCGCCAATCAGTGCCAAAAGTGCATTCATTGCTTCTTGTTCCTTTTCACCGCTTGTTTCAATGGTAATGCTCGCACCTTTTGCTGCGGCCAACATCATCACACCCATTATGCTTTTCGCATTAATGCGGCGACCATTGCGCGACAGCCACACTTCGCATGGGTACTGAGAGGCAAGTTGGGTGAGTTTGGCTGAAGCCCGGGCATGTAAACCGAGCTTGTTAATTATCAGCGCATCTTGTTGCAACATCGCAGTCCTTAATTGGTGAGTTCATTGAAACAATACATTCGCGGCCACCATCCAGTGCCCGTTTGGCCATCTCGGGCAACGGCTTGTCACGACTACAGACAACTACGCGCAGCAGCATCGGAAGATTGACACCGGCGACTCCTTCCACTCGCCCCGGTTCGTAAAAGCGCTGAGCGATATTACTTGGCGTCGCGCCAAATACATCACATAAGATTAACACTCCTTTACCGGTATCGAGTTGCTCAATCAATTGGCGTCCCTCTGCTTCTTTTTGCTGAGGGTCATCACTTGCCAATACCGACAATACTTTTAAGTGCGATGGCACACTGCCCATCACATGACGCACACAATCAACCAAACTGTCACCCAATCCATTATGGGCGACTATCAAGATACCGACCAATTAATACACTCCCATTAAATGCGCCAGGACTGCGGCAAGTAAAAGCAAAATTACCCAACCATAACGCCATAACGAACTCAACACTTGCGCGCTATACGCATCATTTTTATTTTCCTGCTCCACGATGGTATGGATCTGTTTAAGCGCATGTAATCCAGTCGTGCGCGCAATATTCTGCTGCATTCGATCATCATCACTCATGGTTCGACCTCTCTGTTTGTGGACTTATCCGTGAATTCTAGCCGTTTCTGCAACGCCGTGGTAAGGTGCACGACTCCGTCGCCATCGATCAACATCGCCTCGGAAATTTGCATCTGTTGCGCGGCGGCACGCCAACCCCCGGCTCCTGAGACAAAAATTGGTTTTGAGGATCCGTCAGATAGCAATCCTGCGTGCGCTCCTTGAGTCAAAATTGTTACTGCTTGAGTTCCTTGCACCGGGTACCCGCTACGAGGATCAATCAGATGACAATAGCGCTTACCGCGGAATTCGAAATATCGCTGATAGTCTCCGGAGGTTCCAACTGCTTCTCCATCTCTTAATTCCATCGTCGCCAGCGGCCCGGGTTTGCGGGGATGTTGTATACCCACGCGCCATGCGCGCGAACCGTGCTTACCCAAAGCCAGGACATTGCCGCCGATGTTAATCAACGCATTGTGAATACCCTGTTGTTTCAAAATATCTGCGGCCCGATCTAACGCATAACCCTTGGCATAGCCGCCCAGATCGATTTGAACTTTTGGATTACGGCTGCTGATCTTCACTCCGTTTTCTCCTGCAAGGCTTGAGGGCGAAAAGTCCAGATCACTCATTTGCGGATTTGCCTTTACCAAAGCGGCTACCTTCTTTTCATCCGGTAAAACTGCTTTGAAGTCATCTGCCTGAAATCCCCATGTCTGAATCAATCCGCCGATTGCCGGATTAAACAAACCACCGGATTGTGCAGACATTTTTGTGGCATCTTGTAGCATCGCTGCAACTTCTGCTGAAACTACTTTTGATTTCCCTTGTGCAAATGCTGCATTTAACGCGCTAAGTTCAGAAGGTTTCCATGCATGAAGCAAATCGTGCAGGCGTTGAAAATCATGCATTACCGAAGCGACAGCATGCCGCGACTTTTCTTCGTCTTCACCGTAGATGCTGACATCCACTTGCGTGCCAAACACATAAGCTTGTTCTTGATAAAACGGCTCTTTGCCACAGGCACCGAGCAGCAATACAACTGACAATAATGCGAAGCGCACAAGCAAACTCACTGCTGCATACCTTCCAGTTCCAAAGCAGCCGCCAGCATTGCCAGCCTGCCGACTACGCCGTAAGCATAGAAACGATTCGGCACATCATCCGGTTCACAATTTGCATCGGGGTAGGTGCAGCAATTTTCAAATGCGAGCGGTACAAAACTCATTCCGGGCGCATTCAAATTTTCGTCTATGCCGCGCTCCGTATGCACACGATAAAAACCGCCGACCACAAAATGATCGATCATGTAGATCACCGGCTCTGCCACCGCTTCGTTGATCGTTTCAAAAGTATAGACACCCTCCTGTACCAATACATCGGAAACAGATAGCCCTTCTTTTACCACCGCCATTTTGTTGCGTTGCTTGCGGTTGAGGTCGCGTACTTCGCTGGCATCTTTTACGGTCATGATGCCCATGCCATAGGTGCCGGCGTCAGCTTTGACGATCACAAAGGGTTCTTCCTTTACCCCGTATTCGGTGTATTTAGTTCGCATTTGCTGCAAAACCGTATCTACCTGCAAAGCCAGGCATTCCTCTCCAGTACGGGCGTGAAAATCGACTTCACCACACATCGCGAAGTAGGGATTAATCAGCCACGGATCAATGTTTAGCAATTTGGCAAATTCGCCCGCTACTTGGTCGTAAGCCGCAAAGTGTTGCGATTTGCGCCGGGTCGTCCAACCTGCTTCTATGGGGGGGAGCACGTTCTGCTCAAGGTTTTTCAGAATGTCCGGCACACCCGCCGACAAATCGTTGTTGAGCAGCACCACACAAGGGTCAAATCCATCCTCCAAGCCGAGCCGATTCCCTTTGCGCAGTATCGGCTCCAGCGTTAACGAGCCGCCATTCGCCAACTGCACTGCGGTCGGTTGTGTGATTTCCGGCAACAGGCTACCAATACGCACCTTCAACCCCGCGCCGCGTAATATCTGAGTAAGCTGTAACACGTTCTGCAAATAGAATTGGTTGCGCGTATGATTTTCCGGAATAAGCAAGACACCGCGCGCTTCAGGGCAAATTTTTTCAATCGCACTTTGTGCCGCTTGCACGCATAGCGGCCAGAAAACCGGATTAAGATTGTTGAAACCACCGGGAAACAGATTGGTATCTACGGGCGCCAGTTTAAAGCCGCTATTACGCAAATCGACAGAGGTGTAGAACGGAATCGTATGCTCAAGCCATTTAGTTCGGAACCAGCGTTCTATCGTTGGTTGCTCGTTAAGAATGCGTTGCTCCAACTCGAGCAAAGGGCCTTTCAGTGCGGTAGTGAGATGAGGAACCATAATGTACTCGCGAAAATCAAGGTACGCATTCTAGCTGATTGGGTGGACAGCGATTGAAATTCAACTTATTGTTTGATCTAAAAAGGAGACAAACCAATGGACAGCGCCACAAATACATATGATCCTAAACTCGACCTTACATTCCATCGAATGGTTGATGTACCGAAAGAACTCATTTGGAAAGCGTGGACACAACCGCAACATCTGCTGCCCTGGTTCTGCCCTTTACCGTGGAAGACAATAGCATGTGAAATAGACCTGCGACCCGGCGGCTTGTTTCGCACCGTGATGCAATCGCCTGAGGGAAAAACTTACCCCGGGAATGGTTGCTACCTTGAGGTGATTGAAAATGAGCGACTGACATGGACAAATGCGCTGCTACCGGGCTTTCGCCCCATCGCGGGTGTTGCACAACCTGAATCGACCGTAGACTTCAAGTTCACAGCGACCATCCTGTTGGAATCTCTCGGCTACAGAACACGTTATACCGCTATTGCACGACATGCGGATGAAGCAGGATGTGAGCAGCATGCAGCAATGGGTTTTGAGCAAGGTTGGGGAATCGCACTGGATCAACTAATTGCCTATGTTAAGGAGCTATAGATGAGCCATGGGCGGAATCGAACCACCGACACAGGGATTTTCAATCCTGAGTGAGACTTAACATGAAAATTTGTTTTTTGATTGGACTCACATAAAAACCGAAGTAAGTCTCGCTCGAATGAAGAAAGTTAACGAGTCGATTGCCAAGAAATATCAATTTTTCTATGGCTTGATACACAATCTCGCAGATAAAGATTTATCAGGCTCTGATACGGGACACCTTTTTCGTCAGCCATTTGTTTAAAATAACCAATCACATCTTCGCTCAATCGCATAGTGACAGATTTTTTGAGCTTGGATGCATAAGGATTTTTGCGGGATTTCATTTTGGACAGATCATATTCAGTTTTCATGGCATAACTCCTTGATAATATTTACTCTCGTTTTTCGTTGCTTTCCTTGCTGAGATAATCCGAACAATATAGCCCTGGTCACGTTCGAAATCACAGACAATCAGTATGCGAGCCTCATCACTGAAACCGAGCATCAGAAATCTATCTTCTAATGCGGAATTATCCTCATCGAAGAACTGCACAGCAAACTCATCATAGAAGACAGTTTGACCTTCCTCGAATGAAACACCATGCTTTTTTTTGTTTGCTGTCGCTTTAGCTGTATCCCACTCGAATTTAATCATGAATACATTGTATGTACGCTGAGGTAATTGTCAAGACTGGACTTAACTTGCAGCTAAGAGGTTGCTCATTTTGCAGCGTCGCTGCTGGACGCTAAACGTTTTGCGCCGTTGAATTGAGTGGGAGCGAAGTTGGTGGAAGTGTCGCTTATCCTATTGATAAGTACTGTCAGCACATTTGTGCACCCGCAAAACAAATGACCCTACAAATAAAAAAGCCTGCATCACTGCAAGCTTTGTATCTTCTGGTGGTCGGGGCGGAATCGAACCACCGACACAAGGATTTTCAGTACGCTTGGCATTGTATCTTAACAGTATCGACATTGGCTTAACCCTGCCAAAAAATAGGTGTGTTATTGCCCAGCTTCAGTTTCTGGCGAAGTGAATTAGGGGTTCGAATTGCCCCTGGTCTGCGGCTCGTAGTGCAACGAGGTAACGATTGCGAACATCGCCAGGCGTTGCCAAAGACGCACCACCCCAAGTAAATCTGGGCTGTCCAAGTTGCATGACGAGCATGTCAGCCATCCAGCGCGCGTGACGTCCATTGCCGTTAGGAAACGCGTGAATCCAAACCAACTGATGATGGAATCGTGCAACCAACTCGTCAGGACCAAATATTTTGTGTTCAATTTGGTACTGGGTGTTTTCAAGCAAGTTACGTATCCTCACCGCGACTTGAGTCCAGTCAACACCGATGTTTTTATTGCTAGATCGGAATGTGCCAGCCCATCGCCAAGTTTTATCGAACATCCTTCGGTGCAATTCACGAACGAAGCCTTCATCGAGTAAGTTGCGTTTCTTCCGGCGTGAAGCCCAATGAGCTCCCTGCAAAATATTTGCCTCCTCCCAAGCATTTAGATCTGCCTGAGTGGTGATGTGTGTCGGCACGAGTCCGGCAGCCTCGTCAGGATCAAGCGGGGTGGCTCCTACTGCGTATTGAAATTCCATTAGTAGCGCCTCACCACAACTCTCTGCGCGAGCCGTCGAGTATTTCTTTAGCCAGCAATTCTATTTGAACATCACTCAATGAGCCTTTTACCAACTGGTCTTCCAGCGACATAGAGTGCGAAACTGGACGTATGCGTTCACGGGCTACCTCTGTAGCTCTATCCTGCAAGCGCTGCTCTAGTGATGTTCGAGGGACAAGCGCGTACTGCAATTCACAATCAAGTGCTTGAGCAAGTTTGCGCAAGCTGGCGAGTGTGATTGCATCATTGGCTTCAGCCTTTTCTAGTTTGCGAACACCCGCTGGTGACATTCCCAAGCGTCGTGCAAATGCCGCTGCCGACATTCCTAGCGCATCACGAAGGGCATGTACCCAGCCTGCCTGTGGGCGCGCAGGAAGAGCGCTCGCCCGCCAGTTGGAGAGTAGCGTGTCCATTTGTCGCAGTTGAAGTTCTCGAAATCGCTTATTCATGATACTCAAAGGTTCTGTTATGTGATGTAAATCGTAACCTATAGGATTTATAAATGCAATACATATAAAACCGATAGGTTATAATCCATCTTTGAAAAGAAACCTAAGGGTTGTGCATAGCTCTTTTTTAGGTGGCCAAAGTCAATTATTCAAGTCCCCTATTTTTACAGAACACAGAGCAGTAAAGAATCGAACGGGGGTAATTGTAATTGTACGTCGAATACAGGTGGTTTTATTCGCGGCGTAGCACACGCAGAATGGCTACAAAGCCCGCGCTGGTTGGGGAAACGCTAGAAATTAAAAAGGCCAACCGAGACCGGTTGACCTTAAATTTTGGTGGCTCGCGGCGGAATCGAACCACTGACACAAGGATTTTCAACACGCAACGCATTGTATCTCTACAGTTTTAACATTGGCATAACCCTGCCAAAAAATAGGTGTGTTATAGACACCTATTTTTATGGAGTAAATTGGCTGTGATGGGAACGCAATAGTATAGGCAGATCCCCAAGTGTGTGGTACTGGACGGATTTGCATTGTTTATTACTGTCATTGCTGAGTAGAACAAACTAGCTGTTGAAAACTGAAGAATGAGTGCCTATTCTGGCAATTCGAAGTTCATTATTTATGATCTTATAAATCAATACGCAATCATTGGTGATATGACAATCCCAGTATCCATCGTAATTTCCAATCAACGGGTGATTACTATATTTGGCAGGCAATGGTTGGTTGGACATAAGCAACGTCATTACCGTTAAATACTCAGATTGTTTAAATTTTGGATTTTGAACGATTCGCTTAAAATCCTTATCAAACTGCGTACTGGTAATTGCAGTTAGCATTATTTACTCAATCTTGCACTCATAGCCTCCAACGATTTGTGTTTATTGAGTTTTGAACGTTTGGATTTATTTTCTAGCTCTGCAATAGCAGAAAGGGTAACAGCATTGGGGACTCTTAACTCAAATGGAATTGCGCCCTCAGTAGCTACCCGCTTGAGGAAAAGGCGAATTGCATCTGAAACATTAAGACCCAAGGCTTCTATTACTTCTGCAGCATCAGCTTTCGTTTTTGCATCAATCCTACAACGCACATCTGTAGTCAACATAATAATCTCCTTTGTGGTCGAATTGTAGCTACAAATAGGAACATCGTCAAAACAAACTTTTTTCTCTGCTCAGTAAAAGTAGCTGCATCCCGAAACGACACTTTATTGATAAACAATCGCGTTCCTGGACGCTTGGTCTCCGAGTTTCATTGCGAAGTCGGTGCCCATACACCGTTTTCGGTTGGGAGCCAGTCTGTGGAAGAATCGCTAATAAAATTATTCACACAGTCACAACGTTCAATACCATAAAAATAAAAAGCCTGCATCTCTGCAAGCCTTATATCTTCTGGTGGCTCGGGGCGGAATCGAACCACCGACACAAGGATTTTCAGTCCATGACAAAGCATATTTTGGCGTGTTGATAGCAATTTGATTATCGCACTAGAATACAATATAAACAGACTGTTAACATTAGTTACAATAATCCTTGTGTTGATTAGTATTCCGCATTATACTGAAATCGTGGTTACAAGCTGGTTACAACTTTTCAGGAGGCGGCGATGGCAAAGATTAAAGTGATAGCAAAAGCGAAGAAGGTGAAGTTAACAGCCGGACGCATTGCAGGCTTTGAATGCCCCAAGGTTAAGCCTCAAACATTCCTTTGGAGCGATGACCCTTTAGGGCTAGCAGTACGAGCCTATCCATCAGGGGCAAAGGCTTTCATATTTCAAGCCAAGGTTAAAGGGCAAACGATGCGGCTGACCATTGGTGATGTGAAGGCATGGGGAATTGCCCAAGCACAGGCCGAAGCCCGCCGCCTTCAAACTGTAATTGATAGCGGCAATGACCCGCGCCAAGTGAAGGCTGAACAGGAAGCAGCAAAGATTGAACAAGCATCCGCGCAAGTAATGAAGGAAACCCGCGAAACGGTGACAGTTGGCAAAGCATGGAAGGAATATGTCGAAGCCCGAAAGCCCCTATGGTCTGCAATTCACTTACATGACCATGAAACAGTTATGCAAGCCGGAGGTGATAAGCGTAAGCGTAGCAAAAAACTAACCGAAGCCGGTTCTCTCGCATCACTGGCAAGTATTCGGATTGTTGATATTACGCCCGAACGGGTGACAGAATGGGCAAAGGATGAAGCGAAGATAAGACCAACACGCGCCCGCCTTGCACTTCGATTATTAAGAGCGTTTTTATTCTGGTGCGCCCGACACCCTACCTATAAAGCAATCGTGACAAGTAATTCCGCACAGAGTAAAGATGCTCGCGAAAGCCTAGGCAAGGCAAAAGCCAAGCATGACGTGTTACAGCGTGAGCAGTTAAAAGCATGGTTTGATGCGGTGAAGCAAATCGGAAACCCAGTTATAGGTGCTTACTTGCAAGCCTTGTTATTGACAGGCGCAAGGCGTAACGAACTGGCCGCACTGAAATGGGAAGATGTAGATTTTCAATGGAAAAGTTTAACTCTACACGATAAGGTGGAAGGGTTGCGCGTTATTCCATTAACCCCCTATGTCGAATCTTTATTGCTCGACTTAAAATGCCACAATGACACGCCGCCAAATGTTAGAAAAATAAACGCCTTGAAAGTAGCTGGCAAAGAATGGAAGCCTTCACAGTTCGTATTTTCAAGCCCTACATCTGCGAAGGGCTGTATACATGACCCGTCAATTGCCCACCGTAAAGCCTGCGCTGTTGCTGCCCTTGAAATCACTTTGCACGGGTTGCGCCGTTCGTTTGCTACTTTGTGCGAGTGGACAGAGACGCCCGCCGGTATCGCTGCACAAATCCAAGGCCATGCGCCCCAAGGTGTGCGCGAACAAAACTATATCCGCCGCCCGCTAGATTTATTGCGTATGTGGCACGTAAAGATTGAAGCATGGATATTGAACGAAGCCGGAATTAAGTTAGACGATGTAAAAACTGGCTTGAGAGCTGTTGCATAAAGTTCATTCGGTCTTGGAAAGGACACCCGCTGTGACTAACGAATCATATTTAGAAACTGAAAAAAGACAGCGTGAGGAAGCTCAAATATTAGCTGTCGCAATATTAGAAGGAAAACGTCCAGAAGGTAGCCCCCCCCGATACAGTATTTGACTCTGATTAGAGGCTCAATAGGGCTAGAAATATCTCTTGGTAATAGTTTAGGGAATCTAATCCGGTGGAAGTGTGCGAACGTTGATTAAGTTGATGTTGTAATGATTCCATTGGTCAGTAATTCAAAATTGAAAAATTCAATTTTTCTATTCGGAAACTTAGTGAAGAACAGGAGATTTGATAAAACGTGGTTACAAAATGGTTACAAGTTGAAATAACGAAAAAGAAATAAAAAAGCCTGCATCACTGCAAGCTTTATATCTTCTGGTGGCTCGGGGCGGAATCGAACCACCGACACAAGGATTTTCAGTCCTCTGCTCTACCGACTGAGCTACCGAGCCATTTTTACGAAGGCGCGCATTATAGCGGCTCTATTCATTTAAGGGAACCTCTAAAGAAAACATGGAACACCTGATTCGGACTGAATTGAGGAAGCCACTGCTGGTTGGAGACAAACTACCATTTTCATTTACGTTAATATTTTCAGCAACAAAAAAGAACCCCGCGAAAACGGGGTTCTTTTTTTACTGTATGAAACCTATGCGAGCGAACTCGCGAAGAATTCAATTACATCATGCCGCCCATTCCACCCATGCCGCCCATATCACCACCACCCATACCACCGGCTGGTTTGTCTTCCGGGAGTTCAGCTACCATACATGCTGTTGTTAGCATCAAACCGGCGATAGAAGCCGCGTTCTGCAAAGCAACGCGCGTTACTTTGGTTGGATCAACCACGCCCATTGCCAGCATGTCGCCATACTCGCCTGAGGCTGCGTTGTAACCGAAGCT
>CAIRAO010000331.1 GCA_903876625.1 uncultured Gallionellaceae bacterium | reverse complement strand
TTGGCACTGTTGACGCGCAGGCCGGAAGACAAGCGTTGCAATGAAGTGTGCAAAGAGCCCTGAGAAGCATTCAGGTTACGTTGCGCATTCAGCGACGATAGGTTGGTATTGATATATGAGGGCATTTTAATTCTCCTTAAGACTCTGTTTGCACATCCGGCTTGATTGCCGTTTACTTAGGTTTGCCTGTGTTCCCAGGCACTTTAACCGCCGTTAGGTTTGATATCGGAGTCTTTTTGGAAAACTTTAGGGTAGGTTGATAATATTTACATATTCTTTAATCAATCTGCCGCCACGACACGGTTTTTGCCGGTTGTTTTGGCGATATACATTGCTTTATCGGCGCGTCCGATGAGATTTTCTTGGTCTTCATCAGCATTGCGTAACGCTACGCCTGCACTAAATGTGACCAGCACGCGTTCATTATTGTTGAGGAAAAATTTCTTGGTCATTTCGCGTTGCAAACGTTCTATGGCTTCTACCCCTTCTTTGAGGGGGGTATCCGGCAAGATGATGACAAATTCTTCACCGCCATAACGTGCGACATTATCGGCAGGGCGCAGACATTCTTTTATGACGCGAGCCAAGTGGATCAATGCGTGATCTCCAGCTTGGTGGCCGAGCTTATCATTGAGTTTTTTAAAGTTGTCGATGTCGAGCAAGGCGACACATATCGGAGTTTGACCTCGGTCAGCCCGGTTCAGCTCTCTTTCAAAAGTCTCGTCCATGCCGCGACGGTTGAGCACTCCGGTGAGTTGGTCTGTATGTACTTGCTCGCTGACTTCAGCAAGTTCAGCTTCCAATTGCTTGATGCGAGCTTCTGCTTCATCGGCCTGCTTGCGTGCAGTCACCAATTCCAAATGAGAGCGCAACGCGCTATCTTGAATAATGCGCGTATCGTGCATGATGTCTTCTAATATATGCCCGAGATCGGCCAGATTACTTGCCCCTCCGATTTTTAGTCCGTAACCCTCTATTTTTGTGTGATATTGTCCGGTAGATTCACTAAATTCGCCTAGCCGGTCAATGAAGGTAGTCATCAAACCTTTTAATGTGGATTTTGCATCACTTAAACTTTTCTGCAGTAAACCTTGTTTGATAATGGCATCACGCAAATTTCGCTCAGCATCGGCGATGACACGCTTATCGATAGGATTGGCGATAATTTCTTGCAGCGTTACAATTTGTCCGTGCAACCACTGATCGTCAGCAACAAGCTCCCCGACATTTTCAACCAGAAGTCGCAGCAAGCGCACCAAACCCTCCTGGATTTTGGATTTATCTCCGCCGCGTAACTCCAACTTTAGCCAGAAATGACGTAATTTGGATGCAAGTTCGTATATTTGACTGTTGTCGGTGGCGCGAACAAGCCGAGCCAATTCTTTGATTTCCGAAGAGAGCTCAGGTTGAGAGATCAAAGAATTTTCAAGCGTCTGCGCGAGTAATTCGCGCAATTGCGAAATAAGCTCCTGATGTGCTTGAGCGCCCTCTCCGGAGTTTGCTTGAGGTAAAACTTTCTGAACTTGGGTTGGAGTGCTAACCGATTTGGTTGCCCCGGCAGTCAATGCATCATTGTTTGCAGGTGGGGGCGGTGGCGCATCGAGATTGGCTGTCGGGGCAGATGACCATGAGCGCAAAAGCCCTTGAATTTTTTCAAATAATTCATCCGGTTTGGATCCAAAACGGTTTAGTACTGTTTCCAGACCATCTTTTTTGCGTGTGATAGTGATGCCTTTATGCGGGGTTTCCAATTGGCGCAACAGGTCTTGTATCAGTGCCGACCAGGAAACATTCAGTTTTGGGGGTGCACTTGTGGAGGTTGGTTCAGTCGATCCGGTTGGAGGTTTGCCTGAAATCTCCTGAAATACCTGAGTGTAATTTTCCGGTGTTGGGGCAAGTTTACGCGACGCAAGCACAATCAACGTTTCACGTGCAGCTTCCGATGGGTTAAGTTGTTTTTTCATAGGATATTAAAATAATCACACTATATGACTATGCTAATCATTATGGAGAATTGAAAGATAGACGAAGTCACAAATAAAGCCACTTTTTGATCGCTGTTCAAAAGTAAGCTGAAAGTCGATTAATCAATAAGATGATTACTGATCGCGTAGTGAATTGCTTCGGCATTGGTTTTTAGATTCATTTTTTCCAATAAACGAGCGCGATATACGCTGACTGTTTTTGCGCTGAGTGACATGATCTGGGCCATTTCACTCAATTTTTTACCCGAAGCCATCAAACATAAGGTCTGATATTCACGATCAGAAAGATTCTGGTGGCGTAATTCCTGATAACCCTGAGAAAGCCCGTTGGCTAATTGCTCTGCCAGTTCACCGCTGATATATTTTTTGCCGCTGGCAACCGTGCGAATAGCATTAACTAATTGAGAGGGTGCACTTTGCTTGTTTAGATAGCCTGCTGCCCCGGCTTTCATAGAACGCACTGCATACTGATCTTCCGCATGCATGCTTAGCATCAGCACGGGTACATCTGGATTATTGATTTTGAGTTGCTTGAGTACGTCTATGCCATTTCTGTCGGGTAGACTGATGTCCAGCAACACCATATCAAAGGGAGATTTTTGTGCCATTTGTATGGCTTGCATACCCGTTTCGGCTTCGCCGGTGACACGCATATCGTCGGTGTCATCTAAAATTTGTTTCAATCCCTTGCGAATGAGAGTGTGATCGTCAGCTATGAGCACATTTATCATCGTCAAACTCCGTTACGCATAATTATTCAAAACAAAGGTCGTTGTGGTTGCGTTAGTGTATCACCAAGCGGGGTATCTTGAGGGATGTGGGGGATTGTTACTGAAATGGTTGTACCGTCGCCGGGCGCACTGATAAAGCTGACTTGTCCACCAAAGTGGGCCACTCGTTCCTGAATTCCGCGCAGACCAAATGATCTGGGTTTGTGGCGCGCATCCTGACTGAAGCCCCGCCCATTGTCGCTGATGTTGAGTTCGATCGACTGCGGGCTATTTTGAACAAGTATGCGCACTTCACTGGCCTGTGCATGTTTCATGATGTTGGTTAGCGATTCCTGGAAGATACGGAATAAAGCGATCGAAGCATCGGGGTGCAGATCGATCTCCATTTCTTCGTCGTTATGTGAAAGCAGACATTTTATACCTGTGCGCTGTTCAAATTCACCGGCTTCCATTTCAATGGCCGCAACGATGCCAAAACTATCGAGATAACCAGGACGCAAGCTGTGTGCCAAGTTGCGCGCAGCTGTCATGGCTTTATCCACCATGTTCTCGATGGTGGTCGTTTTGTCTGTCAATATTTTTTTAGTTCTGGGTAGGCGCTCTTTCATCCAGGCCAGGTCCATTTTGATCGCGGTAAGTAATCCGCCAATTTCATCATGCACTTCACGGGCGATACGCAAACGTTCCTGTTCTTTGGCATCCTGAATATGGGAAGAAAATTCGCGCAATTGCTGCTGGGAGCGCAATAATTCGAGTTCGTCGAGTTTGGTCTGGGTCACGTTGACTACAAGACCTTCCCATTCAACCTGACCGTCTGGTCTGGTTTGAGGGGATGAGCCCAAGGTCAACCATTTCAACTCGCCATTGGCTAAAGTTACTCGTCCTTCCCAACTCCAGAAAGCAAGGTTTTTTGCGGAAAGCAACATGCTTGCAATGAATGCCTGACTGTCTTCCGGGTGAATTAACTTCAGGAACTGATTAACGTCAGCTTTAAGATCGTCAGGCGAAAGTCCTAGAAGGGCTTGGCTGCCGTCACCAATATAAGAAAAAGAGAAAGAATTATCTGGGCCAAGCACTAACTGAAACGCCATACACGGAAGGTTGGCGATGAAGTTATCGAGACGCAAAGGCTTGGGAGAAGATTCGACCACGGCTAGTAATTATGTTCGGCGTTCATAAACTTACTCGTTTGTATTTAGCGAGGTTACTACAACAATGCTCTTTTGGGCAATTGATGAATGAATCTGGGTGTTGTTGAATTAACCCGATGAATCGTTAAAAACCCAGATTAACGAATGAATTCGATAAGCAGAAAGTAGGGCATATGTTATATTGACTTGCAAATTTGAAAAAATCTCCGCGAGATGTTGTTTTTATTCGCAACTAAAAATACCTTCTAAATACCAGACACCGCTTATTTTTATATAACAATTCTGGATAATTCTTTTTGAATTTTTAGAGCTATAAATAATTGCAACTGCATTAGAACTCCTTTGGGATATGGTCACATTAGAGTCTTTTGCAGCATCGAAAAAATGTTTGATAGAAGACTTACCTGAATACAAATGCTTATATAACCAACTATGATTGTCGTTTAGTAAGGATTGAATTTTCTCTTTGGAGTAACTATTGCCTGCAAAAACGATTCCTTCTTCAGCCACATATTTCAGAAAGTAGGCATTATCGTTTTTTAGAATTGCAGCTTTGGCTTCGATTGCCATTCCGGTTAAGAGCGGATCAACAACAATTCGTGTTTCCGCATTCGCTGCCAGCGTCAAAATAAAGCAGCCAAAAATAATTGAAATAAAGAATTTCATTTTTCCACTTCGGTTAATTATCTGAACAGAAAAATCGACCATGCTGAGCGCTAGGCGAGGTAGTACTTACACGACATATTACTCTTTGGATAATGATATTCGAAGAGGTATGTAGATAGTAAATATTGAAAAGTGCACAATTGCATCGCGTTTTTGTTTTCCTCACGAAGGAAAATTTGTTTGTGCTTCCTGATTGACTTTATAAAAACCACCTGATGAGTTTTTAGGTTAGGGTAAAATGCAGGCAATAGTGAGTCCATTCAATTCGATGCCTTCTTCTCGTTACATCGTTACACCCGAAAGTCTGATTCGCCAAGAAATATTGGCTCTGAATGCTTATCATGTTCCGCCTGCCATCGGCATGGTGAAACTTGATGCGATGGAGAACCCTTATCTGTTACCGCCTCAGTTGCGCTGTGAAATTGCACAATTGGTCGCTGAGGCAGAGATCAACCGTTATCCAGATGCAGGCGCGCACCATTTAAAGGCAGAGATTCGTAAGATAACAAGCCTTCCAGCCGGCATGGAAATTTTGCTCGGAAATGGATCAGATGAGATCATCCAATTGCTTGCGCTGGCTGTCGCGAAGCCTGAGGCGGTCTTGTTGAGCGTAGAGCCATCGTTTGTGATGTACAAAATGATTGCAGCATTTGTAGGCATGAAATATGTCGGCGTGCCTCTGGCCGAAGATTTCTCACTTGATTTGCAAGCGACTTTAAATGCGATAAAGCTTGAGAATCCTGCTCTGGTGTTTTTGGCATACCCTAATAATCCTACAGGCAATTTGTTCGATGCCGATGCAATTAAGCAGATTATTGAAGCCACGCCTGGATTGGTAGTGGTTGATGAGGCTTATTATGCTTTTGCCAGTGACAGTTTTATCCCATATCTGTCAGACTATAAAAACTTGCTGGTAATGAGAACTTTCTCTAAGCTTGGCATGGCGGGATTGCGTATGGGTTTTCTCGCTGGAGCGAAAGCTTGGTTGGAACAACTGGAAAAGTTGCGCTTGCCGTATAATGTGGGTGTCTTGCCACAATTGGTCGCGGCGCAGTTGCTAGAATACCATGATGTGTTGCTGGATCAAGCCGAGAGCATTAAACAGGAACGCACCAAACTGTTGGCGAAGTTGAAGACGCATGATGGGGTGAGGGCGTACCCCAGCGAAGCGAATTTTATTTTGTTTAGCGTGAAAAAAGCGACGCTGGTATTTGAAGGACTGAAGCAACGCGGAGTGCTGATAAAGAATTTGAATGGCGGGCACCCTATGCTGAAAGATTGTTTGCGCGTAACTGTAGGAACAGCAAACGAAAACCAGAAATTTATTACAGCATTGCAAGAAACTATTATTCAACTCGCATCATAAGGCGAATCATGCGTAGCGCAAAAGTAACACGCAATACCTTGGAGACCAAAATTTCGGTCGAGGTCAATCTTGATGGCACTGGTAAGGTTAAGTTGGTTACTGGTCTGCCATTTCTTGAACATATGCTGGATCAAATCGCGCGTCACGGGCTGATCGATCTGAATATCAGCGCTACGGGCGATCTGCACATCGATGCTCACCACACGGTAGAAGATATTGGTATTACCCTCGGGCAAGCTTTTACTCAAGCGGTTGCCGATAAAAAAGGTTTGCGCCGTTACGGTCACGCTTATGTGCCGTTAGACGAAGCGTTATCTCGCGTGGTGCTCGATATATCGGGACGCCCCGGTCTGGTTTTTAATGCGGAGTTTGTGCGGTCAAACGTGGGTGAATTCGATGTTGATCTCATTCGCGAATTCTTTCAGGGTTTCGTCAATCACGCTTTGGTTACATTGCACATTGATAATCTGGCGGGTAATAACGCTCACCATCAAATCGAAACCATCTTCAAGGCTTTTGGCCGTGCATTACGCGTTGCGTTGGAGATGGATCCGCGTATGGTTGGCGTGATGCCTTC
>CAIRAO010000330.1 GCA_903876625.1 uncultured Gallionellaceae bacterium | reverse complement strand
GTTTAGGCAAGGTATTGAAGCAGCAAATGCAAAGCCTGAAATTTCGCTTGAAAAGAAACTTCAAACTATAAATGAGTTGACCGATAATTCAATTAATACTATTTATCATATTGGCGATACGATTCAACAAATATTGGCTAATAAAATAGCTGATAAACCTGTAATATTTTCACAAGCCGAGGCTGATAAAGCATTTGCAAAATTAAAGACTTCATTTCTTGAATTTGAAAATGAAAAGATAATAAAAAAACCCCGCTAAACAATCATCAACGGGTCTTGTCGATCCGGGCATTTATTGATCCTGTTTGATTTTGCATTCATTTGATTTCTGAAATGGGTTTTGTGTGAACTAATCCAAATATTGCGAGCAGGACTTTACATGACCGCTAACTCAAATCTATTTTTGTGTTTTTTCGACACAACAAATATATCTCAAATGTAACTACAATAGGTACATGAATAAAAAGTCAGCAATTGAAATTGAACAGTTGCGTCAACTTCTTGCCGCGAGTCCGGTGTCGATTTTGACCAGTACTTTATTGGCAGGTGCTCTCGCCTATATGCAGGTTGGCGTGATTTCTTCGACGATAATTAATTATTGGTTTTATTCGATTGTTTTTGTCGCAATCATACGGTTATTATTTGTAATTCAATATAGACGTTTTCAAATTGATGATGCTTTAGTAATTCGTAAACGATTAACTATATACCGTGCCGGCACGCTGTTAGTCGGATTAGTATGGGGATCCTCCGGTTATTTGCTTTTCCCTGAACACAATTCAGAGCATGAAATGTTTCTGGTATATATGCTGGCCGGCTTATCTGCCGGCGGGGTAGTCACGTTTTCAACCGATCTAATCTGTGCAATTGGGTTTTCCATATTCGTACTGTTGCCAATTTCTATTCGCTTATTTATAGTTGGCGATAGTCTGTCACAAGCAATGGGATTAGCTGGAATTCTTTATCTTTGCTTTATGGTGGCAACTTTGCGCAAGATCAATAGTAACCTGATAGAGAATATTTCTCTGCATCTCGAAGCCGAACAAAGAGAGAGGTTGTTGATTGAAAGCAAAGTGCGTTACCAGACATTAGTTGAATGGACACCGGATTCGATCATCGTACATCGAAAAGGCAATATTATTTACGTGAATCCGTCGGCAATAAAATTACTGGCCGCTCAAGCCGCGGAAGATTTGATTGGTAAATCTGTTTTCAGTCTGATTCACCCGGATTATCACCAAATCGTTTTAGATCGCATAAAGAAAAATTCAATTGATGGGCTACCGGCACCTTTGGTAGAAGAAAAATTTATCAAACTTGACGGGACCGTTTTTGATGTAGAAATTCAAGGTACAGTCATTGATTATGATGGAGAGCCAGCCGTTCAGGCAGCATTTCGTGATATTACAGAACGAAAACAGCATGAAACCGAACTTAATCGAGTTGCCCATTATGATGCGCTGACGGGTATTCCTAATCGTGTCTTACTGGCGGATCGAATGAAACAATCTATCGCCCAGACCTCGCGCGAGAAAAACATGTTGGCGGTTTGTTATCTTGACTTGGATGGATTTAAACCAGTCAACGATGAGATGGGGCATTCGGCAGGAGATGAAGTCTTGGTTGAAATTGCACATCGAATTGGGAACACGATCCGTGGTGGTGACACAGTTGCCCGTTTAGGCGGTGACGAATTTGTAGTTCTACTATCGGGAATTGAGAAGGGTGAGGAATGTGCATCGACGATAGATCGTCTGCTCAAGGCCATTTCCGCCCCCATCTCAGTTAAAAGCAAGTCGGTTTCGATAAGCGCCAGTATTGGAGTCAGCATTTTCCCATTAGATAACGAAGACGCGGATACTCTTTTGCGTCATGCTGATCATGCAATGTATATCGCCAAGCAGAATGGAAAAAACCGTTTCCATATTTATGATCCTGCACTTGATCGGTTGGCTCGTGACCAACACGAATTTCTACAGAGTATCAAGCAAGCATTGGAACTTGGTCAGTTTGAATTATTCTACCAACCCAAAGTAAACCTAAGTACCAGACAACTTGTAAGTGCTGAAGCGTTGATTCGATGGAATCATCCTGTTCGCGGATTGCTGCCGCCAGCGGAATTTCTTCGAGCGATAGAAAACACATATCTTGACATTGAGATCGGAGAGTGGGTAACAGCCACAGCGTTAGCTCAACTTAGCCGCTGGCGAAGTGACGGAATGGACATTGAGGTTAGCATCAATATATCCGGGTACCACTTGGAAAGTTCAGATTTTGTTAAAAGACTTCAACAACAACTTGAATATTATCCTGAATTACCTTTTGGAAAACTGCAGATCGAAGTTTTGGAAACTGTAGCGCTCAACGACATAGCAATTGTGCGTGAAATAATCGAATCTTGTCATAAATTGGGAGTCGGATTTGCACTTGATGATTTCGGCACAGGTTATTCTTCACTTAGTTACTTGAGCGCACTTCCTATGGAGACACTCAAGATAGACCAATCATTCGTGAGGGATATGTTGGAAGACAAAGGTGATTTGGCAATCGTTCAGGGCATCATTGCGTTGGCAAAGGCATTTGAGCGGCAAACTGTTGCAGAGGGAATTGAAACAAATGAGCATTTTCAAGTGTTACTAAGTATGGGTTGTGATATTGGTCAGGGATATGGCATTGCCCGGCCTATGCCTGCAAATGAACTAATTAATTGGAAGTCTGGTTATTGTTAAATAGAAAAAAGCGCCGACAAACCAAGTCGGGGCTTTTTCCGGTTGAACTACAGTAATTATTTTCTCGACAATTGCCTAACCACGCTCACTAAGCGGTCAATCTCTTCGTGGGTGTTGTAGAAAGCCAATGATGGACGCACGGTTGCTTCAAGTCCAAATCGGCGCAAGATGGGTTGTGCGCAATGGTGTCCCGTTCGCACAGCGATTCCTTCCTTATTCAATGCTTCGCCGACTTCGGAAGTTTGAAAACCATCCAACACAAACGACAACACGCTGGTTTTTTCTTTTGCCGTTCCAACCAAGCGCAGTCCGGGAATACTGCCGAGTGCGCCCATCGCATACACCAACAACTCATGTTCGTAACGATTGATGTTATCGATGCCGAGTTTTTGCACGTAGTCGATGGCAGCACCTAGCCCGACTGCATCGGCGATGTTACCTGTTCCCGCTTCGAATTTAGACGGAGCCGGATGGTAACGTGTCTTCTCGAAAGTCACATCTTCGATCATGTTGCCGCCACCTTGCCATGGGGGCATTTCTTCCAGCACTTCCGGTTTTCCGTATAGAGCACCAATACCGGTTGGAGCGAATACTTTATGGCCGGAGAATACGAAGAAGTCACAATCGAGATACTGCACATCGGCATGCATGTGAGAAACCGATTGCGCGCCATCCAGTAAAACGCGAGCGCCGTATCGATGCGCCATTTCGATCATTTGCTTGGCGGGTGTTACCGTGCCAAGCGCATTCGATACTTGCGTGAACGAAACCAACTTTGTTTTAGAGTTAAGCAGGCGTTCATACTCTTCCAGCAATATTTGACCATCCTCATCAACAGGTGCCACTTTCAGCTTCGCACCGGTTTCAGCACACAACATTTGCCAGGGAACGATATTGGCATGATGCTCCAGATGAGTAATGAGAATCTCATCATCTTTGCCGATATGTTTTTTGCCCCAACTCTTTGCCACCAAGTTGATCGCTTCCGTAGTACCCCGAACGAATACAATTTCTTTGTTGGAACTAGCATTGATGAAGTCGGCGATCTTGTCACGCGCACCTTCATACGCATCGGTAGCACGGGCTGCGATTTCATGTGCCGCACGATGGATATTGGAATTCTCGTGCTCATAAAAATACGACAAGCGATCAATGACAGACTGTGGTTTTTGCGTTGTTGCGGCATTATCCAGCCAGGCCAGCGGACGTCCATTCACCAACTCTTTCAAGATGGGGAAGTCACGACGCACTGATAGCACATCGAACGGCGGATGGGCTGACGTTGGAATTTGACCGACAGCAGCCTTAGCTTGACTCACTGATGCAGTTTGCAGAATGCTGGCTTGCGAGGGGTTGCGATTGAAACGCGCAGCTTCATCCAGAAAATACAACGTCGCGCCGGTCATCTTAGGGTGCTCTTTGGCATTGTCTTTCAACAAATCGCGCAGTACATCTTCACCCGGATAACTGCTGGCATCCAGATTAGGCGCCAACGCAAAATCAGCACCAGGTGCCCAATCACTCGTTACCGGCAATTGCGGCGAATGAGTGTGAGGAGTATCCAAATGCAGATCCAACGGATCTCCACCCGTCAACGGAAAAGCCAAATCATTATTTCGCGGCGGTGTGGCAGAACCTAAGGAAGGGGAATACGCTGCCAACTTGCCTGGCACCCCAGCAAATAGCTCGTTGGCAAGACGTTCGATCATGGCAACATCCGGCACAAAATTTTGACCGCCCGCCAGCGCGGCAATATCACCCTGTACTGGGATATTGGCCGAGCTGATGTCAGGAATATTTAGATTACTTGTACTCATGGAACTTACCCACTTCGACGTCGTCGAGCACGGCAAGCGCGTCGTCGGTCAGTACCGCGAGTGAGCAATACAAGGAAATCAGGTAAGAAGCGATCGCCTTGCGGTCAATGCCCATAAAGCGTACTGACAAGCCCATGCTTTGCTCGCCCGGCAGATTGGGCTGATACAAACCAACCACGCCCTGACGGCTTTCTCCGGTACGCAACAGGATGATGCTGGTCTTGCCTTTAGTTAAAGGAATCTTGTCCGAAGGAATCAACGGAATGCCGCGCCAAGTGATGAACGGCGAACCGGAAATGGTCACAGTGGGAGGCGGTACGCCACGGCGGGTGCATTCACGGCCAAAAGCAGCAATGGCTAATGGATGCGCCAGGAAGAAGCCGGGTTCTTTCCACACTTTAGTGATCAGTTCATCCAGATCATCTGGTGTCGGTGCGCCCGTGCGGGTTTTGATGCGCTGGCTATTGGCGACATTGCTTAGCAGACCGTATTCTTTGTTGTTGATCAGTTCGCTTTCTTGACGCTCTTTGACTGTTTCAATGGTCAGGCGTAATTGTTCACGAATTTGATTATGCGGGCTGCTGTACAGGTCAGACACGCGGGTATGCACGTCAACCACGGTGTTCACGGCGCTCAGCATATATTCACGGCCCCACTCTTCGTAGTCCACGAAGGTTTGCGGTAATTCACGTTCGTCGCGCTGAGAGCAGGCAACGGTTACACGCGAAGCATCTTTAACTTTGTTGACTCGATAAATACCCGCTTCCAACGGAACCCAGCTCAGCAACTGCGGCAACCAGCGAGGCGTGATGATGTCTAGTTGTGGGATGGTCTTGGTGGCATTGGCTAGCGTTCGCGCGGCGACGTCGCTTAGTGCCAATTGTTCTTTGCTTTCTGTTGCCATGGTTTACTCCTTATGAAAAATTCAGATAAAGTTATACGAAATTTAGCTAAGCGATAATCAGACAAATTGAATTCAGATTCAACCGTCTATAGCCACCAAATCCTTTTTGTTATACCGGCGCAGGCCGGTATCCAGCTATAAAAAATCCCGCGCAGCGGACAAAAGAATAGTGTTGTCTTCTATGAAGTGACTATTTATTTATCTGGATACCGCCCTTCACCGGTATGACAGTCCCACGACTCTGCAAAACTAAATATGCTCGCAGCGCGCAATCAAAGTGGACGTTTGAATATTCAGGGCACTTGCCAACTTTGAAACAGTAATGATCGATGGTACGGCACGTCCTCTCTCAACTTCGCCCAAATAGGATCGATTAAGATCGGCACGCTCAGCTAATTGCTCTTGAGACCAGCCTCGCTCTTCGCGAAGTTGGCGTAGCACTTGAGAGAATTCTTCGATGGTCATGGTTTGTCTTCTGCAACTTCATGATGTGAGCTAGCCTGCGTAATGACGCTACCCGGTGGCACGCTTCGCGTGAGCCAGACATTGCCGCCGATGCTGGAACTTTTACCAATAGTGACGCGACCTAAAATCGTGGCTCCCGCATACACAACCACATCATCTTCAAGAATAGGATGGCGAGGTGCGCCTTTTTCCAACACGCCGTCTTCACCTACTTTAAAACGCTTTGCACCCAGAGTGACTGCCTGATAAATACGTACGCGTTCGCCGATGATGGCTGTCTCACCGATTACAACACCCGTACCGTGATCGATAAAGAAACCAGAACCAATTTGAGCACCAGGATGAATGTCGATGCCTGTTTCTGAATGTGCCAATTCAGCAACAATACGCGCGATCATCGATGCGCCAAGTTTGTTGAGTTCATGCGCCAAACGATAATGAATGACAGCCTGAGCTCCCGGATAGCACAACAAAATCTCATCAACGCTGTGAGCTGCGGGGTCACCGTTATAGGCTGCGCGCACATCCGTATCCAACAGGCTGCGCACTTTAGGTAAAGCGGCCGCAAACGATTTAACGATATTCACTGCGCGAGCTTCTATGGTGTTATCAGGTTCATGCCCCAATTGGCGCGAGGTGTAATGCAGCTCCAGTAAAACTTGCTGATGCAAAGCATGTAGTGCGCTATCCAGTGTGTGCGCCACATAGAAGTCTTCACTTTCCTGGCGCAGATCAGGTGGCCCCAAACGCATCGGGAACAAAGCTCCACGCAGACCGTCAACAATGTCTCGAATCGGTCCGGGCGCGGGTAATTCACGTCCACCGCATTCATGGTTCCGCGCACAAGATTCACGCCAGAGTCTACGTACTTCGCGCAACTCGCCAACTACACGACCCAGCTCCCAATCCGCAGGTAATGGAAGAATTTCATGTTTGCTCATCAATCTTTAACCCAAGGAAGATTGCGGTTAACCCAACCGTTTTTCAAATTACTTTCGCCTTCAAATCCTTCAGTAACATTGAAAATATTTTTGAAACCTAGTCGGCTTACAGTTTCGGCAGCTGCGACCGAACGTTTACCACTGCGGCACAGAAGCAAAATAACATCGAGCTTTCCTGCTTTGCTTTCGAGTTCACGCACAAATCGTGGGTTGCTCACCATTGGATTTCCAATGGCCCATGCCACATGGATCGAATCAGGTACGTATCCGACAGATTGACGTTCTTCAATCGTTCTCACGTCAATCAATTTGGCGTCACCCTGCTCAAATAGATTCCACGCATCTTTCGGCGCAACATCACCGGCATAGCGCAGCCCAATTTTCTGTGCGTTCTCGCGGGCATTGTCCAGAATGGTCTCTGACTCGGTTAATTTTTCAGTTGGCGACTCAACTACAATTGACATAGAAACCTCTCCATTAGGCACATCTCGAGCGAAAGCGTCGAATATTGTGATGAGGTTGCATCGTATTACTGCTTGAATAGAACAAAAAACAAGAAAAAAAGATAAGCTAAGCTGAAAGTTGAATATCGGGATTTAGCACGCAATTCAAAATAAATATTTTCGGGAAACAGAATGCTCTCCCGGAGGACGTGCAAACACTGAATTTATTTACCATCATCCTTTATTCGGAAACTGTCGTGGCAGTTCTTGCAAGTTTCTCCAAGCTTTCCGAATTGAGTCTTGATAGCACCAATATCGCCGGTAGCAGCCACTTTTTGTAATTCGTTGGCTGCCAGGTTGAATTCAGTTGCCACTTTTTTGACTTCATCCTGCTTTTGGAAAAACTCAGGTTTCAAACGAGTTTTTTTCCAGCCGGTTGCAGTTTCAGTCCCGGGTCCAAAAAGAGCCCCCAAACCGGAATTTGCGACAGCAGCAATTCAATGCCGCATTGAAGCGTGTACTCAAACGACATGCCGGGCAAGTGCGCCGGTGATGACGTTTCAAATCAAGTAGCTGGATGCGACTACTAAGGCCGCAGGTTTTTGCCACTATCCGCAAGTGCAAACGGAATGTTGCAACCTGCCTCGGTATTGTTCGGAAAGTAGCTATCGAGAAAGTTGGCTAGCGTACGAGCTGGGACGAAACACATTAACGTTTTGATTTACTTTGTTGCAAATACAATTGCTCCACTTTTTCGCGTGCCCACGGCGTCCTGCGCAGGAATTTCAAGCTGGATTTGATGCTTGGGTCATGCGTGAAACAGCGTACCGGTACAGCGCTGCCCATTGCCTCCCACCCCATAGTCTCTGAAAGCTGCGTCACGATGGTTTCAAGCGTGATGCCTTCCAAAGTGGGCCTGCTTGCGGAATTTTTTGTGGAGTCCATGTGTTCATTTTACTGAATCTGGGGCGTGAGCGTTTACAATGGCATCACATGTCTCCAAGAAATACGTTATGACCAGTCCAGTCCGTTTAGCCAAACGCCTTATCGAATTAGTAAACTGCTCTCGGCGCGAGGCTGAACTTTATATTGCGGGCGGCTGGGTATCGGTCGATGCGCAAGTGGTGGAAGAGCCCCAGTTCATGGTATCGGAGCAGCGAGTAGAACTGCACCCAAATGCCAAGCCCACGCCGATCGAGTCAGCGACAATTCTGTTTCATCAGCCGCCCGATACAAACTTCACTCTGCCAATGTTGTCTGCCGACTCGCGCGCCGCAGACGATCATTCGGGCATCCGCATACTCAAGCATCACTTTTCGCATCTCACGCAATGCCTGCCACTAGAGGTGAATGCCAGCGGCCTGTTGGTGCTCTCCCAGGATTTTCGTATAACGCGCAAGTTGAACGATGGTGCCGCCACTATCGAACAAGAGTACGTGGTGGAGGTTGCAGGCGAGCTACCAGCTGATGGTCTCAAACTGCTCAACCACGAACTCAATTTTAACGGCAAAGTGCTGCCACCGATCAAAGTAAGCTGGCAAAACGAAACCCATCTTCGCTTCGCTCTTAAAGGACTGCTACCTGGCCAGATCTCGCACATGTGCAAAAGTGTCGGGCTGAACGTGTTGGTAATGAGGCGCATTAGAATTGGGCGAGTATCGATGGCAAAATTACAAGCAGGGCAATGGCGATATTTACCAACTTACGAGCGGTTCTAATTTGAGTTATTAGATCATGTCTTCATTTGCTATTCCGTAATCCTATCGTCGCTAGTAGCGTAAAATCAGAAAAATGAGACGCTCGCCCTCATACCGTTCACACACTTCACTGCGCAGTTATTTAACGGCGGGCTATGCTCTATTTATCGTGTACGCGAGTCTTACACCATTCACCGGATGGCAGGAACAAGGTTTGGAGTTCTCTGCGGTACTGCTATCCCCGCTGAAACAGACCTATTCATGGTTCGATGCAGTTACCAATTTTTCGGCCTATTTACCTTTCGGGTTATTGCTTGGCTTGACACTGCGAACGAGGGTAAATGCGGTGTGGACAGTTGTATTGGGGACATTGATTGGGTTGCTTCTTTCGGCTTTGATGGAATACATGCAAATGTATTTACCCAGTCGTATCAGCTCAAACGTCGACCTGCTGATGAATGGAATCGGCATGTTGTCTGGTGCCTTACTGGCAGTGAGTATCGTGCCAAGAGCCTGGTTTTTTTATTTGATGCACGCTCGTTTCAAAATATTTCAGCGTGGTCCAGGAGTGGACTTCGGCTTGGCGTTGGTGGCGTTGTGGATGTTCGCGCAGATCAATCCTTCTATGCCGATATTGGGAAATGTTTTTATAACCGAAATGGCGCGACAACCTTTTGTGCCACCGAAAGTGGAACCATTTAGTTGGCTTGAGAGTGTGACAGTCGCGCTAAATTTGCTGATGCTCGGAATTTTATTGTTGACCCTTTTACGGTCACGTCGTCATGCGGTGGGTGGCTTGCTACTGGTGCTGTTTATGATCACGTTGACGAAATTTATCGCAGCAGTTGCTCTGCTTAAATCATGGGCGCTGTTGTTATGGCTGAATGGTGAAGCAGTGTTTGGCATCTTCGCGGGCGTATTGTTGATGGTGCTTACCGGTTGGCTGGCAAAACCTTATTTGATGCGCTTGGGCGTTCTCGTGGCAGGCATTTATTTGGTACTGGCGCATGGGATATTGCATAGCGGGTCGCCTTCCGCCTCAATGCGCTTGTATCAATGGCATTACGGACATCTGCTCACCTACAATGGTTTATCGCAGACAGTGGTGTTGCTATTTCCTTTGCTATTGCTAGGGTATTTGTGGCGTGGCGCCATGCGACGAGAGTAGTAAAATGCAGGGATATGAGGTGAGGGAATTTTGAGTTGTAAGTCTCAGTCAGACAAGGAAATAAATACTATGAGCTATTTTGATAAACACGTATTTTTTTGCACCAACCAGCGAGCAGACGGTAGCGATTGCTGTAATAAATACGGCGCACAAAAAGCCCGCGATTATGTGAAAGACAAAGTCAAAAAACTGGGCATTTCAGATCGCAACAATAAAATCCGTATCAATTCGGCTGGCTGCCTCGACCGCTGCGATGAGGGACCAGTGCTTGTGGTCTATCCCGAGGGAGCTTGGTATACCTATGTTGACGAAACGGATCTTGACGAGATCATTGAGTCACATTTGAAGAATGGACGCATCGTTGAGCGCCTGAAAATCTGATGTCAGTTCTGCAATCATTTTCTACAATTGGCAAGGCAGGTCATCTCGAAGGGATGGTTCATATTCCAAAAGATGAAGCTAGCGTTATTGCGTTGATTTGTCATCCTTTGCCCACGATGGGCGGTACGATGGATAACAAAGTTGCGGTGACGCTGGCGAAGACTTTTTGTGAATTGGGATGTGTCTCGCTTAGATTTAATTATCGTGGTGTGGGTGCAAGCGAGGGTGAATTTACCGGAGGTGATGGCGAACTGGAGGATGCACTCGCTGTTGCAGACTTTGCGCGTGATCAATTCGGAGAATTGCCTCTCATTCTTTCAGGTTTTTCTTTTGGAGGTTATGTAGCCGCACGTGCGGCAGAAAAACTGAATCCGCGTCATTTGATTTTGGCCGCACCAGCAGTGGGGCGTTTTGAAATGCCACAAGTTCCAAAGGATACGCTCGTTATACATGGAGAAAATGATGAAGTAGTGCCGCTTGCTGACGTGCTTGACTGGGCGCGTCCACAGCATTTACCCATTATCGTGTTACCGGCGGCTGAACATTTTTTTCATGGGCGATTAACGCAGTTACGCGACATTGTGAAGAAGCATTTCACGGGAGTTGAGTTGTGAACTTTTTTCCCGGATGGAGTTGAGTGCTCATCCTCACCCTCAGTCGCTACCAGCTCAGTAGATTACAAGTTGATCGCAAGTCCAAAGTGCTGCTTATACAAATCAGCGATCTCACCTTGGGAATACCGATGATTCTGCCCGCCTCGACTCGCAATTTTGAGCGAACCCATGAGCGAACCCAGTCGCCCTGTTGTTTCCCAATCCCAACCACTGGTAATTCCATATAACAAACCGGCACGATACGCATCACCGCACCCAGTTGGGTCGACTATAGCCTTTGGTTTGGGGGTAGGAATGGCTATTTGCCTATTGTCAGCATAAATCAGCGAGCCATCTGAACCAAGGGTAATGATTAGCGCTGTTACGCGCTGTGCGATATCGGCGAGCGTCTTGCCGGTTTTATCTTGTAGCAACTTGGCTTCGTAATCGTTCACCGTGATGTAATTCGCCTGATCGATGAAATCGAGCAACTCACTCCCGGAAAACATCGGCATACCCTGACCCGGATCGAACACGAACGGAATGCCGGCTTCTGCGAATTCTTGTGCGTGGTTCAACATACCGTCGCGGCCATCCGGTGAAACGATACCAAGCGATACATCTTTCGCGTCAGTAATATGGTTTAGATGTGACATGCTCATCGCGCCCGGATGAAAAGCAGTGATCTGGTTATCATCAAGGTCGGTTGTAATGAATGCTTGTCCAGTAAAGTTGCCGGGAACGGTTCGAATGTGGTTTTGCGACAAGCCTAGTTTTTCCAGGCGAGTGGAGTAGGGCGCAAAATCGTCGCCCACTGTTGCCATGATCTGCGGATATCCTCCCAACAGTTGCAAGTTGTAAGCGATGTTGCCTGCGCAACCGCCATATTCGCGGCGCATTTCCGGAACCAAAAAGGCGACGTTGAGAATATGAAGTTGTTCGGGGAGGATATGATTTTTGAATTTATCCTTGAACACCATGATAGTGTCGTAAGCCAAGGAGCCGCAGATGAGAGTATTCATATTTTGTTTGAAACTGGTAATGTTAATGGGAAATAAAATATTATTTTTTATCCAAATCCTGGATGAAATAGTTAATCAGCTTTCTCATTTCGTCGGGTGTTTGAATGAAATGTAAACCGGCACGATTCACTTTGGTGCCGTCGGGGAGCGTTACAGGTGTAGCGTATCTCAGCTCAACATCGACAGTGACAGCATCCCCGTTTGGCAAGATAATTCGGCAGCCTTTTAGGATATTGCCTTTTTCGAGGACGATGTCTGGATCGTAAATCAGGCATCCCAAACCGTCGTGACTGATGTCAGTGATGTGCGACTCAAAAGGAATAAATCCTGCTTCATCTGCAATGCAGCGCAGGGAGATGTTATCCGGGATGGGTATGCGTGGGTGCTCGCGACGGTTATGCAGTAGCAACGTTTTCGGCAAATCAAATTGAATTGCCGGATGATTCTCAAATAGTGTTTCTTCTGGCGAGGTTCCCTCGAATGTGAAATGCTGATCCTGGTGAAGTGCCGTAAACTCCATGGATGGAGAATTGAGCACCATCACATTGATCGTTTTGTGATGGCAATATTCAATAACGAAATGTCCGGTGACCGCGTTGACCGCTAGCAGGTGCGATGCAAAGGGTTGACGGTTTTTAGTATGAGCAGATATAGCGCAACGCTCATGCGCCAGCACATCCAGAAAGCGACAAATCTCTATGCGAGAACGAAACAGCAAATTGGCTGAAACGGTTTTTTTTACCGGAGTCGCGGGCGCATTCATAAGACCTTATTGATTGGTTGAACTCATTTTAATACAGCTATTGCGGCATCATAATTCGGTTCATGTTTGATATCTGAAACTAATTCAGCATGAATAATCCGGTCACTTTCATCCAATACCAATACGGCGCGGGCAGTTACACCTGCTAACGCAGTGTCGGCAATCTTAACACCGTAGTTACGCATGAAATCCCGACCACGCATCAGTGACAGCGTGACGACGTTTTCCAATCCTTCAGCTACACAAAAACGGCTCATGGCGAAGGGTAAGTCGGCAGAGATAACCAGCACGACAGTATTACTCAGCTTGCTTGCCGTTTCGTTAAATTTGCGGGTGGACGTGGCGCACACGGCGGTGTCGAGGCTTGGCACGATGTTAAGCACTTTGCGTTTTCCTGCAAAACTTTGCAGCGACACATCTTTCAAGTCTTTAGCCACTAACGTGAACGGCGGAGCAATTTGGCCCAAAGTCGGAAAAGCGCCAAACAAGGTTACTGGAGCGCCACCGAGTGTGACGGAGGTGTTGTTGCTGGTTTCTTTGGTCATGATGTTCTCCTTGAGTTTTCAGCAATTTGCCATTCCCGCGAAGGCGGGAATGACGAACTAGTTAATGATGGTTTGTAACCGCCGGACAAACACAAACCAGATTCTTGTCCCCGTATACATTATCCACTCTCGCCACGCTAGGCCAAAATTTATTATCGCGTACCCAGGATAAAGGGAAAACCGCTTTCTCTCTTGAATAAGGTCGCGCCCAATTATCGGACACAACCGCTTTTGCTGTATGAGGCGCATGTTTGATGACATTATCTTTTTTGTCGGCCTTGCCTGCAATGATCTCATCAATTTCACCACGGATGGCGATCATTGCCAAGCAGAAACGATCCAGCTCGGCTTTTGATTCGCTCTCAGTCGGTTCGACCATCAGCGTGTCAACTACCGGGAAAGAGGTGGTCGGAGCGTGGAAGCCAAAATCCATGAGCCGTTTGGCTATATCTGCCACTTCAATTCCGGCATCTTTTTTGAATGGAATGCAATTCAAAATCATCTCGTGCGCACAGCGACCATTGGCGCCGCTGTACAAAGTGGCGTAATGATCTTTCAACGATTCCTTGATGTAGTTGGCGTTAAGGATCGCCATGCGGGTGGCTTGGGTAAGGCCCTCGCCACCCATCATCTTGATGTAGCCGTAAGAGATCAACAGGATTAGCGCGCTGCCGTAAGGTGCTGCGGAAACAGCGTGAATGCCTTGTGCGCCGCCAACCTTTACTAGGGGGTGCGATGGCAGGAACGGAGTGAGATGCGCGGCGACACCAATAGGGCCGGCACCAGGCCCGCCGCCGCCATGCGGAATAGCAAAGGTCTTGTGCAGATTCAAGTGACACACGTCTGCACCGATGCTACCCGGGTTGGTCAGGCCTACTTGAGCATTCATGTTCGCGCCGTCCATGTATACCTGTCCGCCGTTATCATGAATGATGCGGGTGATGTCCTTGATGCCTTCTTCATATACGCCATGGGTGCTGGGGTAGGTCACCATCAGGCACGACAAATTGGCCTTATGCAGTTCAGTTTTTTCACGCAGATCGCTTACGTCGATGTTGCCGGTGGCGTCGCATTTCACCACCACGATGTTCAAGCCACACATTGCAGCACTGGCCGGATTAGTGCCGTGTGCCGAAGAAGGGATCAACACCACGTTGCGTTGTGATTCACCACGAGAATGGTGATACGCCTGTATCACAAGCAAGCCCGCGTATTCGCCTGAGGCTCCGCTGTTGGGTTGGAAGCTCATTTTTGCAAAGCCGGTGATCTCGGAAAGTGCAGCGTCCAAACCGGCAATCACTTCCCGATATCCTTCGGCTTGTTCCAAGGGCACGAACGGATGCAAGTTGGCGAACTCAGGCCATGTCAGCGCAAGCAGTTCGGAGGCGGCATTGAGTTTCATCGTGCAGGAACCAAGTGAAATCATAGAGTGCGTCAGTGACAAATCTTTATTCTCCAGCCTTTTGATGTAACGCATCATCTCTGATTCGGAATGATAGGTTTTAAATATCGGGTGGCTCAAGATGGAAGATTGGCGCTGTGTTACAAGCAACGTTTGGGAAGTAATTTGTTCTACGGTTAACTTTGTTGCCGGCCTGCCCGCTGCGTGGGAGAAAACGGAAATGATTGCGTTGAGATCATCCACCGAGGTGGTTTGATCCAGAGAAATGGTCAGCCCGTCGGTGAGATAACGGAAGTTGATTTGTGCGGCTGTTGCCAGCGCGAGAATCCTGGCATTGTCAGTGTGCTTTAATTTAAGCGTGTCGAAGTAAACACCTTCGTAGACGGTGTAACCCAGTTTTTTCAACTCTCCGGCCAAAGATACGGCGGACAGATGCACTTGCCTCGCAATGTCGCGCAGACCTTCCGCACCGTGATACACCGCATACATACTTGCCATGATCGCCAACAAAGCTTGAGCGGTGCAAATGTTAGAAGTCGCCTTCTCACGGCGAATATGTTGCTCGCGTGTTTGCAGCGCCATGCGCAATGCAGGATTCCCGTCGGCATCGACAGATACGCCGATGATCCGCCCTGGCATCGAGCGTTTATGAGCGTCACGGCAGGCAAAGTAGGCAGCGTGCGGGCCACCGTAACCCATTGGCACGCCGAAACGTTGTGTTGAACCGAGTACCACATCTGCACCCCATTCGCCCGGCGGTGTAAGTAATACCAAACTTAGAATATCAGCGGCCACCGCGATGGTCATGCCATGTGCTTTGGCGTGAGAGACGAAATCGGCGTAGTCATGAACCGCGCCATCGGCAGTCGGATATTGCAGCAATGCACCGTATAACGAATCATCCAAAGTAACGGTTTTAAAATCGCCAATCACCAATTCGATGCCTAACGGCTTGGCACGTGTCCTGAGCAATTCAATCGTCTGGGGAAAACATTCGTGCGACACAAAGAAACTGTTCTTGCCAAGAGCTACATCATCGCGCGAACGCAGACCGTGCAGCATGGTCATTGCTTCGGCAGCCGCGGTGGCTTCATCCAGTAACGATGCGTTGGCGATCTCCATGCCAGTCAAGTCAACAATCATGGTCTGGAAATTCAGCAGCGCTTCCAGGCGGCCTTGCGCAATCTCAGCTTGGTAAGGTGTATAGGCGGTGTACCAACCCGGATTTTCCAGAACATTGCGCTGGATCACAGGGGGCAAAATGGTGTCGTAATAACCCAAGCCGATATAAGTCTTGAAAAGTTTATTTTTTTTCGCAATGTCGCGCAGATGTTGCAGAAAAGCGTACTCACTCATGCCTTCAGGCAGGTTCAGCGGGGATTTCAAACGGATTGAGGCAGGAACGGTTTGATCAACCAGCGCATCAAGCGACAAGGCGTTGATCTTCTTCAACATGGCTTGCACATCTTGTGCGTTTGAGCCGTTATGGCGATTTACGAATTGGTCGGTCATGGGAATTTGATTTGTCGGTTGGGTTAAATCAAATCACCCTAACCCCACTTTGTAAAAGGGGGTGGAGCGAAGCGGAGGGTGATTTGATGTTGTTTCATTTAAGAGGTCATTGCCAAGACCGTTAGTGCGCTTCGCTATCAACCAAAGCTTGGTAGGCAGCCGCATCCAGCAGTGCAGAAACATCAGCAGCATTCTCCGGCTTCATCTTGAAAATCCAGGCGCCATAAGGGTCGCTGTTAATTTTCTCAGGAGCGCTATCCAGTTCGTTATTTACGGCGGTAACTTCACCGGATACCGGCGCATATACATCAGCAGCTGCTTTTACCGACTCCACCACTGCACATTCTTCTTTAGCTTTGAGTTTGCGCCCGACGGCAGGTGCTTCGACGAACACCATGTCTCCCAACAGTTCTTGCGCGTGCTGCGTAATGCCGATCGTGAGCGTGCCATCTGCTTCGGTTTTGATCCATTCGTGGGATGAAGTGTATTTCAGGTTGCTTGGATTGCTCATGGTGTATCTCCATAAATATTGAACGAATCTCGTAGGCCGGGCACAAAAACGTGCCCGCCCTACCTGTTTAAATCAAACTTTTTCCATTGCGGGCAAAAGGATATTTCACCACTTGTGCTGCCAATTTTTTATCGCGTATTTCCACTTGTACCGTGTCGCCGAATTGTAGGCCAAGAGGTACACGAGCTAAAGCAATCGATTTTTCCAGGGTGGGTGAAAAGCTCCCGCTTGTTATTTCGCCTTCGCCGTGAGCGCTTTGCACTTTTTGATGGTCGCGCAAGACACCGCGATCCAGCAACACCAAGCCAACTAATTTTTGCGTCGGCGGTTTGGCTATCAGCGCCGCTTTGCCGATAAAATCGCGGTCACTTTTCAGGTCTACTGTCCAAGCCATCCCTGCTTCCAACGGGCTGATGGTTTCGTCCATGTCATGCCCGTAGAGGTTCATGCCGGCTTCGAGACGCAGTGTATCGCGTGCGCCAAGCCCGATGGGTTTGACGCCGGCTTTGTTCAACTCATACCAGAATGCTTCTACTTTCTCTTTTGGCAGCATTACCTCAAAACCATCTTCACCAGTGTAACCGGTGCGCGCCACAAAATACTCGCCACAGTCGGAGGCTTGAAAATTTTGCAAACCTTCAGTTGCGGACTTTGTCTGCGGCAATACTTGCCATACTTTTGCGCGTGCATTCGGGCCTTGTATGGCGACCATCGCAAGATCATCGCGAGAAGTAATGGTCAATTTGGGAGCATGCTTGGAAGCTTGTTCTTTCATCCACGCAATATCTTTATCTGCCGTCCCCGCATTTACCACAATCCGGAACCATTGTTCTGTCATAAAATAAATGATGAGATCGTCAATTACCCCGCCGTTTGGATTAAGCATGGCAGAGTAAAGTGCCTTGCCGGGAAGAGTAATTTTGTCGGCATTGTTCGCCAGCAAGTAGCGCAGAAAGGCGCGAACTCCGTCACCTTTTGCATCCACAACGCGCATGTGACACACGTCAAACATTCCAACATCATTGCGCACCTGATGGTGTTCATCGATCTGGGAACCGTAATTTACCGGCATATCCCACCCGCCGAAATCCACCATCTTTGCGCCCATAGTCCGGTGCGCCGAATTTAGAGGAGTTGCTTTGAGAGTCATTTTTGGCTTTCCGGAAATAAAAAAGGCGTGGCGCGAATTCGCGCTACGCCCCATCTGTCCTTGATACCTGAGAGATTACGGATTTTCCGTGTGCCCCTTCGGTGGCCGGTCGCGCCGGCGCTCTCCAGATTTGCCTGTTCCGATTGGTTCCTTAAGCCTGAGCGGTTACGGGTGTTGCGCCTTCGGCGGTGCAAAAGTTACTGCACACTCTCCCAGTCGGTTTGAACGGCGGGTGAATTATACCGGAACATTTGGAAATGTAGATATGGTTGATTTATCGTGTGGTTGATTTATCGTAAATTAAAATTAACATTAGGGAACATTATTACATCACCTGAACAACGCAATTGCCAAAATGCCAGTTTGGTCATAAAGTACGCACTTGAGTAGCCTTGGTTAAAAGTCATTGGGAGAATAAATATGGAAAAGAAAGTAAAACTCGGCACCATTCTAATTGCTGTCGGTGCAATATTGAATTTCACTGCTTTCTTCGTGGGTGTAAATGCCGGTGGCGTTATCTTGATGGCTTTGGCGATCTCGTTGGTCGGATACGGTGCAGGCAGCATCATGGATTCGCCTTGTGACATGGTCAAAAAATAATTAGTTAAAGCGCGTTTTAATCCCTATTCCTGATTGCCCTCCGCCCTGCTTTTCCGCAGGACGGTTGTAGCTTTCGGTTATTATCTCTCCCCGTAATTAATTAACAGCAACTTTTCTATGTCTGATACACCGCCAATTGTTCTAACCTTCGCGGCAACCGACCCAAGTGGCGGAGCAGGCTTGCAGGCCGATATTCTGACTATTGCCAGCATGGGATGTCATCCTCTTTCCATTGTGACCGCAATCACCGTGCAGGATACCAGTGGCGTGGACGATGTGGAGCCAATCGATGCCGAATTGGTGGCCGATCAGGCACGTGCTGTATTGGAAGATATGCCGGTTGCAGCATTCAAGATCGGGTTGTTGGGTAGTGTGGAAAATATTGCAGCCATTGCTGAAGTCATTTCCGATTATCCCGATATTCCTTTGGTTTTGGATCCGGTGTTAGCCTCTGGTCGAGGAGATGAGTTGGCCAATGAAGATATGGTTGATGCTTTGCGCGAGTTACTGTTGCCACAAACAACCATTCTTACGCCTAATAGTATGGAGGCTCGGCGTTTGGTGCAGGACGAGGAAAACGAGCAGGACGACCCGGCTTTGGCCGAATGCGCAAAGCGCATCATATTATTGGGTTGCGAATATGTTCTGGTGACAGGTACACACGAGCATACACCCAAGGTGATTAACACCTTGTATGGTGAACGTGGTCTGGTGCGTAGCGACAACTGGCCACGCTTGCCGGGTATTTACCACGGTTCCGGTTGCACATTGGCTTCCGCCATTGCAGCGTTACTGGCCAACGGCCTGCCCATCGAAGACGCTGTTCGCGAAGCCCAGGAATACACGTGGGAAGCACTGAAATATGGTTTCCGTGCCGGGATGGGACAGCACATTCCTGATCGGTTGTTCTGGGCACGCGACGAAGACGACGATGAGAACGAGGAAGAAACTCGTCACTGAATGTAAATTGTCTTTCTCGTTTTCCCCTTCTCCCGTCATGGCAACAAAACAGATTAGTGGCCTCTACGCAATTACTCCGGATGAATCCAATACGGAGGAATTGTTGCGTAAAGTCAGGCTGGCCTTGCAAGGTGGTGCTCGCGTACTTCAATATCGCAACAAAATAGCCGGGACGGAACTAAAACTAACTCAAGCACAAGCGCTGAGCGACCTGTGCAAAGAGTTTAAGGTTACTTACCTTGTCAACGACGATGCTCACCTAGCCTTGCAAGTGAATGCAGACGGAGTGCATTTGGGCAACGATGATGGAAGTGTCTCATTGGCCCGCTCAGTATTAGGTGAAAATAAAATCATCGGTGTGTCTTGCTATAATGAGCTCCGGCTTGCATATGAAGCGGTGCGACAAGGTGCTGATTACATCGCATTTGGTGCGTTCTTCGTGTCCAACTCAAAACCTGCTGCGAAGAAAGCAGAAATTAAACTTCTCAGCGCGGCCCGCATGCAGCTGGATGTACCGATTGTAGCCATTGGTGGCATTACTCAAATTAATGGTGGAGCATTGATCAACGCAGGTGCCGATTCGTTGGCGGTGATTTCGGCATTGTGGAACGCTCCGGATATTCAAACTAGCGCACAAGAATTTTCAACTCTTTTTAGCAGGGTATAAACAATGACATTTAATAATCCCAAAACCTCCCAAAACCAATCCCTTTTTGAACAGTCTCAGAAAGTAATCCCCGGAGGCGTGAATTCGCCGGTGCGTGCATTTCGTTCGGTGGGCGGCACACCGTTGTTTTTCCAACGTGGCCTGGGTGCCTATGTGTGGGATGCCGATGGAAAAAAATATACCGATTATGTTGGCTCATGGGGACCGATGATCGTTGGTCATTGCCATCCCGATGTGGTGAAGGCAGTACAAGATGCGGCTGCGCAAGGCTTGGGTTTCGGCGCGCCGACAGCAAGTGAACTGGAATTGGCGAACCTGTTGTGCAAATTATTGCCGAGTCTCGAGATGGTTCGATTGGTGAGCTCTGGAACCGAAGCAACCATGTCGGCGATTCGTTTGGCACGCGGTTTTACCGGACGTTCGCGCATCATCAAATTCGAAGGTTGCTACCACGGTCATTCGGATGGTCTGTTGGTTAAAGCAGGCTCGGGTGCGTTGACTTTTGGTCAGCCCAGTTCATCCGGTGTGCCCGCTGAAATCGCCGCGCTTACCACCGTGCTGGATTACAACGATGCAGCCGGATTGGAAAAAACGTTTGCCGAAATGGGCAAAGAAATCGCCGCAGTGATCGTTGAACCTGTGGCAGGCAATATGAATCTGGTTGCGCCCAAGCGTGAATTTCTGGAAGCGTTACGGAATCTCTGTACCCAATATGGAGCGGTGTTGATTATCGACGAAGTGATGACTGGTTTCCGTGTGAGCTTGCAAGGTGCACAGGGCTATTACGGCATCAAACCTGATTTGGTTACGTTGGGTAAAGTCATGGGCGGCGGGTTGCCGGCAGCAGCTTTTGGTGGTCGTCGCGATATCATGCAAAGCTTGGCACCGTTAGGTTCGGTATATCAGGCGGGAACCCTGTCAGGGAATCCGGTCGCAGTGGCGGCGGGTTTGGCTACCCTGAAATTAGTACAAGCACCGGGTTTCTACGAACGCCTGTCAAAATTGGCAACCCAATTAACCGAAGGGCTCACCGCAGCCGCAAAGAAGCACGGTATCGCATTTTGTGCCCAATCTGTTGGCGGGATGTTCGGTTTGTATTTCAGCAAATCACTGCCAACCAGCTATGCCGAAGTGATGCGGTGTGACAAAGAGGCATTTAATCGCTTCTTTCACGCCATGCTGAATGAAGGCGTGTATCTTGCACCATCCGCGTTTGAGGCGGGTTTCGTTTCTGCCGCACATTCCGATGCTGACATCTCCGCGACCATCTCAGCCGCTGACAAAATCTTCGCGGCCTGGAAGTAATGGGATTATTTTCCCAAGCGGCCTTTTTCACCACGGTCAATCACATACGTGACCTGCCGCTACATGGCGGCAAGGAAGTCGCATTTGTGGGGCGATCCAATGCGGGCAAATCGAGCGCTATCAATACACTTGCCAACCATGTTCGGCTTGCCTACACGAGTAAAACGCCGGGTCGGACTCAGCACCTCAATTATTTTTCCCTGGGTGATAATAATTTCATTGTCGATCTGCCCGGATATGGCTACGCCAAAGTACCGCCGGATGTACAGCAGCATTGGGAAGCGCTGCTAAATGAGTACCTGCAAACCCGTGAGGCGCTTTGTGGTTTGGTCGTTATTATGGACTCGCGTCATCCTTTGCAGCCGCTGGATGAACAGATGTTGGAATGGTTCTCCGAAACCGGCAAACCGGTGCACATTCTGCTCACCAAGTCCGATAAACTAAGTCGGCAACAAGCTACCAAGACGCTACGCGAAGTGACGGCTTACTTGAAAGAACACTTCCCCTTTTGTACAGTGCAACTATTTTCCAGTTTGAAGAAACAGGGAACGGATGAAGCAGAAGCGGTAATAGCGGGCTGGTTGGCAGTTCAGGAATAGTGTGGAGCGATAAAATTCAAATGCCTAAGCCAGACAAGGCGCAATTCAAAAAATCGCCGCGCCGCATACTCATGTATGCAAGCAAGGTTTTTTGAATTGCAACGCCGTATGGCAATGGCATTTGGATTTTATCCAAAAAAATGCCCCTGAACCAAAGGGGAGGTCAGGGGCAAAGTCTTAACAATTAGGGGGTTAAGACACCTGCTCAGGGAGGAGAAACAGGAGATGACTTACATCATCTGTATGCTAAGACGTGGCAGTTTTAAAAAAGTTCAAAGAATTTAGAAATAATTTAGGAATCATTATGCAAACACTCGGACAGTACCCACACAAACGTCTGCGCAGGATGCGCCATGACCAATTTTCACGAGACTTAATGCGTGAGCATATACTCACTCCGGCTGATTTTATCTATCCCGTTTTTGTGTTGGAAGGCAGCAACAAAGTAGAAGACGTGAAGTCAATGCCGGGCGTACAACGCAAAACTTTGGATTCGCTGCTGAAAGACGCTGAACAATGCGTAAAACTGGGAATTCCCGTCATGGCGATATTTCCGGTGATCGACACCCCACAAAAAAGTTTGGATGCGGCTGAAGCCTTTAATCCTAAAGGGCTTGTGCCGCGTGTGCTTGCTGAGTTGAAAAAGAATTTCCCCGATCTTGGTCTGATGACTGATGTCGCACTAGATCCTTATACCAGTCATGGCCAGGATGGATTGATTGACGACAACGGCTATGTTCTCAATGACGAAACCATCGCAGTGCTGACAAGGCAGGCGCAGACACACGCAGCCGCGGGCGCGGACATCGTTGCTCCCTCCGATATGATGGACGGTCGCATAGGCGCTATTAGAGTGGCTCTGGATGCCAACAAACACATTCATACGCGCATCATGGCGTACTCCGCCAAATATGCCTCCAGTTTCTATGGTCCTTTCCGCGATGCGGTTGGCTCCAGTGGCAATCTTGGCAAAGGCAACAAATACACTTATCAGATGGATCCGGCAAATTCAGACGAGGCCTTATGGGAGGTCGGATTGGACTTGCAAGAAGGCGCGGACATGGTCATGGTCAAGCCCGGCATGCCCTACCTCGACATCGTGCGCCGTGTAAAAGACGAATTTAAAGCGCCAACCTTCGTTTACCAAGTCAGCGGCGAATACGCCATGCTCAAAGCCGCAGCTCAAAATGGCTGGTTGAATGAAGAAGCTTGTGTACTGGAATCCTTGTTGGCGTTCAAACGGGCCGGCGCGGATGGGATACTGACTTACTTTGCGCTGGATGCAGCTCGGTGGCTAAAAGGATAATGTGACGTTTGCATGGTTTTTGGCGGCAATAGTTTTAAATCAACCTGCCAACAATGCTTCCACTGCCGCAATATCGGCATGCCTTTCGGGATGACGAGTACCGTTATGGCGCGCATTTTCCGGTAATACGATAATATGAATCTGCGTGCCTGATTCACCGGTCAGGGTGTAACTCGGCACACTTTCTTCATGTCCTCCAATGCGCACTTTCCATTCACCATCATCAAAATCAAGATTTTCCTTCAGCAGAAATAACAAAACGGCTTTGACATCATCACTGAATAACATGAGGTTGATGTCGGATCTTTCCCCCGCAGTTCCATTCAACACTGAGCCGGTGAGGTAGGGATGAAACAGCTCCAACAATTGCATTGCTGCCAAGGCTTCTTCGCGCAGTTGATACAAGATGTTGGGGTGGTTTTCCTTCCGGTAGAGAGCTCTATAGCTATGTAATGCTTCTTCAATTTCCTGATTGCTTGGGAGATGTTGTGTATCTGCGGCACCCAGTTGCCGAGCGGCTTTGCGTTTTGCAAAAGCAAAATCGACAATGCCGTCCTCTGCGATGATGCGGGCAGTTTGGTGTGCAAGTTGTTCGCGCATTAGATCGCGGCGTTGAGGGTGGGGTTTACTCATAGGGGTGTCTCTGACTATTTATCCATTAAAACAACTGGTCTTTTACAGAATCTATCCGTTCACCGTTTTCGCCGGGTAATGATTCTCCCACGGCGGGCGGAATGTTTTCCTGGTAAAAATATTCAACATGCTCGCCACTCGGGTCGCGCAGTCCGTTATCATTGATACGAGCGGCAACCATATTGTCAGGCATGGTGTAAACGGCTTCCGGAGTATCTTTCAGCACTTTTTCCATATAGCTCATCCAAATAGGGAGCGCTGCACCCCCGCCTGTTTCTTTATCGCCCAAACTACGCGGAGTATCAAACCCAATCCAGGAAATGCCGACAATGGTCGGTTGAAAACCGCAGAACCATGCATCCATCGAATCGCTGGTGGTTCCTGTTTTACCCGCAAGATCTTGTCGTCCAAGTGTCATGGCGCGCATCGCAGTGCCGTGCCGAACAACATCCTGCATCATGTTGACCATGGTGAAAGCGTTGCGGACATCAATGACTTGTTCGGCACCATCTCCCGCCACAACGGGAGTTGATTGACTGAGTACCTTTCCTTGCGCATCCTCGATGCGCTGAATGAAGAAGGGCGTGATGCGGAACCCACCATTGGCAAATACAGAATACCCCGTTAATAACTGCAATGGAGTGACCGAACCCGCACCTAGCGCCATGGTCAGATAGGGGGGATGTTTATCTTTATCAAATCCAAATTTGGTAATGTAGTCTTGTGCATATTCCGGATTGATAGCCTGCAGAATCCGAATTGACACCAGATTTTTGGATTTCATCAAACCCAGGCGCATGCGCATGGGGCCCTCAAATTTGTCTTCGAAATTTTTGGGTTGCCAGGGTTGATCGCCCGTCTGGGAAGCATCAAAAACAAGCGGTGCATCATTTATGATCGATGCCGGCGTAAATCCTTTTTCAAGAGCAGCGGAATAAATAAATGGTTTGAAACCGGACCCAGGTTGACGCCAGGCTTGGGTGACATGATTAAATTGGCTGTGATTGAAATCAAATCCGCCGATTAAAGAATATATCTCTCCATTGCGCGGGTTACCTGAAACAAAAGCCGACTCGACCTGAGGAAGCTGAGTAATTTGCCAAACGCCTTTCTCATTCTTTTGCGCGCGAATCAAAGAGCCAACTCGAATACGCTGGTTTAGCGCAAGTTTGTCTCCAATGGCTCGCTGGGCAAAGCGTAACCCTTCTCCGCTGATTTCTATTGAGAGCCCGCCCTTGCCGTAAGCCTTTATTTCTTTGGTGCTGACAGAGAGAACAACTGCCGGTATTAAATCATCACTATCTGAAACATCTTGCAACGCATCTTCGAGAAATTCCTCACTTTTATCGTTGCGCAAATCAATATAACCCTCTGGACCTCTGTAGCCATGTCGAGTGTCGTATTCAAGAACGCCATTGCGAACCGCGGTGTAAGCGGCAGCCTGATCTTGCTGCCGAATCGTGGTGTAAACGTTATAACCTTGCGTGTAGGCATCTTCCTGATAACGGTCATACATTACCTGTCTAACCATTTCTGCAAGAAAATCCGCTTTAACAACGAATTCCTGACTCCCTCTTTTTGTCACCAAGGGTGCGAGTTGGGCTGCATCGAATTCCACGGTATTGATATAACCCAGGTCATGCATACGACGCAGAACATACAATTGGCGCAATTTGGCGCGTTTAGGGTTTACTACAGGGTTGTAAGAGGAAGGCGCCTTGGGTAGACCGGCAAGCATCGCCGTTTCTGCAATGGTAAGTTGATTTAGAGGCTTTCCGTAATAGACGAGTGAGGCGGCAGCAAAACCATATGCGCGTTGACCCAAATAAATCTGATTGATGTAAAGCTGCAATATTTCATCTTTGCTCAGATTGTGTTCGATCTTGAATGCCAGCAACACTTCGTTAAACTTGCGTGTCCATGCCTTTTCGGATGAAAGAAAGAAATTACGCGCTACCTGCATTGTAATCGTGGAAGACCCCTGACGCTTGCTTCCGGAGGCAATATTGGATAACGCCGCACGCACCGCGCCGACATAATCGACGCCTCCGTGCTCATAAAAACGATCGTCTTCGGCTGCCAGAATCGCTTTTTTCATCAAATCCGGCACGTCACTTATATTGACAAGTTCGCGACGCTCTTCACCAAATTCGCCAATCAGCAACCCTTCGGCACTGAATACACGCAAAGGAACTTTTGGGTGATAAACAGTGAGGGACTCCAATGAAGGCAAGGTCGGATAGGTCAATACCGCAGCAAAGACAAGCAGCAAAACAAGCAAAATCGGCAAAGCGAAAAACGTGAGTGCCGGGAGAAACCACCATCTTGAAGTCATGTTTAAATGTTAAAAATTGACATATTTCATTATATCGATTCTGGCTCCCGGAAATAAGGGCTATAAAAAAAATACTTTACAGCGTTGGATGTTATTGCTAGGATTTAAACCACTTTGTACGGAAAATCTCTAACTGGCCTATGATTAAAGGAAATTTTGATATCCCATTGGATTTCTTAAGCACCTCGACACCCCCTTTGATCGGGGTGGATATCAGTTCGTCCTCAATCAAAATGGTTGAGTTAAGCGAGGCACCCAAGAAGGCCGGTTATATTATTGAACGCTATACGATTGAAGCGCTGCCTCAAGATGCAGTGAGTGATGGCAACATCAACAATCTTGATGCGGTTTCAGACGCAATGCGCCGTGCCTGGAAGCGCATGGGTACACGTATCAAAAATATCAGTCTGGCCTTGCCTGCTGCAGCTGTGATCAGTAAAAAAATATTATTGCCGAGCGGATTGCGAGATGAGGATCTGGAGCTTCAAGTCGAGGCTGAAGCCAATCAATACATACCCTTTGCCCTTGAAGAAGTGAATCTGGATTTTCAAGTTATCGGCCCGTCCATTGCCAGTCCCGAGGAAGTAGAAGTTCTACTGGCGGCATCACGAAAAGCAAATGTGGAAGACCGCGTTGCTGCGGCACAAGTTGCAGGACTTAAAACAATCATAGTTGATGTGGAGCCCTACGCAGCCGAGGCTGCCTTTGAACAGGTTCGATCCCAGTTACCCGGAGGAGGGGTTGATCAGTGCGTTGCATTGATCGATATCGGCGCAACCGTGATGAATGTAAATGTGATGCGGAATGATCAATCGGTCTATACCCGGGATCAGCAAATCGGCGGTGTGCAATTGACCCAAATGATCCAAAACACTTTTGGTTTGTCTGCGGATGATGCTGAAGCTGCCAAGAGAAATGGCGGATTACCGGATAATTACGAAAATGATGTGCTTCTTCCATTCCGGGAGAGCGTGGCAACGGAAATCACACGGGCTCTGCAATTTTTCTTTACTTCAACCCAGTACAATGAAGTTAACTATATCGTTTTGGCAGGCGGATGCGCGTCTATATCCGGGTTGGATGATGCGGTTGCAACGCGAACACAAGTCAGCACTTTGGTGGCCAATCCCTTTGCCCAGATGAGTTTGTCAAGCCGGATCAAGCCCAGACAACTTCAAACGGATGCACCTGCCTTGATGATTGCTTGCGGTTTGGCAATGCGGAGATTCGATCCATCATGATACGTATAAATTTACTTCCGCATCGTGCTGAAAAACGACGCGCAAAACAAATACAATTTGCAATTCTAAGCGGAATCTCTTTGATCGCGGGTATTGTGATTATCGGCTTTGTGCATGTTGCTATCGATACGCAAATTTCTTATCAATCACGCCGAAATGATTACCTGAAACAGCAAATTGGTGTTTTGGACAAGGAGATTGCAGAAATCAAAAAACTGCGTGAGCAAACACAATCTTTGTTGGCGCGCAAAAATGTGGTAGAGAATCTGCAAAGTACCCGCTCTAGCGTTGTTCATCTGCTGGATCAAATACTTCGTATACTTCCGGATGGCGTTTATCTGAAAAGTCTAAAACAAACTGGCGATAAAATCAGCATTGTTGGATTGGCTCAATCGAATGCACGAGTTTCAACTTTGATGCGTTCAATTGAAGATTCGCCCTGGATAAATTCACCCACGTTGATAGAAATTCATGCTTCTTCAGCTGCCGGTGCACGGCTGAGCGAGTTCTCATTAAACTTTTACATGACAAAGCTGGAGGCCGTTGCAGTTCCGGCAACGACCAAGCAAGTCGGCTCGAAAGGTTAGGGATAGCAATGAATCTGCTGGAAGAATTAAAAAACGTTGATCCAAAAACTCCCGGTAATTGGCCTTGGCTAATCAAGATTAGCGCTTTCATTGCAATTTTTCTTGGAGTTCTGGTATTGGGAGCGATAGCTGACTGGCAAGGGCAGTGGTCCACCTATAAAACAGCCAAGGAAGAAGAATCAAAGTTGAGAGAGACATTCTTGACTAAAAAGAAAGAAGCGATCAATTTAGATATCATCAAGAAGCAATTGATTGAAACGCAGCAGTCTTTTGGCGCGTTGCTTAAACAGTTGCCGAGTAAATCTGAAATGGATGCGTTGTTGACGGATATTAATCAAGCCGGACTGGGGCGCGGATTGCAATTCGATCTTTTCAGGCCGAGCGCGGAAGCGGCAACGGGCGTGTTTACCGAGCAACCTATTGCGATTCGTGTTACTGGAAATTATGATGACTTGGGCAAGTTCACCAGCGATATTTCACAATTGCCCCGTATCGTCACTTTAAATGATATAACTATTGCGCCAGTCGCGGGCGGATTGAGTATGGATGCGACTGCAAAAACTTACCGCTATCTTGACGATGATGAGTTGGCTGCACTGAAAAAGGCAGCGAAACCAGGAGCAAAGAAATGAGAGGCGCGTCGGTAATGCTGATTGCAACCCTGGCACTTGTTGGCTGCGGTGGTGAGGAGTTCCAGGATCTGAAAGATTTTGTAAGAGACTCGGGTGCAGACATGCGTGGCAAAGTGGCGCCTCCGCCGGAAATCAAGCCTTATGAGCCTTTTAGCTACGACAACTCAACGGCAATACCAGACCCGTTTAAACCGCGCAAGGCTGAAGCTAGAAATTCAAATCGTTCCGGTCAAAATCAACCCAATCTGGATCGGCCAAAGGAAGAGTTGGAAGACTTCCCTCTTGAAAGCTTGAAAATGGTTGGCTACCTGCAACAGGCAAACGTTGGCTATGGCGTTATCCGGTCTACAGATGGAAAACTTCATCGCATCAAGATAGGAAATTACGTTGGTATGAATTTCGGGCAGGTAATTTCGGTTTCAGACACCGAAGTAAAGATAAAAGAAATGGTGCAAGACAGTGCTGGCGATTGGTCTGAGCGCGAAAGCAGTTTGCAGTTGGTTGAGTGATTAGGAGTAAATTTATGAAACAGCTTATTAATCTAGCCCCAAACATTCTTCGTTTGGTCTGCGTCACAGTTTCATTGTGGGCTTTTGGAGCCGGCGCTGAGGTCCCTGTGGGCGATTTAAATAGCATACAGTCGATTAGCGTAGCACCCGCAGTAGGCGGGAAAATCGTTCTCAAGATCGGTTTGAAAAATGCGCTGACCAATCAACCTGCTGCATTTACGATAAATACACCGCCGCGCATTGCGTTTGATTTTCCGAATACTGCAAATGAATTGGGTAAATCAACCCAGGAATTTGCCGAGGGAGATTTACGCGGAGTAAATATCGTACAAGCAGGCAGTCGAACCAGACTGGTTGTGAACTTGAATCAAATGCTTACTTACGACACGCAGATCGATGGAAACAACGTTTTAATTTCCTTTCAGGGGAAAAGTGCAAGCAATGGAACCGGGTCTGTAACAACGACACGCTTTGCCGAGGCCAAACCGGGTAATCAGGCACATAGTTTGAGGGATGTTGATTTCAGACGCGGCTCCAATGGAGAAGGCAGAGTTCAGGTCGATCTGTCCGATGCGGGGATAGGAATAGACATTAAGCAACAAGGCAAGACCTTGGTAGTCGATTTTGCCCAAACTAATTTACCCAGAAATTTGCAACGCAAACTGGATGTGGTTGATTTTGGGACACCGGTACAACTGGTGGATGCTTTCACTCAGGGTGAAAGTACGCGCCTGCAGATTGAGCCAAAAGGGAATTGGGAATATTCGGCCTATCAAACAGACACCAAGTTTATTATTGAAGTTAAGGCGGTGGTCGAGGACGCAAGCAAGCTGACAAAGGGAAGTCGTTACACCTACGCCGGCGAGAAATTAAGTTTGAACTTCCAAAATATTTCTACCCGGGAAGCGTTGAGCGTCATTGCCGATTTTACAAACTTGAACATGGTCATCAGTGACACCGTTACCGGTAATTTGACTTTACGTTTGAAAGAGGTTCCCTGGGATCAGGCACTGCAAATTATTCTTGATTCGCGCGGCCTGTTGCAGCAAAAAGAAGGCAACGTGATCATGGTTGCGCCGCGTGAAGAAATATCCGCCAGGCAAAAAGACACACTAACAACTCAAAAACTCATCAGTGATTTGGAACCCATGAAAACTGAGGCATTCCCTTTGAGTTACGCCAAGGTTGCCGACGTTAAAAGTGTTCTGGCAAGCACACTCAGTCTGGGCACAACAACCGGGGCGCCGGCAACTGCCGATCCATCCAAATCTGCCGGCAGCAAGGCTGAAAGTGTTGCCTTCGATACCCGCACAAACACCATGTATGTCACGGCAACGCAATCTAAATTGGCCGAGGTTCGTGAAATTATAAAAAGACTTGATGTTCCGGTACGGCAGGTACTCATTGAAGCCAGATTTGTAGAAGCCACGACCTCCTACAACGCGCAACTTGGTGGCAAATTGGGTTATACGGGGCCGGCGGTAGCAGCAGGAGCGGGTTCGCCAGTCTTGGGCGTCAATGGCCTAATAACCGCCGCGGGAGTCAACAATTCAACCTTTGTATCAGGCCAGGGAGGTAGTGTAAATTTATCGCTGTTCAATGCGCTGGCTACCAAGACGCTAAGTTTGGAACTGAATGCATCCGAAATAGATGGCACGACGAAGTCGATTGCCAGCCCTCGCATCATGACAGGTGACTCGACACCGGCAACGATCAAGTCGGGTCAACAAATACCATATCAGACTGTTTCCATGTCAGGTACACAAACTCAATTCAAAGATGCAACGCTAAGTCTGACTGTTACACCCAAGATCACGCCGGATGATCGGGTATCAATGGTTTTGGAACTGACCCAGGATACAGTGGGTTCCCCAACCACTGCCGGGCCGAGTATTAATACTAAAAACGTATCCACGACGGTATTGGTAGAAAATGGAGGAACAGTTGTGATTGGCGGTGTCTACTCCCAAGGCTCACAGGACAAAGAGGAAAAGGTACCCCTGTTGGGAGACATCCCGATTCTTGGCTGGTTGTTCAAAAATGATGTGAAAGCCGATTCGAAATCTGAACTCCTGGTGTTTATCACCCCCAAAATCCTGCAAGACAGCTTGAATCTGAATTGATTGAAATAACTCAAAATAAAAGCCCGGGTTAACCGGGCTTTTGCATTTTAGGCACGTCTAAGCAAACGTAATTCGGCTACAATTCTGACTCATGACAAATAATTTAATGACACAAAATAAACGTCCATCCGGAAACATTATTTTAGTCGGAATGATGGGAGCCGGCAAAACGACAGTCGGTAAAATGTTGGCCAGACAATTGGGTAAAACTTTCATCGACTGCGATGAAGAAATACAAAAACGTACCGGCGTAAAAATATCACATATTTTTGACGTTGAGGGCGAAGAGGGTTTTCGTGTGCGGGAAAGTGCGGTCATTCACGAGCTGATAAAACTTGATAACATTATTTTGGCTACCGGTGGCGGTGCAGTACTTAAACCGGACAATCGTGACATCCTGAAAAAAAATGGAGTTGTTATTTATTTGAAAAGCGGCGTGCATGATCTGTGGCAACGCACGCGCCATGACCATAATCGTCCATTGCTGCAAACGGCTAATCCGCGGGCCAAACTGCAGGAGATATTTGAACAGCGGGATTCGCTATATACGGCTGTTGCAGATCATATCGTGCATACTGGTAAACAAAGCGTACAGACGCTGATTGCCCGGTTGATTAAAAAATTGAATACACCTGTGACTGATATTCCTTCAATACATAACATGCAAACTTTAGACTTGGGTCTTGACGAAAGAAGTTATCAAATTCACATCGGCCAAGAGTTGATGAATCAGGCAGAATTGTTGTTGAAACACATTCCGCATAAACGGGCGGTTGTAGTCAGCAATACAACGGTTGCTCCCTTGTATTTGGAAAAATTGTCCAACACTTTGGCAAGCAATGGCATTCAGATTCAATCAATCATCCTGCCTGATGGCGAACAATACAAAAACTCGGCATCGCTTAATCATATTTTTGATGAGTTGCTTGGCAATCGAAGTGAACGCACCACGCCGCTGATCGCCTTGGGCGGGGGGGTCATCGGTGATTTGACCGGCTTTGCCGCTGCAACCTATTTGCGCGGTGTTCCCTTTATTCAGATTCCGACAACGTTGCTGGCCCAGGTGGATTCCTCCGTCGGCGGCAAGACAGGCATCAATCACCCCTTGGGCAAAAATATGATCGGGGCATTCTATCAACCGCGAGTTGTGATTGCCGATGTCGCCACGCTTAATACGTTATCCAACAAGGAATTGCGGGCCGGAATTGCCGAGGTAATCAAATACGGCTTGATTCGCGATCTGCCTTTCCTTGAATGGCTGGAACTCAACATGGAAAAATTACTGCAACGCGATCCCGAGGCACTGCAATATGCCATTGTGCGCAGTTGCCGGAACAAAGCTGAAGTTGTCGGCAATGACGAGCGGGAAAGCGGTGAGCGCGCGCTGTTAAATCTTGGACACACCTTTGGTCACGCAATCGAAAATGCGATGGGCTATGGCGTTTGGTTGCATGGTGAGGCGGTTGCTGCAGGCACAATGATGGCAACGGATTTATCCGGAAGACTGGGTTGGTTGACTGAACAAGATGTCGAACGCACAAAAGCACTATTTCTTGCAGCAGGATTGCCGGTTAAAGGCCCGCATTTGGGTAATGAAAAATATATTCAATTAATGGGGTTGGATAAGAAAGTGGCAGACGGCAAGATCAGATTCGTATTGTTAAAACAACTGGGACAAGCCGTCATTTCCGACGAAGTGCCTGCCGAATTATTAAAGCAAACTTTGGAGTTGTGCAGTGCCTGATATCCGGCTAGCGCCTTATGCTTCAAATCCGGCGGTAACGCGGGGTCGAAAAGTACATGAGGATGCGCCACTTGGCAGAAGTGAATTTCAACGCGACCGCGACCGCATTATCCACTCCAGCGCGTTTCGCCGCCTCGAATATAAAACCCAGGTCTTTGTAAATCACGAAGGTGATCTGTTTCGCACCCGTCTGACACATAGTATTGAAGTCGCACAGATCGGTCGCTCGATTGCGCGTCGGTTGATGTTGAACGAAGACCTCGTGGAAGCTATTTCACTGGCTCACGATCTGGGCCATACGCCCTTCGGTCACGCCGGGCAAGATGCGCTGAATGCCTGCATGAAGGAATACGGCGGTTTTGAACATAATCTGCAATCGTTGCGAGTGGTGGATGTATTGGAAGAGCGTTATGCTGACTTCGATGGTTTGAATCTGTGTTTTGAGACCCGGGAAGGGATACTCAAGCACTGCTCGCCCGAACATGCAGCGCAACTGGGCGAAGTGGGCAGCCGCTTTCTAACTAACCAGAGACCCGCGCTGGAAGCGCAAATAGCCAATCTGTCCGATGAGATTGCCTATAACAATCATGACGTAGATGACGGCCTGCGCTCCGGCCTGATCACGCTCGAGCAGCTTGGCCCGGTTCGATTATTTTCCAATCATCTAACCGAAGTACGGAACATTTATCCCGCCTTGGCAGAACGTCGCGTGATTCACGAAACTATCCGGCGCATGATCAACACGCTGGTGAGCGACGTGATCAATCAGACCGAGAAAAATATAGCGGCACAAACACTTAATAATGTGGACGATGTGCGCAATGCGCCCAATTTGGTGGCTTTTAGTGAACCCATGCTAGCGTTAAATCGTGAACTCAAAACGTTCTTGCGCCTGCACTTATACCGCCATTACCGCGTCATGCGCATGAGCGCAAAAGCACACCGCATCATTAGTGAGTTATTTAATGCCTTCATGGAAGACCGCAGATTACTGCCACCCCAGTTTTTGCAAGCTGCTGAGAAAGAGCACGCACGCTCAGTAGCTGATTATATTGCGGGCATGACTGATCGTTACGCCATACGCGAACACAGACGAATCTTTGCAGTGGAAGAAATTTAGAATAAAAAGGGCGTCCAATTTCGACGCCCACTTATTTGGAAATGCAGAATTAAAATTTATATGGACTATCGGGCAACTTGCAAGCCCCAGAAGTAACATCAGATGCAAGTGCAGGAAGTCTGAAATCGAGCTCGTTCATGGCAGATGAACCTTGCACTACAGTTCTTGCTCTCAGTCGAGCAATAATCCAGAGCGCACTATTTTTTCCGTAATTAAGATCAAAATATCCAGTACCCGTCGCATCAGTTATAACTGATGCGGGTACTGTTCCTGCAGCCGAACTGGAAGGAGTTATCAATCCATCGGTGGTTCCAACACCACTGGCTGCTACAATCGCTGGAAGGTCAGCGTAAAAGGTACGAGTTCCGTCCTCAACGGGGTCAAGAAAAAGATTCTCATTAGCATCTTCGTTTAAAAATGTCCCCGCGGTAGGGCCGTCTGCATCGAACTTACATATAGCGCCTGTGCTCCAAGCTACTGGCCATATGCTCAAATTTACTACAGTCCCGAGCGGGGCCGGGTTGCCGTTAGAGTCAGCAACTGTGACCGACATGGAGAGAATATAACCAGAAGCATTTTGATTTTCTTTAAGTACTGTCGCAGAACCATAGGCGATAGACGCTGCGGTGCCGCCGATAATAATACTGGCGTCGTTACCTGATGGTGGGGTTTGCGTTGAAACAGTAGTTCCGAGAACTTGTGCTCGAACTTGAATTCCCGATTGAATTGATGAAAGAGATCCAGATGTAAAACTAGTGACAGCTTGACCAAGACCGAGACTGGCTGTCGTCGTCGAGGCAGAAAGTGCAAATGCAGGAGATACAGATTCACCTCCGCCAGTAGGATTGACGATGCTGAAAGCAATGGGTGCGTCACCCACAGGCTGACCAATAGAATCGGTAACGGTAGCTAACAATGTCGAAACGCCTTTGGTTGTGCCCACACTCTTGGAAATTAGACTGGGATTGGCCTGAAGTGTGATCTGATATGCAGTTGTTGCTGTCATAGCCACAACTAAACTTGCGTTAGAAGATGTTGCCGCAGGATTGTCTACATAAACAGATGCAATACCAGCTTTGGTAGTGGTCAGGGTGGCTGAAGCCACACCAGCAGAGACAGGCACTGTCGCCGTTAGCGTTCCACCGTTCCATACGCCCATCGAACTTACAAAACGGACATTTGCAGCACCTGGTGCATTCACACTAACAACAAGTGAATCACCGATCTTCATAGAAACTTGAAGCGGGAACGAAATCGTAGTTCCGCCATTTGTAGTACTAGATATTTGGAAGGTGGCGCTAGTTGGTGAGACAGTAAAATTGTTAGTTGCAGTTGCTCCAACTGCTGTAGCAGTTACAACTGTAGCCCCTGCAGTCGCACCTGCAACAGTACTTGTAAATACACCATTTGCGTCTGTTAGCCCAGATGCGGGAGTGAATGTCACCTTACCAGGCCCTGATTGAGATAACGTTACGCTGGTGTTAGGTACAAAATTTCCCGCGAAGTCGTTGGCAGTAACAGTAAACGTTGAAGGAATCGTTCCATTATCCGGCAACGTATTGGCGGTAGAAGAAACCGTTACAGTTGATCCGACGATTTGGATCGCGAAAATTTTGGAAACTGCACCAGAAGAAGCGGTAATAGTTGCAGTACGATTTGCGCTGGATGAAGTGCCAGAACTGAAGGTAAACGTAGCTGTTCCTGATGCACTAGTTGTAACTGAATTGTTACTTAGAAAACCAGTATCAGCAGATAAACTCACAACTGCACCAGATACGGCAGCATTGCTCGCATCAACCGCAGTTACTGTGAGAGTAGAGGAAGTTGAATTATCAGATTTGACAGAAAGTGGCGTTGCAGAAAGAGAAAGCGACGCGACGGTAGCCGTAACTGTGGTTGGGGTTGTTGTTGATGTTGATGCAGCGTTTCCATTACTACCGCAACCACCCAACGTAAAAGTCATAGTTGCCGCCAATAAAGCTAAAATGACGCCAGAAGAATTTTGTTTGATCAAACGTATCATCGGATTTTCCTTTTTTCGCGACCTGCGCAATTTTCAGAACCTGAACACTACAGCAAAAGTACACTCAACACAATAGGTTAGCGCCATTTGTTCACAAACAACCCGCACCAAATGCCACAACGGTCATTTTTTATATATAACAGTTCATTTGGCCGGCACAGTGGGTTACACCTGGATGCTTAGTTTACGTAGATTGTAGCCTGGACGAAGCGCAGCGAAATCCAGGCTACGACATCTGTATGGCTGGCGGCATGACTTCCACATCAGCTTGAATCGCACCTGACACAAAAATACGATATTGCTGATAGCTGCGAGACAGGGTAACATTCTCGCCCTTTCGCTTTTGAATTTAGCAGCGGTAGCGTGTGTTACCGTATTTTGTTGTCAAGTTTTAATGAGGAACAACGTGAGCAATTCTTCGTTGCAAAAAAATCCCGGGTCAACCGTGCCGCACGGAATGCCAGCACAGCAAGGTTTATACGATCCAAGCCAGGAGCACGATTCTTGCGGTGTCGGATTTGTGGCACACATCAAGGGTATCCCAAGCCATGAGATCGTCAGCCAGGGCCTGCAAATATTAGAAAACCTGACTCATCGCGGCGCTGTGGGCGCTGATCCGCTGACTGGTGACGGCGCAGGTATTTTGATTCAAATACCGGACAAGTTTTTGCGCGATGAATTGAACTGGGGCGGCATTCAATTGCCACCGGCAGGTGAGTATGGAATAGGGATGATATTTCTGCCGCGCGAAGACGCTGCGCGCAGCGCATGTGAAAAAGTGATCGCAAAGAAAATTGCGGCTGAAGGACAAACGCTGATCGGCTGGCGCGATGTGCCAGTCAATAAAAACGGTTTGGGAGAAAGCGTAAAACTTCTTGAACCTGTGGTGCGCCAGGTGTTTATCGGACGCGGAAGTAAAACAAAAGATCAGGATAGTTTTGAACGCAAGTTATTTGTGATCCGCAAAACAGCCGAACATGCGGTTCGGGCTTTGGCAAATGGACAAGGGAAAGGATTTTATGTTCCTTCAATGTCATCGCGTACCATCGTGTATAAAGGCATGTTGCTTGCGGATCAAGTCGGGAAATATTTCATTGACCTGCAAGACTCACGCGTAGCGAGTGCATTGGCACTGGTACACCAGCGCTTTTCTACCAATACATTTCCGACCTGGAATCTGGCGCATCCGTTCCGCATGATCGCACACAACGGCGAGATCAATACAGTGCGCGGCAACGTGAATTGGATGGCCGCACGCCATGCGGCAATGTCGTCCAAATTTTTGGGTGAAGATCTGGACAAACTTTGGCCATTGATCATTGAAGGCCAATCTGATTCTGCCTGTTTCGACAATGCATTGGAATTGCTGGTGGCAGGTGGTTATACCTTGCCCCATGCAATGATGCTGCTGATACCCGAAGCGTGGGCAGGCAACCCTCTAATGGATGAAGAGCGTCGCGCCTTCTACGAATACCACGCGGCATTGATGGAGCCTTGGGACGGTCCGGCAGCCGTGGCTTTTACGGATGGCCGCATGATCGGCGCAACGCTGGATCGCAATGGTTTACGCCCCGCGCGCTATCTCATCACAGAAGATGATCTGGTATTGATGGCCTCGGAAATGGGCGTGTTGCCAATTCCGCAAAACAAGATCGTGAAAAAATGGCGCTTGCAACCGGGCAAGATGTTTCTCATCGATATGCAAGCCGGACGTATTGTGGATGATGCCGAATTAAAAACTCAGCTTGCCAACGCAAAGCCTTATCGTAAATGGATCGAAGAATCCCGTTACTTTTTGGCAGAGCTGCCCGAAGTCAAAGATAAAGCCATACCTCAAGCTTCGCTTCTCGATATACAGCAAGCCTTCGGCTATACGCAAGAGGATGTGAAATTTCTGATTGCACCTATGGCAGCGTCTGGTGAAGAAGCAACCGGTTCGATGGGCAACGATGCCGCGCTACCGGTTCTGTCCAACAAAAATAAAGTTCTGTATAACTACTTTAAACAATTGTTCGCTCAGGTGACCAATCCGCCTATCGATCCGATCCGTGAAGAAATTGTCATGTCGCTGACAACGTTTATCGGCCCCAAACCCAATCTGTTGGGCGTCGATGAAACTGATCCACCGTTCCGCCTCGAGGCGCATCAACCTGTTCTCACCAATGACGATATAGCCAAGTTGCGCAATATTCATAAAACAACTAAAGGCCATTTCAAATCGCTTGTTTTGGATATCACCTATCCTGCCAATCTAGGTGCCAAAGGCAGTGCTGCGGCGCTTAAAGCTTTGCGCAAGGCGGCCAGTCAATCGGTTGTCGATGGCTACAATATTCTGATCTTGTCGGATCGCAATGTTTCAAGTGAGCGAGTTGCCATTCCAGCCTTGCTGGCGACTTCGGGTATTCATCATCATCTGGTCAGTGCAGGCTTGCGCACCAGTACAGGCTTGGTGGTTGACACAGGCTCAGCCCGCGAGACACACCACATTGCCTTACTCGCGGCGTATGGCGCAGAGGCGATATGCCCTTGGCTTGCCTTTGATACCATCGCCTCTATTGCTGACCAGTTGCCTGGCAATATTGAAGCCAAAGAAGCCAAGAAGCGATTCGTCAAGGCAATTGACAAAGGTTTGTTGAAAGTGATGTCCAAAATGGGCATTTCAACCTACCAGTCCTATTGCGGCGCACAGATATTTGAAGCTATCGGTTTGAATGCTAATTTTGTGACGGAATATTTCACCGGTACTGCGACCCAGATAGAAGGCATAGGCTTAGCCGAAGTGGCCGAGGAAGCGGTACGCACGCATCTTGAAGCTTTCGGCAACGATCCGGTTTTGGCAAATATGCTGGACGCGGGCGGGGAATATGCGGTTCGCGTGCGTGGCGAAGAACACATGTGGACCTCCGATTCCATCGCCAAACTGCAACATGCGACGCGCACGAATAATTTCAATACTTACAAAGAATACGCCAAGCTCATCAATGATCAGGCGCATAAACTGAAAACATTGCGCGGCCTGTTTGAGATCAAATCGGCGGGTGCTGCAATACCGCTGGATGAAGTCGAGTCTGCCAAAGAGATCGTCAAACGTTTTGTCACCGGCGCCATGTCGCTCGGTTCAATTTCTACCGAAGCGCACACCACCTTGGCGATTGCCATGAACCGAATCGGTGGCAAGTCGAATACCGGCGAAGGAGGGGAAGATTCAAATCGGTTCCGCACCTTAAAAGCGGGGGAAAAACTTTCCGAGATCATCGGTAAAAATCGTATCGAGGCAGATTTTGTGATGCGCGAGGGAGACTCTTTGCGTTCTCGCATCAAGCAAGTTGCCTCGGGTCGCTTTGGCGTTACGGCAGAGTATTTGAGCAGCGCCGATCAAATTCAGATTAAGATGGCACAGGGAGCGAAACCAGGTGAAGGAGGGCAGTTACCCGGTGGAAAAGTCTCTGAATATATTGCCAAGTTGCGTTTCTCCGTTCCCGGTGTGGGATTGATCTCGCCTCCGCCGCACCACGATATTTACTCAATCGAAGACTTGGCGCAACTCATCCATGATTTGAAAAACTCAAATCCGTCTGCGTCGATTTCTGTCAAGCTGGTGTCAGAAGTTGGTGTGGGTACCGTTGCGGCGGGGGTATCCAAAGCAAAAGCCGATCATATCGTTGTGTCGGGCTATGACGGGGGAACCGGTGCATCGCCGCTGTCCTCCATCAAGCATGCCGGTACGCCTTGGGAGCTGGGCTTGGCCGAAGCGCAACAAACACTGGTGATGAACAAGCTGCGCGGTCGCGTTGGTTTGCAAGTCGATGGTCAATTAAAGACCGGGCGCGATGTGTTGATCGGTGCGCTGCTCGGTGCGGATGAATTCGGCTTTGCTACCGCACCGTTGGTGGTGGAAGGGTGCATTATGATGCGCAAGTGTCATCTGAATACTTGCCCGGTGGGAGTTGCCACGCAAGATCCGGCATTGCGCAAAAAATTTACCGGTCAGCCAGAGCATGTGGTGAATTACTTCTTCTTTGTGGCTGAAGAGGTACGAGAGTTGATGGCTCAGATCGGCATACGCAAGTTTGACGATCTGATCGGACGCAGTGATCTGCTGGAGGTTAAACATAGCATTGCGCACTGGAAATCGCAGGGTCTGGATTTCTCAAAAATATTCTATCAGCCCAAAGTGGCCCCCAATGTTGCTCGCCGTCATTCTGAAGAGCAGGACCATGAACTTGGTAAAGCGCTGGACAACATCCTTATCGCCCACGCTAAGGAGGCTTTGGATGGAAAGCGTGTGGTAACGATCGAATGCGATATTGGTAATTCTAATCGCACCGTGGGTACGATGCTTTCTCACGAAGTTGCCAAACGCTTTGGACAGGCTGGCCTGCCTGAGGAGACGATAACGGTTAAGTTAACCGGTACGGCGGGTCAAAGTTTTGGCGCATTCCTGGCGCGCGGAATCAGTTTCGAATTGACTGGCGAAGGCAACGACTATGTCGGCAAGGGTTTGTGCGGCGGACGTATCATCGTAAAACCAGCCGGGGATTGCAAGATTGTTGCGGAAGAAAACATTATCGTGGGTAACACCGTGATGTATGGGGCAACTTCCGGCGAATGTTATTTCCGTGGCGTGGCAGGCGAACGTTTTGCGGTAAGAAATTCGGGTGCAACCGCAATTGTTGAGGGCCTTGGCGATCATGGCTGTGAATACATGACCGGGGGAATGGTTGTGGTGCTGGGTCAAACCGGGCGCAATTTTGCGGCGGGGATGTCTGGTGGTGTTGCGTATGTGCTGGATGAAGACGGTACTTTCAGTAAGCGCTGCAATTTGTCTATGGTCGAGCTGGAGGCCGTTCCTGAAGAAGTGGCAGCCAGCGAAACCGGTGAAGTTGATACACACGGCCGTGTGCATTTTAATCATTTGAATAAAGCGGATGAGGCGGTGTTGCGCGGCAAGATCGAAAAGCATCTGCGCTACACTGACAGTGCAAGAGCGCGCTTGATTCTGGATAACTGGAATACTTATTTACCCAAGTTCGTGAAGGTGATGCCGACAGAATATCGTCGCGCATTGCTTGAGATCGCGGCACAGCAGAAGGAGGCCGCATAATGGGCAAGCCAACCGGATTCATGGAATTTGATCGCGTCAACGAAGGCTACGCCCCGGTTGAGTTGCGGCTAAAAAATTATCACGAGTTTGTCGCGCATTTGACCGATGCCGAAGCCAAGCAACAAGGCGCACGCTGTATGGATTGCGGAATCCCGTTTTGTAACAACGGCTGCCCTGTTAACAACATCATTCCCGATTGGAATGATTTGGTGTATCGCGGCAATTGGAAACAAGCGCTGGATGTTTTGCACTCTACCAACAATTTCCCTGAAGTGACTGGGCGTATTTGTCCTGCACCGTGTGAGGCAGCTTGTACGCTAAATATTAATAATGACGCGGTAGGAATTAAATCGATCGAACATGCCATCATCGATAAAGGCGGTGAGAATGGTTGGGTTGTGCCCCAACCCGCCAAGAAAAAAACGGGTAAAAAAATCGCCATTGTCGGTTCTGGGCCTGCCGGCTTGGCTGCGGCTCAGCAATTGGCGCGCGTTGGTCATAGTGTAACCGTGTTTGAAAAGAACAGCCGCATCGGTGGACTGATGCGCTATGGTATACCCGACTTTAAACTGGACAAACGCCTGATCGATTGGCGCATGGCACAGATGGCTGCGGAAGGGGTTGAGTTTCGTACCAATACTTTTGTCGGGAAAGAGGCTCCGGGTAAAGGCATTGCGAATGATGCAAAAAAAATCATCAGTCCGGCAGAGCTAGACAAGAAATTTGATGCAGTGATTCTAACTGGTGGGGCTGAACAACCGCGTGACTTGCCGGTTCCAGGTCGTGAATTGAAAGGTGCCTACTTCGCTTTGGAATTCCTGATTCCGCAGAACAAGGAAATAGCCGGTGATGCGAAAAACACAATCAATGTATCCGGCAAGCACGTAATTGTCATAGGTGGCGGTGATACAGGTTCGGATTGTGTCGGTACATCTAATCGTCAGGGCGCCGCTTCAGTAACTCAGATCGAAGTAATGCCGCGCGCACCCGATCAAGAGAATAAACCACTGATTTGGCCGTACTGGCCGCTCAAATTGCGCACCTCAAGTTCGCATGAAGAAGGTTGTGAGCGCGATTGGGCGATCGCTACCAAAGAGTTCGTTGGAGAAAATGGTTTACTCAAGGCGATCAAAGCAGTACGTGTTGAATTCAAGGACGGCAAGATGATCGAAATTGCGGGAAGCGAATTCGAACTCAAGGCCGATTTCGTATTACTTGCCATGGGATTCACTAACCCGTTGCAACAAGTGTTGGATGCATTCGGTGTAGAAAAAGATGCTCGCGGCAATGCGAAAGCAGGCACCGAAGGCGCAGGTTGCTATCAAACCAATGTGAAAAAAGTATTTGCTGCGGGTGATATGCGTCGCGGGCAATCGCTTATCGTGTGGGCGATTCGTGAAGGACGTCAGGCAGCCCGTGCGGTGGATGAGTTTTTAATGGGCAGTTCGGTGCTGCCACGCTAACCCAATACACTCATCACCAGCCCTTCTCCCCGAGGGGAAGGGAGTAAATCCCCTCTCCCTCGGGGAGAACCAGCCTGCGAGTGTTGTTGGGGCTCAGCCCCTTACAACCACGGCGTACCCCTTGCGGGTGTACTTGCACAGTTTAACGTGCTTAGTCGAATGGCTAGTTGTTTTATCCAGAGGGCTAGGGTGAGGGAACGCACTTGCAGTACCCGACCAACAGGCGGATGTAACTTAAATAATTAAAAAGAGAACCCAATGAACTTCAATGTAAAGAACGACACCTTTCTGCGAGCTCTGTTGCGCCAGCCGACTGAATATACGCCTGTGTGGATGATGCGCCAGGCGGGCCGCTATCTGCCTGAATATTGCGCCACACGCAAGCGTGCCGGCAGCTTTCTTAATCTTTGCAAAAGTCCGGACATGGCTACAGAAGTTACTTTACAGCCGCTGGATCGTTTTCCTCTGGACGCAGCCATTCTCTTTTCCGATATTCTCACTGTCCCCGATGCAATGGGTTTGGGCTTATATTTTGCCGAAGGCGAAGGTCCAAAATTTGAACGCCCGTTGCGCGATGAAGCAGCGATCAAGGCGTTAAGAGTGCCAGACATCGGCAAAGACTTGAAATATGTAACAGACGCCGTTTCGCAGATTCGCAAGGCGCTGGATGGTCGAGTTCCATTGATCGGTTTCTCCGGAAGCCCGTGGACCTTGTCTTGTTACATGGTGGAGGGCGGCGGCAGCGATGACTACGCCAAGGTTAAAACCCTGATGTATAAAGAACCAATGCTGATGCACCACATTCTGCAAGTGACCGCTCAGGCTGTGACTGACTACCTGAATGCTCAAATAGAAGCCGGCGCTCAGGCAGTGATGATTTTTGATTCCTGGGGAGGTGCTTTATCGCATGATGCCTACCACGACTTCTCGTTGCCTTATTTGCAGAGCATTGTAGACGGGCTTATTAAAGAAAAAGATGGTGCACGTATACCTTCCATCGTGTTTACCAAGGGCGGAGGCCTGTGGATAGAGAGTATCGCCAACATCGGTTGTGATGCTGTCGGCCTCGACTGGACAATGGACATCGGTATAGCCCGGCAGAAGGTCGGCGACAAAGTCGCACTGCAAGGCAATATTGATCCAACAGTACTTTTTGCAACGCCGGAAGTGATCCGAACCGAGGTTGAAAAAGTATTGACCAGTTACGGTTATGGTAGTGGTCACGTTTTCAATTTGGGCCATGGAATTTCACAATTTACCAATCCGGATAACGCTGCCGCTCTGGTTAAAGCCGTTCATGAATTAAGTAAAAAGTATCATTAAAACTACTTGACAACCGCTAAGGTTATGAACAGGCATCAAATTCATAATTTGTCAGACAGAGGCCGCCGGATTATTTCTTGCGGCCTTTGTATTTATTGCAACTTATTGTTTTTAAGAGTTTAATTATTAGCTCTTAATTTAGGCTAAAGAAAAAACCGTATATATAATTAGTAGTTAGCTTATTTGTTATTACGTTATGCACATAGTTATCCACAGGATTTGTGTATAAGAAAAATTCTTCATATTCTTCAAGAGCGTTAGCTTTATTTCACAGAAATTACCGGAGAATTATTCAATAAAATGCGTGTAGTTCGAGTTGCGATAGATGTGCCGCTGTCAACACTTTTTGATTATTTTTTAAATGCCGATTTGCCCATCGAAATCGGTCAGCGCGTTCTCGTTCCGTTCGGGCGCAAAAACGTTGTCGGCATTGTGGTTGAATTGGCTGAAAGCTCTGACCTGGCGACTGAGCGAATCAAATCGTTAGTGCAAATATTAGCTGACACGCCGCCACTACCTGCCGAATTATTGACGCTACTGCGATTCTGTAGCGACTATTACCACTATCCGCTGGGCATGACCATCATGTCGGCATTACCGGCTCGATTACGTGCGCAAGAACCGGTTACGATCAAACAGGAATTATGTTTTTCTTTGTCCGAGCTCGGGAAAGAACTCAATCAGGCGCAAATACCCAAACGCCGGGTAATTCAGCATCGCATCTTGCAGGCATTGCAGAACGGTGGCTTGAGCGGGGCTCAGATTCGTGCTCTGTCTCCAAGCGCACCGGCCAATCTGAAAATGATGATTGAGCAAGGTTGGATAGAGTCGACCACATCACCCCCGGCTACTTCAGTAGCACATACATTTAATGCAGTGAATACACCTACAGTAGCGCAACAGCAAGCTATTGACACAGTCACCCAAACCCAAGGGTATCGCAGCTTTCTCCTACATGGAATTACTGGTAGCGGCAAAACAGAAGTCTATGTGCATTTGATGAATCAGGCCTTGCAACAAGGCAAACAAATTTTGTTGTTGGTGCCCGAGATCAATCTGACTCCCCAGTTGGAGAATTATTTCCGCAGTCGTTTTTCAGACACCGAATTAGTCAGTCTTCATAGCGGTATGAGCGACGGTGAGCGCTTGAGCAAATGGCTTAGCGCACAGTCAGGACAAGCGCGAATTGTGCTGGGAACACGTCTGGCCGTTTTTACGCCGCTGCCTCAACTTGGCTTGATTCTGGTGGATGAAGAACATGATTCTTCGTTCAAGCAGCAAGACTACTTGCGATATTCCGCCCGAGATGTCGCAATATTTCGCGCCAATCAGCGCAGCGTGCCTATCGTGCTTGGTTCAGCCACTCCCTCGCTTGAAAGTTACTACAACGCTCAAACCGGGCGTTATCAGTTATTGAAACTTACTCAGCGTGCAGTTGAACAAGCACAGTTGCCTCAAGTGCGCTGCATTAATACTGCTAATACACCAATGCAAGAAGGATTGAGTCCGGCAATGCTTGTAGCCTTGACTGAGCGTTTAGAGCGCAAGGAACAAAGTCTGATTTTTATCAACCGTCGCGGCTATGCACCCGTATTGATGTGTTCTGCGTGCGGTTGGTTATCGGGCTGCTCAAATTGCGCGGGTAAACTTGTGCTACATTTGAAGGATCGCCGTCTGCGCTGTCATCACTGCGGCCATCAGGAACGTGTACCTCACGCTTGTCCGAGTTGTGGAAATACAGATTTACAGCCGGTCGGGATTGGCACGCAGCGCATTGAGGAAGCATTGCAGTCACATTTTCCAGTTGCGCGAATTTTACGTGTTGATCGGGACAGTACCCGCAACAAAGGCAGTTGGCTGAAGATGCGCAAACAGATTCAGGATGATGCGGTAGACATGTTGGTGGGTACGCAGATTTTAGCGAAGGGGCATGATTTCCCAAATTTGACTTTAGTCGGGGTTTTAAGCCCGGACAGCGCCTTATACAGCACCGATTTCAGGGCTTCTGAAAAACTATTTGCGCAACTTGCCCAAGTGGCCGGGCGTGCAGGACGTGCCGACAAGCCCGGGGAAGTGCTGATTCAAACTGCCTTTCCCGATCACCCGATATACAGGGCACTTCGCGCACATGACTATGATGCCTGGGCTCAAATACTTTTGAAGGAACGCGAGCAAGCCGGTTTTCCACCCTACGTTTTTCAAGTGCTTTTGCGCGCAGAAGGCAAACAAGAAAGCGAAGTATATGCATTTTTAAATCAAGCCCGAAAATTTGCTGTGGAATTAACTTATGCAGTAGAAGTTTACGGCGTTGTCGCAGCAACAATGGCTAAGCGAGCCAACCATTTTCGCGCCCAACTGCTTGTACAGAGCGCTACACGAAAAGAATTGCAACAATTCTTGCGGACATGGCGCCCGAAGCTGGATGGCTTACCCGCGCAAAAGCTCCGTTGGTCGCTGGACATTGATCCGTTGGATTTTTAAGGCGTGACGGCATTCCACCGGTAATCTTATCGTAATCTATTACGGTTACAGTTTAAGGAGAGCGTGAGAATCTTGTAAATAGAGAGCGTTAACCAACATTAATGAACGAAACAAGCCAAACCTTGGGAGAAGAAATCGCCAACAGCGTTAGCCATGGCGTGGCGTTGCTTGCTGCCATTGTCACGCTGCCTTTCCTCATGGCTACGGCAAGCCATCTAAGCGTTTCATGCATCATAGGCACCGGTGTATTTGCCGCAACAATGGTGATGCTTTATCTGACTTCAACTCTTTACCATGCATTACCGATAAGTCGAGCCAAACGCATTGTACTCAGGCTGGATCATGGGGCGATTTATTTGTTCATCGCCGGCAGTTACACGCCATTTGCACTTTCTGCGACGACTGACACGATGAGTTGGGCACTGTTCGTGCTGGTGTGGTCGCTTGCAATTTTGGGTGCAACGCTTAAGGTATTCGATAAGCTGTCTCAATCCTGGCTTTCAACAGGACTTTATGTGTTGATGGGATGGCTCGCATTAATTGCAACTTTGCCGATAATTGAGCGCATGCCTGAACAAGTTAAAGTATGGTTGATTTCAGGCGGGGTCTCATATTCAGTGGGTGTAATATTCTATATTTTAGATTCACGTTTAAAGTACGCTCACACGGTTTGGCACTGCTTCGTCATTCTCGGCACAGCATGTCACTTTTTGGCAGTAGTTAATTATGGAGCCTGAGTCCGTCTGAATACAATTCACATTATTGTCATATTACTGACTTAATATTGTCGATATGGTTCAGTTCAAAAAAGCGGAACGGTTGGTAATCTTTGATGCAGATGGCACAACTGTCGATGCTTTTCATGCAATCGAATTGGCATTCTTGCGCCACGGGATGGATATCGGCGATATTGACCGTTTTCAAAAACGCCGCAAGTTGCTAAAGTTTCTGGGCGGACTGCGAGAATTTCCAACAAATCTGCGCCACCAGTTTGGCAAACAAAGCCGTAAACAATTGCGCGAAACATTGACAGAAGTTTATCGCCACGAAGCCTGTTTATTTCCGGGTATCGAAAAGCTGTTAAAGACGTTGCTGGAGACACCCGACATTCGCGTGGGCCTCATCACCCGCAATGTGACGATAGAACCAAGGGAAACACTGAAATTTCTTTTTGAACGCCATGGAATTGATACTGAACAATTCGATTATTTTGCCTGCATCCGATTAAAAGAGAATAAGACCGATTTCATGAAACGCGCGCGGCAATTATTTGCCATTAATCCGGCGTGTTCCTTTGCCTGCGGAGACGAGTATAGCGACTATCAGGCAGCAATCAGTTCCGGAATGTATCCCTTCGTTGTGTCTTATGGTTTTGAAGATAATGCTCGCCTGACGCAAAAATTTAAAGTTCCCACAGAGGTTATTTCAGCATCACCCGCTGAATTTGGAAGTCGATTGTTGCACGCTTTAAATCTTCATTCGAACGAACATCACTCAATTTGATCAAGCCACATTTTTGTTTGACATGACACCCACTCACCGTCATCCAAAGGCAAGTCATGTCCCGCGGTCGGATGAAGTTTGATTGGAATACTCCAGCGTTCTGCCAGATAAAGTGAGCATTTAACATTAACTAGACGGTCTTGCTGACCGGCGAGCAATAGCAAGGGTATTTGAGGTCGATTCGGCTTTGCACGATAGGTGATAGCGGCGCGAAGTTGGCGCAGTATATTAGCGCGTGAGACAGGACAATCTTGAGCGTAAGAGGCCCACTTTTCCAGCAAAGAATGTTGCTGCAGTGAAGTACGCTTTTCTGCACTGGTAAGCTGCAAAATCAAACGCTCGCGTTGAATGATAGAGCCCCGGATTAAAAATCTAAATAGAGCGGGATAATTTTCAGGACGTAAGCGATGATAAAACGGATTATGCGGTGCCAGACTGGTATTGATTAAAACGAGTCTTTCAAAATCACCTGGATATTGTTCACTCCATTCGATAGCAACCATCGCGCCCAGTGATAAAGCGAGCACGTGATAAGGCGGTTGAATGCCCATTTGTTTGAGATGTGTTCTGCAATAGTTCGCCATCTCTGCAACGCTGCCAAAACTGTCTTTTACAAACAAGCTGCCATTACCTGGAAAATCCAAAGTGATAACTTGATCGGCGCTAATGACATTTCGAAATTGTTTGGGAAAGTCGCCCCAGTGGCGCGATTCACGCATCAACCCTCTTAGCAATATCCAAGTGGTCATCGCCTATACCAGCGAGCGACCGCGCGTTCTTGCAAGCGAAGTCTGCTGGGACCTTTCGCCAGCCAGTTGTTGTGACCGCTGGTAGCACGCATGAGAAAATCGAACCAGACAGAATGCCTGTGCAACACTCTATGCAGACGGTGTTCAACCGAGGGATTGAACAAACCATGACGTGAAAAAAACTGGCGCGGATTTTTCTTTACCCATAACCAAGAGCCCATCTCCAGTGTCAGGGGTAAGAAAATTTTACTTTTATCTGGCTGTGCTTGCAGATAAAGGTAATCCCATACGTCACCGTGAGTGCGGTAATGCAGGCTCTGCGGTTCGAACAGGTATCTGTTGTTGGGATGAGTTTGTTGATACAGGTCTTCCAGACGGATGATGTCTGCAAGGTTATCAATCGGATGAACAGTATGTGCATGCGGAAACCACACCCGGTCACGCGATCCAAAACCGGAATGGCAGTCCACTGCAATACTGAAAGGCCGTGAAAGCAATTCTTCATGAACAAAGCGGAATAAGGCTTGATTTTCAAGTTCGACCTCAGCGCCCGCCTTGCCGCGATACCAGGGTAGATGCCGACTGATGCGCTGCCCGCCAAGCAAGAAGGGCACACTGTCCTCGGCCTCAATAGGTGCATTGCGCATCAGGTCAACTCCGCTTGGATTACAGCGAGTTGATTGCCACATACCCCCGGGATTAATTAATGGCATAAATATCAGCCTTACATCTTGCAGCAAAAGATGCAGACTTTTGTCCCACTCAAGACGCGAAATCAAGCTACGCAAAAAGTATAGCAAAACATGGGTGCCTATTCTCTCCAGGCCGTGTATTCCACCAAAAAAACCAATAGCAGGTAATGCGGGATCGGGGTTTCCCAATGTCATTTGGTATACCGGAAACTTGATGTTATCGGCAGTTACTTCACACGCGGTACGTGATTCAAAGTGTCTGTGACCCAGCTCAATAATATGTTCCAGTTCTCTTAGTTCACCTAGTTTAGTCATAGAGTAAATATTTCAATTTGATTACAAGTTGGCCTGGTTATTACGTGTTTTAAAAAGCGGCAATCATGCTACCAGCTTTTTCTATCGGGCGAGTTTTAAGCTGTATATCTGTAAAAAATCGTAAAAGAAATATTGATATACCAGTCAATTAGATATGATTCTGCTGAATCTTTCGTATATTTCAAAAATCTTCTTTGTATATCTGCAAAGTTACTTTGTGCATAACTGTTCAAACGACTAATATCATAGAAGGTTATTAGTTAGATATCCTTGCCGACTAGCACGCTTGTTCGTTGAATAAATTCTGAAATGGTAGAGATATTTGTATTTCTATATTTCGCGAATTATAATTCGTTGGGTTTCGAAATAACTTGTATGCTTGGCCAATCAATTTCACTATTATGGCAAGACCTGCGGCACCTGATATCGACGACATCATTAAGGCGTTGGCACACCCTGTGCGTAGAGAAATTCTTGGGTGGCTAAAAGAACCAAAGAAGTCATTTCATTCTCAGGTGCATACTTTTGAATTAGGTGTTTGCGCTGGTAAGATTTTTGAAAAATCGAATCTTTCCCAATCAACCATTTCAGCTCACTTGGCAAATTTGCAGCGAGCGGGACTTATTAAATCCAATAAAGTAGGACAATGGATTTATTACTCCCGCAACGAAGTATTGATCGAAAAGTTTTTGCATCGAATCAAAATTGAACTTTAAACATACTATGAAGAATTCGCTTATGAAAAGGAGAATATGATGAACCAACGTGAACTGGGTAGGTCGGGTCTTAAAGTTTCTGCTATCGGACTAGGCTGCATGGGAATGTCCGAATTTTATGGAGGAAGAAATGAATCGGGTTCCATCGCAACTATTCATCGCGCAATAGAGCTTGGCGTCGACTTCCTCGACACGGCAGATATGTACGGCGTTGGGTTGAATGAGGAACTCGTCGGGCGCGCAATAAGAGGTCGGCGCGAAAAGGTCATTATCGCGACTAAATTTGGCAACATGCGCTCTCCTGAAGGTGGTTTTCTTGGTGTTAATGGTCGGCCTGATTATGTTCGCCAATGCTGCGAAGCAAGTCTGAAACGACTCGGCGTTGATGTTATCGATTTGTATTATCAGCACCGAGTTGATCCGAATACGCCGATTGAAGATACCGTTGGAGCCATGGCCGAATTGGTGCGTGAGGGAAAGGTGCGCTATCTTGGATTGTCAGAAGCCGCTCCACAAACGATACGACGTGCCCATGCCGTTCATCCGATTGCAGCATTGCAAACTGAATATTCCTTATGGAGCCGCGAACCCGAGGATGAAATTCTTGCTACGGTGCGCGAGCTTGGAATTGGCTTTGTACCCTATAGCCCCTTAGGTAGGGGTTTTCTGACTGGGCAGATCAAGAGCATCGATGATCTTGATTCTGACGATTACCGCCGTCACTCTCCGCGTTTTCAGGGTGAAAATTTCCAGAAGAACATTAACCTCGTGCATGAGTTAGAAAAAATATCGAGTGAAAAAAACTGCACGGCCGCGCAGCTTGCTTTGGCATGGGTGCTGGCACAAGGAGATGATATCGTGCCGATACCGGGTACAAAACGAATACAACTGCTGGAAGAAAATGTTGTTGCACTGAATGTCAAACTCACTCAGTCAGATTTTGACCGCATTAATAAAATTCTTCCATCCGGAGTCGCAGCCGGTACGAGATACGCCGCACCCCAAATGCAAGCGCTCAACCGCTAGTTCATTATTGAATATTATTGTGTGATTTTTAAACGGTAAGTCCGGGATATGTGGATTGTTGAACTGGCATTACGGCGGTCTTACACATTTATTGTGATGGCGATACTGATCGTGCTTGCCACTCCGCTTGCCATTTCACGCACGCCGGTTGATATTCTTCCTGAAATAGATATTCCTGTTATCAGCGTAATTTGGAACTATACCGGACTGCGGCCGCAGGAAATGGCAGACCGGATTACGCAAATGCATGAACGTATTTTGACGACGACCGTGAATGACATTGAACATGTCGAATCCCAATCACTGAATGGTATTTCAGTAGTTAAAATATATTTTCAGCCAAACGCAAATATTCAGACGGCCATTGCGCAAACTGTCGCAGTATCCCAGACGGTGCTGCGCCAGATGCCAGCGGGAGTCACAGCACCCTTAATCATCAAGTACACCGCTTCAAGTGTACCCGTGATTCAAATTGGAATGTCGAGCAAAGAAATTACTGAACAGGATATTTTTGATCTGGCTGTCAATACCTTGAGGCCGCAGTTGGTGACCATTCCGGGGGTTGCAATTCCCTTTCCCTACGGCGGGAAACAGCGTTTGATATCGGTAGACCTGGATGCAAATATGATTCAGGCAAAAGGCATGACACCAACGGATGTGATCAATGCGATCAGTACGCAAAATTTGATATTGCCTTCCGGAACCGCAAAATTATTTGATACTGAATATAACATCAGTCTGAATAGCTCTCCCTCGACACTTGCAGGGTTGAATAACATTCCGGTAAAAACGGTGAATGGGGCGACGATATTTTTGCGAGAAGTTGCTCATGTGCGTGATGGATTCTCACCGCAGACCAATATTGTCAAACAGAACGGCCAGCGTGGCTTGCTGCTTTCAGTATATAAAAATGGCGGTGCGTCGACCATCGATGTGGTTAATGATCTAAAGGCAAAATTACCCACACTTATAGCGCTGTTGCCAACAAACGTCGAAGTTTCGCTCTTGGCCGACCAGTCCATTTTCGTTAAAACAGCAATAACAGGTGTAATCCACGAAGCTCTTATTGCCGCGGGTCTGACAGCAATAATGCTGTTGTTGTTTTTGGGGAATTGGCGCACGACTTCGATCATTGCCATATCAATTCCACTCTCTATATTTTCTTCCATTGTGCTGTTACATGCGGTGGGAGAGACCATCAACATCATGACCCTTGGAGGGCTGGCGCTGGCCGTCGGTATTTTGGTGGATGATGCGACGGTGACGATTGAGAATATAGAACGTCATTTGCATATGGGCTCAGAGCTATATACCGCGATTCTTGAAGGTGCGGGTGAAATTGCAATTCCCGCACTGGTATCCACGTTGTGTATTTGTATCGTGTTCGTGCCGATGTTCTTTCTTGAAGGCGTTGCACGTTTTCTTTTCGTGCCCTTGGCTGAAGCAGTCGTTTTTGCGATGCTTGCATCGTATTTGCTCTCACGCACACTGGTGCCAACATTGGCGCTGTTATTGATGGGACATCAAAAACGCGCAGGAAAAATTGATCAATGGATACATGGTGTACATGAGTCGTTTAACCACCAATTCGAAAAATTGCGCAATACATACATTCTGCTGCTAAGCCATTTGCTGACCCATCGTAAAAGTTTTATTGCGGGTTTTTTTGGTTTTTGTCTTGTGTCATGTGGCTTATATCTTTTATTGGGCCGTGATCTTTTTCCAACTGTCGATACGGGTCAAATTAAGTTGCACATGCGCGCACCGACAGGGACGAGAATAGAGAATACTGCGCTGATTTCCGACCAGGTCGATAAAGCAATAAGGCAAATTATTCCAGAGAATGAGATCGCATCGATCATTGACAATATCGGTTTACCTTATAGCGGAATTAATCTTTCCTACAGCAACTCGGGCACGATCGGCACATTGGATGCGGAAATCCTGATTTCACTCAAACCTGATCATCGACCAAGCAGTGAATATATCGACAAGATTCCAGCAGAACTTGAGAAACGATTTCCCGGTGTAGAGTTCTTTTTTCAGCCGGCAGATATTGTGGCGCAAATTCTTAATTTTGGTATTCCGGCCGCAATCGATGTGCAGATATACGGCAGCAATACGTCTGAAAATTCTGCCTTTGCCGGAAAATTGATGAGACGGATCAAGTCAATCAGTGGCACAGTAGATGTGCATGTGCATCAGCGTTTAGACGCGCCGGTAATTTCGCTCAATGTTGATAGACCAAGGTTGCAGAGCATTGGTATCAGCCCGCTGGATGTTGCGCAGAATATCTTGCTTCCGCTTTCCGGAAGTATGCAGACTCAACCGGTATTCTGGCTCAACCCGGCAAATAGCGTTATTTACAGCCTGGCAGCGCAGACTCCGCAATATAAAATTAATTCTCTTGATGATATTTTGCATCTGCCGGTTAATGTTCCGGCGGCGAGGGGAAATGGCACGCAGACACTGGGAAATTTGGTGAAGGTCGCCACCACCAGAGAAGCTGCCATCGTGTCGCACTACAACATTATGACATCAATCGATATTTTCTCGAATGTGAGAGGACGTGACCTGGGGTCAGTCGCTAAAGAAATTCAGGCTTTAATTGACGAGGCAAAACCCGATTTGCCCAAGGGAAGCCGAATAGCCATGAAGGGTCAAGTGCAGACAATGCAGTCATCCTACATTGGCCTCGGGACTGGGATACTTGGCGCCATCGTTTTGGTTTATCTGCTGATCGTGGTTAATTTTCAATCGTGGCTCGATCCGCTCATCATTATTTCTGCCTTACCGGCTGCTTTGGCGGGTATTGCGTGGATACTGATCTTGACCGGCACAGACTTGAGCGTGCCGGCACTAATTGGCGCGATCATGACCATGGGCGTGGCGACGGCCAACAGTATTCTTGTCATCGCCTTTGCCAGGCAAAGGCTCGATGCCGGCCTGCCACCTTTGTCGGCGGCGCTAGAGGCTGGTGCAACGCGTTTGCGTCCAGTATTGATGACGGCATTGGCGATGATCCTTGGCATGATCCCAATGGCGATCGGAATCGGAGAAGGGTCAGAGCAGAATGCGCCACTCGGACGCGCAGTGATCGGTGGCCTTGTGTTTGCAACTGTTTCTACACTTGTCTTCGTGCCGATCGTGTTTGCCACATTTCATCAGTGGATTGCTAATCGCAAAGCGCGCAAGCAAGGTGACGACGCACCCGTAACAACTTCCGCTTCTGTATAGGACATAAATTATGACTGATCAACGCCACTTAAATCAGGGATTACCGGAATTTCACCTTCACGGATTCCATCAGGAAAGTCATCGCAGCAAAGTGGCACGCAATGCGTTGCTGATTGCAGCGGCTATTGTTTTACTGCTTTTGATCGGCTTGGGTCGTGCTGTCTTTGTCCGTCATGCAAACGCTGATATTTTGGCGGCACGTGCCGCAGAAAGTGCAATCTTGCAGGTGCGAGTTGTTCAGCCAAGCATTAGCAATTATGAGAATAAACTCACCTTGCCGAGCAGTTTGCAGGGCATTAATCAAGCACAGATTTATGCACGTACCAACGGCTATGTTAAGCAATGGTTTACGGATATTGGACAATCGGTTAAAAAAGGTGAACTTCTGGCGACGCTGGATATTCCCGATGTCAACAAGCAAGTCGAAGAAGCTAAAGCTAATTTTGAACTGGCGAAAATTGCCTACGAGCGCTGGGGCAGACTGCGTGAGCATGATGCAGTCTCGCAGCAGGAATATGATGACAAGATAGGTGCCTATAAGCAAACCGAGGCTGTGCTTAAGCGTTTGCGGGATCAGCAGGATTTCGGAAAAGTAGTGGCTCCCTTCGCCGGTATTGTGACTAAACGCAGCATTGATACCGGCGATCTGGTGAATGCAGGAAATGGTGGTAACGGGCAGGCGCTGTTCTCTATGGCTCAAATAGATAAGTTACGCTTGTATGCCTATGTGCCGCAGAATCGTGCAGCACAGATACATGTCGGTGACAGCGTGGATATTGTGCAGACAGTAGCGACTGACAAGCAAACAAAAGGGAAGATCGTTCGCACTGCAGGGGCAATTGATCCAGCCACAAGAACATTGCAAATAGAAATTCAGATACCGAACGAGGATCATAGTTTGATACCGGGAGCCTATGTCGATGTCGCGCTCACTTTTAAATCAGAAGGAAGTTTGATATTGCCGACCAATGCACTGATGTTTAATTCAGCCGGAAGCAGAGTTGCCCTTGTTCAGTCGGACAACAAGATCAAGATGCAAGTCGTTAGTTTGGGTACTGATTTCGGACGCGATGTCGAGATCAAGAATGGTTTGAAGCCGGACGATAAAGTAGTGATGAATCCTCCGGATTCGATCAGTGACGGACAGGCGGTTGAAATATCTCCTGAGGCCCCCAAGGGAAAATGAAAACCATGCGCCAAATTGCGTTGCTTTTAGGCGTTGCTCTTTTGGCTGCTGCCTGTAGTTCTGTCGGACTCGATTATAAACGCCCAGACATAACAGATGTACCAAGCGGATGGAAAACTGACTCAGATTGGCAGCCCGCCACTCCGGCTGATGCCAGTCCAAAAAAAGAGTGGTGGAAAGCTTTTGGCGATAAACAACTCGACGAACTCGAAGCGAATTGTCTCAAGGATAATTTGAGTTTAAAGGTCGCAGTGGTGCGTCTCGATCAGGCGCTTGCACAAAGCAATGCACATGGCGCGGCTACCATGCCGACCGTAGCGCTCAATGCCAGTGCAACGCGAAGCCAAACTTCAGCGAACAGACCCTTGGGCAATTACAGTGTGCCGAACAGCAGCACAGTGCAGAACGATTTCAAACCTAATGTGAGTGTGAGTTATGAAGTAGACTGGCTGGGACGCGTACGCCGCGATGTAGAAAGCGCCCGGGCCAGCGCTGAGCAAGCTGCCGCGGATAACGAAAATGTACGTTTAATTTTAACGGCTCAAGTCGCTTCAGCCTATTTTCAATTGCGTCAGCTTGATGAGGAAATAAGTTTCGTTTCAGGCTCGGTAGCGTCGCAGGAAAAAGTACTTGAATTAACGAAAGTTCGCCATGAGTATGGTGTCTCGGCAGAGAACGACGTGGTTTTTCAAAGTGCCTTGGTTAAATCTAGCAAAGTACAACTCCAGCTATTGATAAACCAACGAAAGCAAACTGAGGATTTACTTGCCACGCTAACAGGTGTGCCAGCCCCCAACTTCAATTTGTCTTCCGGCACATTGCCGTCGAAAACGCCGGTGATTCCTCTTGGAGTTCCGGCAAAATTGCTGGAACGACGTCCGGATATTGCATCTGCCGAGCGCGCGATGGCGGTAGCGAATGCTCAGATAGGTGTAGCCAAGGCGGCATACTTTCCGTCACTAAGTTTGACGCCCACATTCGGTGGATACGAATCAAACGGACTTTCCAATTTGTTTTCCGCACCTTCGCTCGTTTGGTCTGTCGGGGTTCAGGCCACGCAAACCTTGTTTGATGGAGGAAGGAATCGTGCAGGCGTCAATTTTGCACAAGCCGGATATGTTGCCGCACTAGCTCTCTACCGGCAGTCCGTACTGGTGGCAATTCAGGAGGCACAGGATGCACTGAGCAACCTGCAAGGATTGGAAGTTGCGCGCAAGCAACAGGACGAAGCGGTTCGTAACCAAAACAGAGCGTACGAATTAACCTTATTGCGATATAAAGAAGGTGTAGACAATGCCTTGACGCTCGCAACCGTTCAACAAAATCAATTATCAGCGTTGCGTGTTCAATCACAACTTCGTGGCGGTCAGTTTCTTTCTGCAGTGAGCTTGCTTAAAGCGCTGGGCGGTGGTTGGCAAGAAGCCAACTAGAGAGATGAACGGAATTTAGCGGGTATCTTCTCAAGTAGGTAATTTGTCATTGCGAGCTTGAGCATTGTTAACTGCAAATTGGTAGATTTGTGCCAGATCTTCATCGCTTACATCAATCACGCTCCCCATTTGCTCCAGTGCCAGTTCGAGGTCCTGTTGTTCAAGCGAAATGAAAAGGCCGGGTTTGGGCAGAGGTTGGGGAATATTGCGTATCGGATACTTTCTGCCGGGAATAATATTATTGATTATCAATGCAAGCAGCAGTAAGCAAATAGAATTGATTATGACAATATCCATTAATCCCGGAAATCCGATAGTTTGAAATTGCACTCTATTGAGCACCACTAATAAAGTCGTCGCAGCCCCTGGTGGATGCAGACAATTCAAATAGTGCATCAGAAAGATCGCGGCGCCCACTCCCACCCCGGCAGACAGCCAAGGGTCGTGGATACATAAAATACTGCACCAGCCCGCGAGCGCGGAAATGAAGTGTCCGCCAACCAGATTCCAAGGTTGGGCGAGCGGGCTATGAGGTATGGCAAAAAGTAAAAGAGCTGATGCGGCCATTGAAGCTGGCAGCATTAGCAGGTAAGTACTTTGCGGAAAGTATTGCAGAGCTAGCGCAAGTAGTGAAATTGCTATTCCACCTGCGAGGCCGCTGAGAATTTTTTCGGATAGAGGAACCTTCGCTATGTAGGGGATGAATGACCGGATAATTTCTTGAATTTTCATACCTGCATTCCTTCTCGAATGACTAAATTTTAGGCCACTGACTCTTTCACAAGAAATAAGTTCAGGTCAGTATTGCAACGGGGTAAAGAGGTGCGCAAGGGAAAGCCCGGTTTATTTTAAGGCGTTTAAGTCAGATAGTTATTATCACAAAAGGGTGGGCTGTAGCGGTTTGATATTTATAGTTAAGTGTTCGCTCTTGCAGAAATCACAAATGGATCGGCATAAATATTGTTCATTGAAGCTCCGGCAAGGTAAGAATCTCTTTTCGCGTTCGCAACCATTTCAGGATGCCCGCACAGAAAAACACTCCATCCTGCCAGATCCTGATTTTCATTGAGCGCTACTTCATTCACTCTGCCTGCAGAAAAACCCTTCGGGACATTATTCCCTGAAACGCAGGGTTTATAAATGAAATTTTTATGTTGGTTTGATAAGCTGACCAGTTCTTCTTTAAAGTAGATGGACTCGGCAGTGTTGCTTCCGTGATAGAGCTTGATGCCGCCTTTATGGCCTTGCAGGAGCGCATCACGAATGATTCCATATAAAGGAGCCAATCCGGTTCCCGTTGCCATGAGTAACAAGTTGTTGTTTGAAATGTCAGGCACGTAAAAACAATCACCGGCTGCCGCCGATATTTCCACGACGTCACCAACCTTTAGCTCACCGTGTACCCACTGGCTGACTAATCCATCAGGCAGTTTTCTGACATGCAATTGAAGATGTTCATCGATTTCAGGCACGCTCGCCAAGGAGTATGGACGGGAAGTATTTTTGTCCTTAAACAGGTTGATGAATTGACCGGCTTTGTATTCAAGATCTTTATCAAGACTGAGTTTGAGACAGACAACTTCGGTGCTTAGTGGATTCAATTCAACAACAACAGCGGAAAATTTAATCGTCCCTTGAGCCGGAAGAGTAACTTCAAGATCTACATTGGGGTAACACGAACAAGCAAGAAAATAATTCTGAGCAACAAGCGTATTTTTTAAACCGGATTGTGCGGATGCTGGCACTTTGCCTTTGGTTGCGCGCATCAAACAGGTCTGACAAATTCCGGATCGGCATGAAGACGGAATTTCCACATCATGGGCAGTCAAGCAGTCGAGCACAGATTCTTGCTCTTTACACTGATATAACTGCCCTCCACAAGTAATGCCGGGCATGATGTGAACTTTTACTTATTGACCTAAAACGTCCTTGCGTGTGCTTTCAGCGATTGCAGCTGCTTGGCCTATCAAATCGCCCGGTACATTGAGTTCTTTCAATGTTGCGCCAAGATGTTCCATGACTGCATCGAAGTGTGAATCGTTTAGACCTTTTTTGACCAGGTGTGCATGGCCTTTTCTCATGTCTTCTCCGCTGTATTTATTGGGTCCGCCGAAGGCCACTGTTAGGAAAGCCTTTTGCTTGGCGGATTGTTTAGCCATGTCAACGCCATCAAAGAAATGTTTGATACGGTCGTCTTTTAGAACTTTGCGGTAGAAAATGTCTACTGCTGCATTAACCGCCCCTTCACCGCCGATTTTGTCATACAAGCTGCTCATGATCTTACCCCCTCGTCTTGATTAGTTATAAATTGCCACTGGTATGCAGACATCATTTGCCAGAGAAATATTGCTTTCAACTCTAGTGATTCGTCATTGAGATAGACGAAAATTAAATAATGTACGCAAAATGCATCTTATTTGACGGGGTGGACTATTGTCAATAGCGAATATAAATTATGGTTTTAATCTGCCGAGGAGTGACACCCAATTTCTTGGAATATTTACACAATGTTAATAAATAACAACCTATTAAAAATATCCACATGAGTAACATAGAGAGTATCTATTTTTGGAGTCGGGGTAAATTAGGCGTAGTAAAGCCGGTGCAGTTAGAATATGACTTTGTTGTCGGCAACAATTCACCTTAAAAATACTGGAGACATAGAAATGGGCATTGCTCAATTGAGGCTAGCATTCGCAGTACTATCTTGTTTGATTGCTCAGCCGACTTTTGCCGTTGGATTGACGAATTACGTGGGGCTTGGTTTAGGAAATACGACCGCTGAGGTAGCAGGCTCTTCTGGACAGGTAACTGCTTCCGGAGCCGGGTATCGCATTGTTGCAGGAAGCCAACTCAACCCGATGCTTTCAATCGAGGCAGAGTATGTTGACCTGGGGCAATTTACTGATGCAACCTCTAACGTATCCGCCAAAGGCTTGGGCGCTTCAGGTGTGATCACCCTGCCTGTTTCCGGAATGTTTTCAATTTATGGAAGAGGCGGACTTGCCAGAGTTGAAACAACAGTAATTCCACTCGCAGGTTCGACGGCGCCACTTCCGCTCTCGGATACAGTTGTCGGTGTGACCTTGGGTTACGGCATTCAAGCTGATGTAGCGCCTAACGCAAGCCTCCGTTTATCCTGGGATCGTTATAAAAGCTCTGTCTTGGGCGGAACATTTACGAACAGGATCAACATGAATAGCTCTGCATTGTTGATCTATCGATTTTAGTCAAATTTGTTAGGAAATAATCTATCCTAACGGGCATGGCAATTTTGCCACTCAGAACGATGAAACAAAAAACAAATCCCCCTCCGCTTCGCTCCACCC
>CAIRAO010000329.1 GCA_903876625.1 uncultured Gallionellaceae bacterium | reverse complement strand
TTTACGAACTTGTTCTGCAAGTTCGACAGGATATCCGGCAAGATAATTCGGCGAGGATTTTGGGCGCATAGTTGATATTAAAAATAAACGCGTTGCGAGTTTGCTGAATGTTGCTGGCTAATACCATGTTTACATGCAATAAATATGCATTGAGCTAACTATTTGAAATTTAAAAATTATTTGTCTTGCTATTAATTCCTGGAGGTGAAATCATAAAAATGCCACGCTGTTAGTCCACTATCTGACAAATGGTTTGCTATTGATGCCGAAATAAACTGCTGTGGCACACGTTAAGTTTCCTTAATTTTATTTTGGAGGAGTAGACCATGCTTGCCTTACCATTTTTCTTTGTCATGTCGCCGTTTATTGTGATGTCACTCGTCATCATTTTTTCGGGCAACCCTGCTAAATAACGCAACAATGATTGGTTGGCCTCGATCAGCAATTTCAGAGGGAGACTGACTTTGGTCAGTCTTTTTTTGCTTGGGAAAAATATTCAATAGTGCAGGCAACCCCGAAATCAATTCTTGATAAGCGCTAGTGTGAGTGTCGGCCAGTAAGTGATGATCAATACGGAAAGCAGCAGAATCGCGACGAAAGGCAGTACCGAGCGGAAGATTTCCAACATTGGCCTGTCAAAGCGATACATTGCGATAAACAGATTCATACCCATCGGTGGCATCAGATAAGCAATCTCCATATTAGCCAGAAAGATAATGCCAAGATGAACCGGATGAATGCCATAACCCACAGCAATGGGCAGTATCAGTGGCACCATGATGACGAGTGCGGAGAAAATATCCAGCATCATGCCCAGAGCGAGCAAAAACAGATTTAATAATAGCAAGAAGCTATAAGCATTGTCGACATGAGTGCGAATGAAGTTGAATAGTTTGGTCGGTATCTCGGCATCGAGCAGATAGTTGGTGGAGGCCAGCGACATGCCCAAAACTATCAGAATCGCACCGACGAGTACCATGGATTCACGCATTATTTTGGGTAGATTGGTAAAGCTGATCTCGCCATGAATCAGCACCTCGACAATGAACACGTAGATCGCTGTTACAGCAGCTGCTTCGGAAACAGCAAAATAACCGCTGTAGATTCCACCGAGAACGATGAAGGGCAGGGGCAGTTCCCAAGCTGCTTCTCGCACAGATGCCAACGCTTCACGAACGCTAAATGGAAAAAGCGGAACTGGAGAGCCACGCCTTTGCCACAAACCATATATTGAAAGAAGTAAGATGATTAACAAACCGGGCAAAATGCCGGCCAGAAAGAGATCACTAATTGATACCGGATGGCCGATGTTAAGTTGCTGCGCGACTACGCCATATAGTATGAGAGGGAGTGAAGGCGCAAACAGCAGTCCGATACTGCCCGATGTAGTGACCAGCCCCAGACTATAGCGCTCTGAATAGCCAGCTTGCTTGAGTGCCGGATAAAGCATTCCGCCAAGCGCCACAATAGTTACCCCTGAAGCGCCGGTGAAGGCAGTGAACATGGCGCAGATAACCAATGCCAATGCCGCCAAGCCCCCGGGTATCCAGCCAAAGAAAGCATTGGTAATACGGACCAGGCGGTGAGGCGCTTGTGACTCTGCCAATAAATATCCGGCGAAAGTAAATAGCGGAATCGCCAGCAATACCGGCATTTCTGCCAGGCGGTATATTTCGATGACGACGACAGTCAAATCCATATCGTCACGAGCAAAATTGACTAACACGCTCGCTGCGATCACAGCGAAAAGTGGTGCGCCAAGCAGCATCATGGCAACAATCGCAATACCGATCAGGATCATCATTTGATTTCCTCTCGCCCTAGCGCTTCTTGAACATGATGCATTAAGCGCAAACCATATCGCAGAGAGATGAGTGTAAATGCCAAAGGAATAATAGACGCGGCAACCCATACCGGCAGCGAGCCAAAAGCCATCTCACCGGAAATGTGCGCTCCCTGCATAAAGCGCAGTGCCTGCCACGCGAGTATCAGACACACAGCAAGCGTAAACAAGTCGGTGATGGCCACGACACCCGACTTGACGCGGATAGGCAACCAGCGCGCAATGGCATCGACATGGATATGCTTGCCTTCACGGCTGGCAGCGACTGCACCCAAGAATGCGACCCAAAGTACCAGCAGTCGCAACATTTGATCGGCGCTAGTGATGCTTATGCCAAAGAAGTTACGAAACACGATCTGCGCGGCGGCCAATCCAACCATTAATGCCAGCATGGCAATGAGCAGTGCGTTTTCCGTCCAGGTGATGATCCTCACCAGTCGGGCCAGCACTGGGGGGAGGTTGTGAGTCGGCATGTTTTAATGAGCCGCCGGATGACTGTGACGGTACGTTTCCAGATTAGAACGCAACTCGTTGACCAAAGCGGGAGAGACAACTCCCTGCGCAGTTAAACGCTGAATGGTTTGATCGGCTGCGCCGCGTAGCTTTGCTACCTCTGCCGGAGGCAATGTGACAACGGCAATACCTTGCTTGCGCAAGGCTTCGCGTGCGCCGTTATCGTCTACACGAGTTTGACGGTCCATGGTGGCATAAACATGCTCCATCACTTCGCGCACAACGGCTTGGTCGGCTGGGCTCATGCTAGAAAAAGATTTCTTGTCTACTGCCAGCGCTCCGAAGATGGACATGAGGGGCAAGTCAGTCAGATACTTTACTTTTGTATGCCATTGCAAAGCGATTGCGCCGGTCGGCGTACAACCAACGGTAGTAAGGAGTCCGGTTTGCAAGCCAGTAAGCACGTCGGTTAGCGGTAGAGGAAGCGAGGAGATCCCCAACGATTCAAACATCGCGCGGCTGATATCGTCGCCTTCCGGCACCCATATTTTTTGACTCTTTAAATCATCAACTCCCCGAGTTTGAGAGCTGGACATCAGGTAAGCAAAACCGCCATCAGTAATGCCGAAGGTGACAAAACCATGATCTTCGAGACCTTGGGCAATCTTCTTATCCATGCGCGACCGCACGTAATCCAGTTCTTCGTAAGAATGAAACAGCATAGGCAAGTTATAAATCTGGGCATCCGGGAATATCTCGCCCAATGCACCGCCGGTTAGCGCACCGCCTTGCAACTGCCCTGCGCGAATCTTGCGCAGTACCACACGGTCACTACCCATGCTGCCGCCCGGATACAGTTTGATGGTAACCCGTCCCTCGGTGCGTTTATCGATCTCTTCCGAGCCCTTGCGCAACAATTGCATCCATTGGGTGCCATCCGGAGCGAATGTGGCAATTTTCAAATTAAACGCTTGCGATGGAGAGCTTGAAACGATCAGCAGTACAGCAGACAAAAGTGATAACAGTAAACGCATTTCATCCTCTTGGGTTTTCGACGGAGCCTTGCTCCATTCAGTTCTTAGAAATATCTTTCGGCACTTGCCAGCAGTTCGCGGGCTTGGCGCTGAGCCAGCACATTACTTAGTGTGAGTCCCGGCGCAACAGCATCGGCATCAAGTACTTCTTGCAACAGACGGTCATGTAACGGTCTATCGTAAGTAATGCGTGCATAACGGCGAGCGTATTCTACCTTAGCCATCAAATCGCGTCCTGCAGACAATTCGATGGCGCGCTCAAAATGCACGCGTCCTTCTTCAGGCTTGCCTCCGAGCGCAGGCGGTAAAAGTGTCGCGAACACACCAAGATACAAGTGAGCCTCACCATGGCTGTATGTTTCATCCAAGGAGACAACCTTTTCCATGACGACTTTAACTTTTGCCAAATTGGCAATGGCAGTCCAATCGCTGCTGTTGGCTCGTATCCAGCCAGCCCAAGCGGAGCCGCTGGCGTACAGTAAAGGCACATCCCCAACTTTTAGAGTGCCAATGGCTGCGGTAAAGTCGTCGAAAGGTTTATCGAGCAGATTGCATAATTTGCTGTCGTGGGCGCAAAGTGCACGGTCGGTGTAGTCGCGCGCTTTGTGCGCAAGTCGTTTGGCGCGTTCAGATTCTTTTACAAACGCCGAGGTAAAGGCGCCATACAACTGGCTTCCGGCAAGCAATAAACTTTCATTTTGCGGATCACCGGCAATGAGGCTGTCGATCAATAACAAGTAAGACGCTGAGCCGGATTCTACTGTTTCAGGGTCGTCATTATTGATAATGGCATTGGAAAGATTATTCGAAAGTTGGTTGGTGACTTTGGTGACGACACTTGAGCAACCAGAAAGCAAAAGTAGAGTTATCAGAGAAAGCAAATAGATCGGGCGCATCAATGAAATCTTTGAAAAAATTGAGAGAAAAGTTGATTTATATTCAGGGTTTTGTACAGGCTAAAGCATTTTCAGATTAGTTGCAACCGAGTGGTAAATATAAGACAGACTACGGCTGACTACTGAGTTTCTCTGAAGGTCAAAGACTCAAGAAGTTCTAATACGTCTGCAATCGGCTAAACAACAAATGAAAGTACAGACGAATCTAAACCATCTAGTCTTAGTAAAGACCAGACAGTTACAGATTACCAATCAGTATCAGATGGGGGGAGTGGGTTTCTTTTTTGGTTTTTTAACTTCTTTATTTTTTCGTTGCTGACCTTTTGCCATGATCATTCTCCTTGGTTGAAGAGTTTGCATAATAGTACGAACTCAGAATACAGGGTGAAATTCTGCCCTAATTCACTGGAAATAACCTAAATATTCTTTCGGAGCGGATCAAGCAAAGAGGTAAGACCGTTGTGATCCAATTCTTGCATGAGTGCCAGCAAAATTCCAATCTCCCCAGTTGGAAAGCCTTTACGTGCAAACCAGTTCAGATAGTTGCCGGGAAGGTCGGCAATTACACGCCCTTTATATTTGCCGAAGGGCATTTCGCGCGTGACTAAATGTTGCAAAAGTTCAGGGCGCATGACGAAGTAACAAGCTAATCAGTGTTCTTTTTGAGTAATGATTTTAAATCGGCGAAGGGATTGTGCGTTGCTACCGGAGGCCCCTCGACTACCCTGTTTCTGACAGCTTCATCCGACTCGCGCGAATGTTCATTATCGTGGCAATAGAGGCAGAGCAACTCCCAGTTGCTGCCATCCGGCGGATTATTGTCGTGATTGTGATCCTTGTGGTGAACTGTTAGCTCTCGCAACCTAACGCCGGAAAACTCGCGTCCGCAGCGCGCACATATCCAGGGATAAAGTTTGAGAGCGCGTTCACGATAGCCGGCTTCACGTGATTCACGCTGCTGCCGGGCTTCGGCTACTGCACGATCTAGTCGCGCATGATCTGGATTGGTGTGTTTTGTCATGATTACCCTCGTAATATAACAAACCGTTTGCAAAATCTGTTGAAAATCTAAATATTGTTAGTTGAGCCCTAATAGGAAACTAGCAGGATAATTTTCTATTAAAAGCTGAGAATTTGTTAGTCTGCTCTCGGAGGTGCAGCGGACAGACCTAATAGTGTCTACTTTCAGTCTGTTGATAACCCATTGCGGTTACAGCCCTGAATAAATTCAATGCCCGAAAGTAGACATTGACGAAGGGAACCAAACGTGACACTGAACAGCGTATTCAGAGCAATTGAATGGGGTTTCGGTCTATAAAAGTTAATCAGCCCGTAGGCTGATTAACTTTTCAAACTAAGTGACATTCAACCCGACATAGCGCCTATCGCACTACGCGAATTGACTACCCGAATCTAGTTATTCAAACTTGCATAAATCACTACTATTTTCGTCTCAAGCTAATCAATTAAGTTGTTTGATTCTGAAGATGCGAAAAAATCAGTGAACGAAGGCATTTCATGGGTTTGTATTTTTAGTAACTCTCCCCATTTAAGCCAGCTTGCAATAATGCTATCTGCAATCAAATAAAACTCTTCATAGTTAATACCCAACCGGTTTGCATGAGCCAACAATGTGGGCAAGGTGGTTCTGGGACAAGTTCCTTTTGGTATACCAATATCGGCCAATTCAGAAGCAATTTGTAGCGATAACGAAAGTCCATGAATACGTGAACCTTGTATAAATTCTGAATCATCAGGAAATTCGCAAAAATAAATCGCTGTTACCATTGCTTCCGGGAAACCCCAATTCAGAAGCAGGGTGGCAGTCAGTTCAACATGATCAGTATTAAAGATTTCCCGCTCAAATAAAAGCCGTTTTTGTATATTCTCATCGGGTATGGCAATCACTTCACCATAGCGTTCTGGGAATAGGGAAGCTAGAGCCAACTCCCCGATTTTACACAACAGACCTGCGGTAAAGTTATCTTCATCGTTAATCCTGGCATACGGAGAAAGAGCTTGCGCTGCAATTGCAGTCAGTAAGGATCGTGACCAATAGCGCTCATAGTTAAACTCTAGGCATTGGCCGCTACGATTACTGTGCAGCACTGAGAGTGCCAGAACGATAACACCAACCCGTTTGGTGCCGAGTGTGACAACAGCTTTCGGAATTGAGACGATAGGACGGCTATTACCATAGGACGCTGCATTAGAAAACTTTATCAGCTCTCCTGCAAGCGCCGGGTCAGATTGAACCAATCTAACCAGATCGTCAATTTTGTAATTGTCACTTTGCAGTAGCCTCGTTATAGCCAAAGCTAAACGTTGCGGCGAAGGTAACTTTCCAGTTGTCGCGAGTTTTAAATAGAGTACGGGATCAACCAATCTCACGTTTTAACCTCATGAATTTTATTGAACTCTGAAATTTCACTTCAC
>CAIRAO010000328.1 GCA_903876625.1 uncultured Gallionellaceae bacterium | reverse complement strand
TAGTAAAAGAAATCATCGAACTGCATCATGGCAGCATACAAGTCGAAAGTGTCTATTCACATGGAACCACTGTCACGATATGGCTTCCTGTATCTTCGACCATAAAATATGTACCACACACTAAATCTCAGCAGGTTTTATTCAAGCATCGCCCTTACAATTCCCGAGCAAAGGAGGCCTTAAATGACCTCTAACAAGCCCAAAGATAGCTTTACATTTCTGTATATTTGGATTGTTGCAGCAGCGCTACTTTTGATCACATGGTGGCATGTATTCGGCTTGGTTCAATCAAATCGAGAAAAAGAAATCATTGCTGCCGAACGTGATCTTTCCAATATTACCAAACTAGGTCAGGAGCACGTGATTCGCACTATGCGAGGAGTAGATCAGGTTGTTCGATTTGTTTCCTCACGTTACCTTGAATTAGGAAATAAACTCGACCTGGTAAAGTTATGCAAACAGGGTGTAGTAGATACGGAGATTTTTCCCCAGCTTGGCATCATCGATCCTCATGGCATATACATATTAGGTAGCATGCCGATTCAAGGGAAAATTGATTTATCAGATCGCGAGCATTTCAAAGTTCATGTCGCAGCCGATACCGGAGAATTATTTATCTCAAAACCCGTGCTGGGTAGGGTAAGCGGTAAATGGTCGATTCAATTGACCCGGCGAATCACAAAACCAAATGGTGAATTCGCAGGCGTAGTGGTGGTGTCTGTCGATCCTGGTTATTTTACAAAGTTATATAACTCGATTGATCTCGGCGCTCAGGGTGTGATCTCTCTTTATGGTCTCGACGGCATCGCTCGTGCACGAATAGTTGGCGACAAAGAAGAGTTTGGTGGCAACGGGATCAAATCGCCCATGTTCGATTTGATCGCACATGGCAAACTTGAAGGTAAGTATTACAACACCTCAGTAGTTGATGGCGTCGAGCGACTGTACTATTTCCGCAAAATTCCAGGTTACAAGCTTATCGTAGCAGATGGCATTGATACGAATTCATTGTTCGCCAATCATTTGCGTGTTGCCAACTCACTCTATTTGCAAGCGTCGATTCTAAGTCTGCTGATCATAATGTTAGCTCTGGCACTGTCTAGCTACCTGAATAATATTCGACGTGAAATGCGGATACGTAAGCAGGCGCAAGCCATTGCAGAAGATCGCTCTGAGCAACTCAACGCTATATTTTCACTTAGCCCGGACGGATTCATTTCGTTTGATCGAGACAAATTGGTCAAGTATGCGAATCCTGCATTTTTTAATCTAACCGGACTCACCAATTTAGAGATTTATGGAAAATCAGAAAATGAGATCTCTGAAATATTGACAAGGGCGTGTTCCGATCAATTTAAGTTTCAGGGGATTTCCACATTGCGCTCATTGCAAAAATTAAGCGAAAGTAATACTCATTCAAAACGCCAGTTGATTCAAATCAACGATATCAAAATGCGTGTACTTGAAATATTTTTGCGTGAATCAAGCACTGAAACAGTCTCACAGATTCTCTATTTCAGAGATGTCACTCACGAATCTGAAGTAGACCGGGTGAAGAGCGAGTTTATATCGACTGCTGCGCACGAATTACGTACGACGATGGCAAGCATTTACGGTTACTCGGAAATCTTGCTTCATCAGAAATTTAGCGAAAGTGACCGGCATGAGTTTTTGAACACCATTTATAAGCAGTCT
>CAIRAO010000327.1 GCA_903876625.1 uncultured Gallionellaceae bacterium | reverse complement strand
CTTGGAAGATCACTTGGCTTTGGCACTAAAATCCTTCGAAGAAAACCCCAGTAAGGTGAGATCAGTCGTTTCGTGGCCTTGGATCATCGAGGCGCTTTTTAATTCACTTTTGAATTAGAAATGGAATTATAGCTATTTTATGACCGTTGTCCGATGGATGGCAGTCATTGAACCATCTATGTTGTAGTAATTATTTCAACACTTTTTGCTAACGACTTGGTGATACATCGGCATCTTAACTAACGCGACATGCGTAGCCAATTGACGTTGTGATACTCAGGAACGGCTCCCGGAGTCATTTCAGCGCGGCTACCGATCAGGCAACTGGCACTATCGAGTTGATTAAACCATTCTCTAAATTGCAGCATACTTGCCGGATTCATTACGCATGAATTTTGACCGAACGGATGACCGAACTGAAATAGCATATGTCCGATCTCATGCGTCAAATAGGCACCAGACAACTCGGCAGCTTCCACCTCTGAATAAGTTTCACCGCCACGCAACAATTGAGTGCTCTCAGAATTGTCCAGGAATGGAAACGTACTAAATACGATATAGGTTCCAAATTTACTTTCACGGCTGTAAGTGGTTAATCCAACCGTGATTCCGCCACGAATGGCGGTATGGATGTCGACACCGTCATATTCTGCACTCGCAAAAAGTTGGTTGGTGATGACCAATTCATAAGGAAGATTGCCGTATCCCATAATGTCCCAATAGGTGATTTCGTTATAAGGGGTATTATCCAGCACAGGTAAGCCGTCTTCCGCTTTGACACTACGCCATTTTTCCAGACGCTCAAGCATCACATTCGATAATAATTCAGAAAATGACATTAAATCTTTTGCCTGGGCACGCGGAATATAGGGTTTTACGAAGGCAAGTCCATCTTCCAATTTTGTACCCCGTTCAGTCAGCGTTGTATTGATTCCTTTTGAGAGTTTTTGTTTATCTCCGGTACCTGCCTTAAAGTCATAGATGGAAGACTTTCGTATCTCGCGCAACGGTGGAGGTATTATCGCAAACACTTGTTCGATTCCTGTTTCCGTAACATCAGTGAATTCGATATTCACACCAAAATTCGTTTTAACGGCAGCTTGGGCTGATGCAAGCATGATGCGCAGTTGTGCGGAAGACATTCGTTGCAAGCGGTTGTTGGTAGCATTGACGACCCGGATTTGCACTGTGGAACCCTGTTTGACAGGAGAAGATGACGCTTTCTGCCATTCGCCACCAAATTGGCGACAGCCGGAAAGCAGGATAATAATTACCAAGCCAAGGCACTTTAATAACACAATATCCTCCCCAATTATTGGAGAGTGTAACAACAAGGCGGGATAATGCGTAGTGGAATCGATATAAGCATTAAACCGGATTTTGTAGTATGTTTTGCACATAGCCAATTGGAAAATTTTGGCGTTAATCTTGCTGGTAATGCAAGTGACAAATAGAGTGAGGGTTTATTGATGCAGATGTATTTTCGCAGCAACGTATTTGTGGTGCTGGTTTTACTTGGGTTGGCGAGTTCGCCTGTTTATGCAGGAGAAGTAAACATTGCTGTCGCAGCAGATTTTTCCGCACCAATAGAGCGCATCGTTGCACTGTTCCAGAAAGAAAGTGGTCACACAGTTAAGGTGAGTTCGGGTGCCAGCGGAAAGCTGTATACGCAGATCAGGGCAGGTACTTCGTTGGATGTATTACTTTCTGCTGACGAGACTATTCCAAAGCGTTTGATACAAGAAGGTCATGCGGTAGGGAATTCGCGTTTTGTCTATGCCATCGGCAAGCTGGTATTGTGGAGTGCGCAGCCCGGTTTTGTGGATGCAAAAGGGGCAGTTCTCAATAAAGGTAATTTTACTAAACTGGCTATCGCAGACACCAAGATTGAGCCCTATGGATTGGCTGCAAAAGAGACATTGGAAAAATTGATCATGTGGAATGCAATGCAGGAAAAGCTGATCAAGGGAGAAAGCGTTGCCCAAACCTACCAATTGGCAGCAACCGAAAATGCAGAGCTGGCATTTATTTCGCTTTCACAAATTATGCGCGATGGCAAAATTACCGAGGGTTCGTGGTGGTTGGTTCCATCAGAATTGCATAATCCCATTCGTCAAGGCGCTGTGTTGTTAGCAGGTGCGAAAGACAAAATTGCGGCACAAGCATTTCTTGAGTTTTTAAAAAGCAATAAAGCATTAGCGATCATACGTAGTTTTGGCTACGAGTTGCCTTAGTCATATGGGCGCTCTTGCACCTGACGATTTGCTGGCAGTATGGCTCACGCTCAAGCTGGCAAGCGTTGTAACCCTGCTGCTGTTATTCATTGCGACCCCGTTGGCTTGGTGGCTTGCGTACAGCCGAAAATGGTACAAAGGCATCGTGTCAGCGCTGGTAGCGTTGCCGCTTGTTTTACCACCAACTGTGTTGGGTTTTTACCTGTTATTGTTGATGGGGCCTCATGGTGTGGTGGGTGAGCTTACTCATACGTTGCATCTGGGAAGTCTGCCATTCTCCTTTGCCGGACTGGTGATTGGATCAGTCTTGTTTTCAATGCCGTTCGCAGTACAACCGATTCAAAATGCTTTTGAAGCAATAGGCAAGCGCCCCTTGGAAGTGGCGGCAACTTTGCGCGCAGGAGCATGGGATCGTTTTATCAGTGTTGCATTACCACTCGCCCGCCCGGGAATCTTCACGGCGATCATTCTTGCATTTGCGCACACCGTTGGCGAATTTGGTGTGGTGCTTATGCTAGGTGGAAATATTCCGGGCGAAACTCGAGTTCTTTCTGTAGCCATCTACAACCATGTTGAAGCGATGGAATATACCCCGGCGCACTTCTTGGCCGGGGGGATGGTGTTGTTCTCATTCCTGGTGCTCTTGTCACTATATCTGGCAGGCGGTAAGTTTTGGCGAATAACGAGATGACTGGGAAATCTTCGACAAAAAGGGTTTTCGGTGAATTACATGCGCAGTTTTATTTGCAATTGGAAAGTTTTGTACTGGATGCGGAGTTTCGTGCTCCTTCGCGCGGCGTCACAGCCTTGTTCGGCCCGTCGGGTTCAGGCAAGACTACCTTGTTGCGTTGTATAGCGGGATTGGAACGATCAGATGGAAAATTCTTCATTAGCGATGAGATTTGGCAAGATGGCACAACATTTGTGACCACCGACCAACGCAATCTGGGTTATGTATTCCAGGAGGCAAGTTTGTTCTCACATATGTCGGTGCGGGCCAATCTTGAATTCGGTTATAAACGCATCGAACCTAAAGAACGGAAAGTGCAATTAGAGCAGGTGGTGGAATGGCTGGGCTTAAGTAGTCTTGTTGAACGCCATAACCCGGCACTTCTTTCGGGAGGTGAACGACAGCGTATTGCAATAGGACGAGCGTTGCTTACCAGTCCGAGTATTTTATTGATGGACGAGCCACTTTCTGCGCTTGACACGAAAAGCAAGCAAGACATCTTCCCGTATCTGGAACGCCTGCATCGTGAATTGGAAATTCCCATGCTCTACGTCAGTCATTCACTGGATGAGGTGTCTCGGCTTGCAGATCATCTGGTGCTGATGGATCAAGGACGTGTTATCGCTACCGGCGCGTTGCAAACAATGCTTGCCCGGCTCGATCTTCCTACTGCACATTTTGATGATGCAGGCGCAGTGATAGAGGCTACTGTAGGGCAGCTTGATGAGACCTATCAACTAACCCAACTGGATTTTTCCGGTGGTAGCCTGTGGGTAGGGAAAGTGAATCTGCCTTCAGGCAGTTTGATACGAGCTCGCGTTTTGGCTCGCGATGTGAGCATCGCCACTTATCAACCGCATGGCTCAAGCATCACTAATATTCTAAACGCCCGGATAGCAGAAATTCACGATGAAGGAGTAGATAAAGTCATGGTACAAATGCAGGTGGGTGACTCATCTGTATTACTATCCAGAATCACGCGCCGCTCGAGAGATGTACTTGGCCTAAAGAGCGGGATGGAAGTATTTGCTCAAGTTAAGAGCGTCGCACTTATGTCATGAATTTAAAAAATTCACACTAAATGCTTAATCTTCCCAAGGAAAGCGAGGCAGGTTTTCAAGTGCGTTTACCAGGCCATCATTCCACGAATCAGAAAGTTGTCTTGCAAAGGGATCACTCTCGGTCATGGTCATGCGTTGACCAAAATCAAGGTGATCTTTTTCAAGGATCAGCAGGTCAATAGGTGGGCCAACGGTCAGGTTGCTTCGCACGGTTGAATTCATGGATACCAGAGCGCAGCGTGCCGCGCTGGCCAAGGGTGTGCTGCGTTTAATGACCCGGTCGAGTATCGGTTTACCGTATTTTATTTCGCCAATCTGCAGGAAAGGGTGATCTTCAGATTCGTGTATATAGTTCCCCTGTGGGTAAATAAGCAGGGTTTCCGGACGGCAAAATTTAATTTGCCCCCCAATTATAAAAGTAGCCTCAAAATTGGTATTAGAGGAATCCCGGTCGGTATGCTGTTTTTGCACAGATGCATTGACACTGGCAATGTAATCTGATGCACCCAGCATATTTTCCACGCTATGCAGACTCACCGAAGCTTCTGATTCAATATCGCTACGCAATCGTTTAATGACGGATTGTGTCGTGGCAAGATTTCCGGAAGAAAGTAAAACAAAGGTGCGCTCACCCGGCCATACGAAGGTATGCATCTTGGAGTAACTGGAGATATTGTCAAATCCTGCATTCGTGCGGGAATCCGAGCAAAAAATCATTCCCTGGTCGGTGTTAATAGAAATACAATAAGTCATATGTTAGTTACTTTGATTCTTTTGACTGTGATTGCAGCGTATCTCCAACCCAGTCCACGGCCGCTCCGGCAAACAAGGCGACGACCGAAGCGAGGAAAACGACTAACAGGCCTCGAATCATTCCACTTGGAATTCCTTTTTCAGCCACGGTGCGATTGATGTAAGTTACGGTGAAATAGAAAACCACAATGGTGACAAGATAAGTCAATACAGTGATGAATGTGGACATGCTTTGCCTTTGCTTAAATTAAATTCTCCGACATCATAACATTCTTGACCTGATTGATTGGTACGACAAAACCCCGGGAATAAGAGATGATATGATTTAGGCAAGATTAACCCATGTGAATAGGTCATTGTTAGAAACGGTTCAGATGATATTTTTAAGATTATTCCTGTTGACTTCAGCCACATTAGTTGCTTTTTTTGTCAAGGCTGCGAACATTAATCTTGAACAAATTCCGGACTTGCCAATCAAGAATATACCTTCAGTATCAACCTCAGCGTCCTTCCAAACAAATCAATCCTGGCAATTTTCTCTGGGTGGCGGTTTAAGTTACGCGCCTCGCTATGAGGGTGCGGCCAATGATCGTCTGCGCTTTATGCCGCTGTTTGATGCCAGTTATAAAAATGGCAAATTTTTCATCAGTCCTATTCGCGGAATTGGCTACAACTTATCTGATGAAATGGAAGCTCAATACGGCATTCGCCTGCATATCGGACGGGAACGCGACCAGGATGTTGACCCGCATTTAAACGGTATGGGTACCATAAATTATGCACCTGAAGCAGGAGTGTTCTATAACGAACGTTTCGGAGCGTATTACATTTCCAGTGGTATTTCATCGGGGAATAACGGTAATCATGCAGAGGTTGGCACCGGTATCGGTTTTTCGGTTGGAAATCAAGATCGTTTGCGTGTTGGCATCAATATAGACTGGGGTGACGGCAAATATAGTCAGACTTATTTTGGCGTCACGATCGTGCAATCGCAAGCTTCTGGCTATGTGCTTAAGGCCTATGATGCAAATGCAGGTGTTAAAGATTATGCGTTGACTTCAAACTGGGTGCGCAATTATGATAAGAAATGGTTTAGCAATGCAGGTCTATCATTTAAACAACTGATTGGAAGTGCACAAGAAAGCCCATTGACCCAACGAAGTTTGATGGCGAGTGCCAATTTTCTGATGGGTTATCACCTTTGAATTAGAGATTGGCTAAAATACTGTCATGAATGAATCAGCAAAATACTTCACCGTAAAGTAAATTTAGTATGATAATAAAGCGATATTATTTTTGGGGTTTCGACAGCCTGATAGCAATCTTGGTAATTCCACTCTTGACAGCTTGCGGGCAAGGAGGCGGAGAGAGTTCAAAGACCCCTACACTAGCGACGACGGCTAATTCAGTCCCCTTGGTTGTAGATGCAGGGCCCCTGATTATTAGTAGCTCATTTAATGTAGGCTATGTAACGGTGTCAGTCTGTCCTCCGGGATCAATAGGGTTGACGTCGATTTGCCAAACAATCGATCATGTTTCGTTAGATACCGGTTCTTCAGGGCTCAGACTGCTCAATTCAACGATTGCCAATATGAATCTGCCGATTGCTGCTGACGCGAATGGACATGCAATAGGGGAATGCCTGAGGTTTGTTGTTGGTACAATTTGGGGATCAGTGCGTTATGCGGACATCTACATTGCTGGTGAAGTTGCTAAGAATGTCCCTATTCAAGACATTGGAGACACGCCAGGTGGAGTAACGGCGATTCCATCAGATTGCTTGGGGACACCTCAAAATACACTGGCACTGCTGGGCTCAAATGGAGTTCTTGGCGTCAGCAATTTCGTCAATGACTGTGATGCTTGTTTGGGTCTGGCGGTTCCTGGTTTCTATTACACTTGCGCTGCATCTACCTGCGTCAACTCCACAGTGACTGCCACACAAGTGGTCAGAAATCCGGTTGCCAGTTTCTCACAAGATAACAATGGAGTTCTCATAAAGTTACCAGTTGTTGGTAACAAGGGCTCAACTGGAGTAACTGGGTCGCTCATATTCGGAATTGGAACGCAAGCTAACAATGCGCTTGGTTCAGCAAGCATATATGCAATTGATCCGAGCACCGGAGATTTTACGACGAATTACAAAGGTGCAAATATAGTCAGTTATCTGGATAGTGGCTCGAACGGGTTTTTTTTCAATGATGCGAGTATTTCAATTTGCTCAACGAATACTTGGGCATTTTGTCCGACAGTATCGCCAATGACTTTGAGCGCACAGAATGTTCCATTTAATGGAGCTGCCGGCCCTTTATTTAATTTTAATCTGGTTGATGCAGATACTCTTTTTAATACCAATAATGTAGTGGCAGGAAATGTTGGGGGGCCGTCCGGGTTGGTGAATCCTAAATTAGTATGGGGTCTTCCCTTTTTCTATGGAAAGTCAGTATTTACTGCAATTTCTGGCGCTAACACGCCTTCAGGGCCCGGACCCTACTGGGCGTATTGATTGAAATTTACGCAGACATGACTCGATCAGCAAATTTAGAATATTAAAATGCTCAAACCAACGCAAGTCACATTGCTCAATTATAGGTTATCTAAATCTGCAACTCAGATAGCTATCCTTTGTTTCACTATCCTAATTTCGATTCTTGATGTTATGCCAGCGCAAGCATCGCTTGGCGGTGATCCAACTTCCGTTGAAACTGACCGGATTACCATGAAAGCAGAACACGCTACCCGGCAGAGTCTTGCTGCGACTGGAAATTACAATGTGCATGAAATAACTTTGCCATACGGGACAATGGTTCGACAGTATGTTGCGAGGAATGGAGCGGTGTTCGCCGTGGCTTGGAATGGACCATTTTTACCTGATTTTCGTCAACTGTTAGGATTGCATTTTGATACGATGGTCGCTCATCAAGCCAAACAAACCAATGCAGGGCATCGTTTCTTGAACCAGCACGAAGGTGATTTAGTGATCGAGTCAGGCGGGCATCAGCGCAGTTTCTCCGGACGTGCTTTTTTGAAAAACTTGATACCGGTAGGGGTTACAGAACAGGAAATTCAATAACCCAGTACGCAAGGTTATGGGGTGACCTTCTATCAAGACCCGCCCATCAATCTAGCGAGAAAACAGATATCGTACAAAAATAATCCAAAGTCTTCCCCAGTCCATAAATGAACAGCATGGTACTTATACTGCGCAAGTTGTAATCGGAGACTTCCAATTTATCTGACGTAAAAAAATTCATTTAAAACTCCTTATGATTTTGCTACAGTTCTCGTGGCGAAAATCTAAATAGTGCCTCTTAAACTGAGTTTGCCAATCGCCAAGCACACAATTATTCTAATAATAAGGCGTTTCAGTTTTATGATGGTAATGTGAAAGAAATGTGATTTGAGTCATTTTGGATAAGCCAAAATTTGGATTCATATAACTCGATAACTCCATTGCGAAGTTAGAATTTCAAAAGAATATACAGATAGAACGGTGTAATGCCTGGAGACAGGAAATTCAGAGCCAGTGCCCAATCTACCCTCAAGTTTTAATATGAAGGCAGATTGGCTGGCGCTAGACAAATCTAAAACTTTTACTGCGCTAAGCCGGCGATGTATTCTGCAATCGTTTTGATTTCTGCTTCCGTGGCACCCATGCCCTTAGGTGGCATATTGCTTAGTTTCCAACCAAATGCACCACCTTTGGTAATATTTGCGATCATCTTGCTGACGGCGTCTTTATCGCCTTTATATTTGGCAGAGATATCTTTATACGCAGGCCCTACGAGCTTTTTGTCGAGGGCGTGGCATGCACCGCACTTGGCTTTGGCGGCTGCAGGGAGTTCTGCCGCAAAAGCAGAGCCAGCTAAGGTTAAACTTGCGGTTACGATGACACACGAAAGCAATGATTTCATTTTTTCTCCTTTTGGGTTTTTGAATAAAAATTACACATACTACAATTATGCCATTAATTGGCGATATTCATGCTGGCAGATTCAAGTTACATACTTCGCGGAAGATGGGCTCTCAAGCAACTAAGCGCTTCCGTCAAATCGGCATAGTGATCAAAAAATTCCTGGGTAAGTCTCAAGTCCTCTTCTTTACTGGTTGCTTTACCGCCCCCAACGTTCAGCATGATCGTGCGCATGGCTTCGGTTAACTGATTGTGAAATCTTGAAACTTCCTCGTCCGAAGAAAATGCCAGCATTTTATTTTTAGAGTTGTATTTCATTGTACTGGTCGCGCCGGAGGATTACCCGGATTATGTCATGCTAAAACAACGTATATTCTTAACCAAACGTGTTTGTATGTCCATCCGTTTTCTACTCATGCTTAACGTCACCGGCTCGCTCGTAGTCGGAATTTTTCATTCCCCTGGGCAGTGGGGGTGGAGGTTCCGGTTTAAGCCGATTAAATCTGGCCACCTGAACAGTGTGCGGATTATGGCATTCGGTGCATACCCACCATCTCTTCTTGCTGCCCGTAGCCCAGGATCCGATTCTTTTCCCGTGTACGCCTCCACGCCAGTCAATATATCTATCGCCATGACAACCGCCGCATAATTTCTGTGGCTGGTTAAAACTTAACAGGTTCCCCTGGCGATCAATCAGATTGTTGCGATGATTTGCGCTGTGGCAATTCAGACACCACAATGCCCCTCGCCCATGCATTAACTTGAGTGAGTTCTCAACGATGTCCTGATGCATCCCGATCAACCTAGGCTTAGTATCCTTGGGGAAGCGTACCGTTTTACCGTCATGGCATGTCTCGCATCCGTTTGGCCCCATATTAAAATACATTAGCTGAGGCTGTCTAGGTTTGACGACGGCATTGGCAAAATCACCGCGCGTATTGTCGGATATTTCCGGCATTTCACCCATCGGTATCGTACCTTCAAAAGGATCTGCCCACCATAAAACAGCGCCTGTAGTTTGCGAACATTTCACGTTTGGATAGCCATACTTCGGATTGGCATTTTCTACCCGGGTAACAGAAGAATAACCTATCCTGCTTTCGAAACAGTCTGTCACGGGTTGTGCATTCTGGGTTTCAGCTGGTTTTTCTTCAGCGGAGTGTGCACTGTTAACAGCACTCATTCCGGCAACCAGAATACCGCACAAGGCGACTGAAACAATGGTTGGCGATTTATACAGGAAATCCATTTCGAATATCTCCTTAAGCACCGCTCGGTGAAGAAGCAGCCGATTTGTCATGCCTCACTTCGCCAGTCAATATGCCGACGGCGCCTTTCAAAATAAGAGTCAGCGACAGGAACCCGACGGCCCAGACAAACAGCACGTTGAAAAACTCAATCAAAGTAACGTGGTATTCAGCATATTCTCCAAGGGGGGTAGGGCTAAATGCGGGAAACACAAGAACCATCGGCTTCTCTGTCAAGATTGCCACGAAAACCACGATACACACCAAGGGCAGCCAGCGGTCATAGCTATGTCTGACCTTTCTGAAGAGCAGCGCAAAAAAGCTGCCCACTATCGCCACGATCACTGCCCAAAACCAGGCTACGTACATATTGAGACCATCATGACCAAACATGACGTACCTCAGCGAATCGGCATGCTCAGTGCCCGGATAAAGCAGCGTAAAGGTCTCGGCAGCGAATACCAAAATGATTATACCGAGGCTCCATGCAATGATCGTGGTCATCAAGTCGATCACTGAATCGTTGATTTCGAGCTTGGTATTTTTTCTAATAAGAAGGAAGAGCAATACGATCAATGCCGGCCCTGAAGCACCCGCCATGCTAAGGAAAGCGAAGGGCAGAACTGCAGTGTGCCACGTTCCAATCCGGGCGTTGCTGGCGAGCACAAATGCCGTAACGATGTGGATTAGCGGGCCCCAGGCAATGGCCAGGAAAACGATCGGTTTGAACCATATAGCCAATTGTTTCGCTTCAAACTTGCCGATATATTTTTTATAAAGCATGTAGGTAACGCCTATCATGTTCAAGATCAGGTAGACGTTCAGCACGATTGTGTCGTAAGCAAGCATCGAATTAGGAAAGTTCATGTAGCCTAAGCCGGGAATAATGTGCCACGTCCGGTCCGGCCTGCCCATGTGAAACAGGACAAAGGTGATGCCTGTGGCGACAAAGACCATCGCGACGATCTCGCCTAGCACCGCAAGCTCTTTCATATCCTTGCGGTGATACAAGTAGCCGGGTGCCACGACCAGAACGGCCGCGGCCGCAACGTGCGCGGTAAAAACGAAGCTCGCAAAAAACGATTCCAGCGTAATCTGGTCGGTCGCACCGGTCACGATCAGACCCTGCGTAAATTGTATGTATGCTGTATAGGAGCCAACCAGAATGAAAAATGCCAGAAAGAGCAGCCATGCGTAATACTTCGTGCCTCCCTTTATGGCATACGAACCGAAGTCCATTGCAAAAGACAGAGCTGTATTCATTTCTTGACCTCAGCCAATGTAGTAAAAGAATTTAGGATAAGTACCAGCTTCTTCCTTGAACCTGAAGACCCGTTTGGTAGCGAGTACCCTCCTGACGTCGCTGTCGGGATCGAGCAGATTGCCAAATTTTCTTGCGCCCACCGGGCAAACTTCCTGACAAGCAGGATTTCTGCCTTCTCTGGTTCGCTGTGCGCAGAAAGTGCATTTTTCCATCACGCCCCGCATGCGCGGCCGGTTGCCAAAATAGTGAGTGTTCGGATTCATCTCTTCGGCGGGCAGGTGGGGCTCACCCCAGTTAAAGCGCCGGGCATGGTATGGACAGGCAAGCTGGCACATGCGGCAACCGATGCACCAGTTGTAATCGATCAGCACTACGCCCGCATGATCCCGAAACGTCGCCCGCACCGGACAAGCCTTGACGCAGGGTGGCTTCTCGCACTGCTGACACTGAACCGGCATATAGAAAAAGTCTTTATCCGGAACCAACTCGTCGTTATAATAATTTTGTGCATCCTCGGTGGATAGGCCGGCAGTCTTGTAGGCATTCCCCCCAACCTGCACACCGTAATCACCGAAGTCGCTCTTTTCCGGATAGCCCTTGTCTAGTTGATCTGCAGTAAAAGCGATGTTGCCTTTTGGCATTTTCATCACCTGTATCCATTGAACCTCCGGATCATTGCGTGACTGGTTGTTCTCCTTCACGCAGGCATGAACGCAACGCCTGCAGCCTATGCATTTTCCGATATCGAGGGCATAGCCGAACAGCACGCCATCCGGAGCAGGAGTATTGGAAACCGTGGTTTTCTTCATGTACTGTGCGGAATAGCGCTTCTCCAGCCGCGCGATGGCTTGCTTCTTTTCCTCTTCGGTCATCAGCAGAAAATGTCCCTGAAAATATTCCGCGACGGTCGCATCGGCGTCCGGGTTGGAGGCGGTGTCAACAGCTTCTGATGGCGTGGTTGTTAGCACCAGAGCAGCCGCGCTCGAAGTGCACACATGCTTCAGAAAATCACGGCGACCCTGCCGTAACTCATCCGCTTCTTTCAAATCAATAATTTTCTCTTCTGACATTACAGCCCCCCGGCAACAGATGGTGTACAACGTAATACTATGCAAGCTCCTGATGATGGCAATTCAACAGATCATCGAGCCGTTGTTTTTTTTCAGCCTCCGACATAAGGATCAGCTGGTTCCCCGTCACTGCCTTCTCTTGTGAAGCAATATCAGCCGCATACTTTTTGCTTGCCTCGTCATTCGATATAGAGGACGCCGATATCAAAGTCTTGGTAGTGCCAGCCGCCGCAACCACACCTATTGCCGCTGCCGCTTTTTTAAAAAAAGACCTTCTAGAATTGTCTTCCATGTGTGTCTCCAGATTTTTACTGATAAAAGGATAGAAAATCGAGGCGATCCGTGCTGTCTAACGTATTGCTGTTATGAAGCAAAAACTCATTTCGAAAAAACTGTTGCACGTAGCATTCCGTTTCCTAAATTTGCACGCATGCTACTCCTCCTTTCCATAATCTTACACCCCCAGTTTTAGTCAACCTTTAGTTATTTAGAGTATTAGAATTTTATGTATTGCTTGCATATCGGCACTTTGTAGAGTGTGAATAATTTATAAAAAACATAAAGATATGTAAATTTTACAAACATGAATTAAATGGGCTAATGATGTGCATTAAGAATATTAATTATTAAAAGGAATTTGTAACGCGGTTATTTTTCTGCGATTATTTGCACATGAACTTTGTATTTCTTACTATTGCTTGCTACACCATGAGGTGGTCAGTTAATGCGCTTTTGGGTGAGGTAGATCTCGAGCAGTCTAGGGCCCAATTGGCTTTTGGCTTGGGATTATTATCAGTGTCTGTCGCTGTATGGACAGGTCTGTATTGCATACTGATTTAATTTGTTCTTTTGTCAACGCAAAGTAATTTCGCGATGATGGTTTTAATTTGCAGCAGCAACTCTCATCAATTGGCGATGCGACTGTCGTTACAACTTTTTCTTGAATTCATTGATTTAATATCAGCTTCATTTGATTCATCAATGTCGGCCTTCGATTCCTTCATTCTTAAAACGAGCAGAGATATTTCGTTCATGGTCTCCTGCAGTTTAATAGTCAATTCATGCCGATCTTTGCTCGGCAGTGGTTCTGAGTTTTCGGAATAATTTAGCTGGGTATATAAAACTACATATTTATGAAATAGATTTTTGAGGTCAAAGGCGCGAAGATAATCGTTGGCTATGAAGCGACTTTTGGCATCCATTATAAGTATTCCTCAAAGTTAGTTTGGGTTTCCAATTCTACTAACTGCCAGCTTCAGGCAAGCGCAGAATAGAGCAATTATTTTGCTCCTAATGATTAAGTTAAAATTGTTTTAACTAAAATCACTATCTTCGATGCTACTTAACAAGTGGTCAGGAATGCATTCCTCGAAATCAGATTCGTACTCATCCCAGCACGAATCATCGCTCAGTGCTTTCGCAGTAAAGCGGGTTGGGTTAAAAGTTTCCGGATTGAGCGAACTCCATATTACGTTGGCAAGCTGATGATTGCGATGTTGATGATGTACTTTCATGTTCGTCTCCTTAACTTTTCAGTGAATTGTCATTTCGACGATTACATAATGCGCGGGTGTCGAGCCATATAAAATAAGAGTATTGCTAAAAATCTTGTAGGAAGATTTCTTATGTATGTGCGGAATTGCACAGACTCCACAATTTTTATCTTATAAACTTAATGCAAGATCAGTTTTTGTGATAACTTCGTGGAGGAATGATGAGTTCAGAAAGTTATTTAGCACGTTGGAATGCTTACCTAAATTCATTCAATAATAGTGAGGTAGTTGATAACGCGGACTCATCCAAGCCGCAATTGGGTGATGAAAGCGAAATTGATAATGTAATTGCAGAGTCAACGGAGTTAGATGGAAAAAAGATGGATGCACGGTGACTATCTTTCTCTGCCCCTTGAGTATATAAAATCTTACAGAAAAATCATAATGCCTGGAAAGAATACCATTCTGTCATTTACTATTTTGATCGGACTACTTGTTACAACATACGTCATGGCCACTGAAGAACCAAAATTTAGTTTGATTGATAAAAACGGTGACTTCGAGTTGAGGTTATACAAGCCGATGATCGTTGCCGAAACTTATGTAGAAGGTTCGCTTAATGAGGCATCTAACGCAGGGTTCCGATTGATCGCCGGTTATATCTTTGGCGGCAACAAAAGTCGCGAAGGTTCTTCACCGGAAAAAATTGCCATGACTGCACCGGTCATACTTGAGCCGAGTTCGCAAAAGATTGCGATGACGGCTCCTGTCGTGGTAGAAAGCAAATATAATCGATGGCGTGTGCATTTCGTCATGCCCGCCGGATACACTTTAAATAGCTTGCCTATTCCAAATGATTCCCGCGTTTCCCTGAGAGAAATCGCTGAGCAAAAAACCGCAGTTGTTGTATTTTCCGGCTTTGCCGGGGAAGACAAGGTTAAAGAAAAGACCGCAGCATTGCTTGAATGGATCAAATCAAAAGGCCTCGATGCTACCTCAACCTCGCAGCTTGCACGTTATAACCCGCCTTGGACGCTTCCATTCTTGCGGCGTAACGAGATTCTGATCAATATCAAGTGATTGGCAGGTCATCGCCAAAAGATTCAATCACGCAAACGCTTTGATTTTTAAAATTAGAGCAAGTTAGATTATATTGGATGAACCTGTTTTACGTTTAATTGTCTGCTGGAACGAGAGAATTTGTGCATGCCGTTACGGACTCGTTTCGGCTATAATTTATCTGGAATTAAATTAAGCTCAGCAAATTCATATAACAGAACCATATCGATGAAATCCATTATTGCCAGCATTGTAGCAACAACTTTTTTAATCGCGTCAAGTAACGCTCTGGCTACTAACATGCCTGAAGTTGTAAAAAAATTTCAATGTACCTCTTGTCATGCAATAGACCATAAAGTTGTCGGTCCGGCATGGATGGATGTGTCCAAATTCTACAATGGAAAAATGGAAAAAACACCCACTGGCAAAACCCTGAAAGGGGCAACCGAAGGTAAAACTCCAGAAGAGTGGTTGGTTACAAAAGTGTCCAAGGGTGGTGCTGGAAACTGGGGTACTCAGTCGATGGTTCCAAACGATCCTTCTTTTGAAAAAAAGGAGGGAGTCAAAGTTCTGGTAAGGTTTATCCTGGGGCTTGCCAAGTAATCTTCGTCGCCAATTGTACTCGCATCAAGGCTGCGTTTTTTCAGCGATGGGCAGAATAGCGTCTGTCAAAAGTATTAATATGGTTGAGCAGGAAGGCCAATACATTGAGTGCCTGACCGGGTAACAAGTCCAAATTTCCTTCGCGCTGGCTTTGGACCATTTGTTTAAGTGTATCCATCATTTTTTGATGTTCCTCTACGTGACTCTGAAACTCGTCATAACTGTCGAGTCTCATCAGTAGTTCCTCAGAAACGAAATGGGTTTCACTATAGTCAACTAACTGCTCCAGAATAGTTCCTATTTCATCAGCAGGCCTTTTCTCATCTACAGCATTGCAAAGGGCATTGATAAGGCCAACCTGGATGCGATGCTCTCCATCAATTGTTGGATTCGGATTGGGGAGTGGATTGTTAAACGTTGTCATATTATTATCCTTGGAAATTAGAGATTAATTCAAGTTTCGCGCTGCCTTCCGGGCAAAAAACTTCCACGCAGAAAATCTCGCTTCGACATTGGTGCGGAGACTGCAGCCTGAATTTCTGACAATGGACCATCAGGTTGGGTTTTCGTCGGCTCCGGTTCTGCATTGACAACTTCAACAAACAGATTTTCCAGAATAGTCTTTGCGGCGGCACGTGCTTCATCCTGATTAGCGAATTCCCGCATTGGAGAAATCAATGAACTTGCTTGATATGATCCTAAATCCGTTTCGAATCCACCGTAAAACTTTAGGCTACCTGCCGGAAATATCCAAGACTGATTCTTCCCTTCGCCCAATACCGGACAATTCTCGGTTCCAGACAGAAGCATCAGGTCCATAAACCAAGGTGTGATTAAAACACCTAGCCAAAGACCATCATATGGTTTGAACCCGACAGCTTCCACCTGAAGGTCTGGATTAAGAATAGGAAGGCCGAGCATATGCTCGAGGTGGATCTTCCGGTAAACTTTTTCGAGCAAATTACCCGGGTGGACAGCTGCTATAGAATCTGAATTTTTCATTTATTAAGGAACCTTTTTAGCGCTGATTCAATTTGGGAAAGCCAACGATAAACCCAACCTGACTAGCCTCGAAAACAGGCAAGAGAGCAAAATAATTGGTTACAACATTGTCAAAGCAGAATGCCAAATTGTATAACAGACGTCAATTATTAATTGAACTGGCAATTCAACTGCAAAGAAACATTCCAATTGCCGTATCAAAATGCAACATTTATTTTCAGCATAATACATTAATGATTTAGTTTTGTATTTTAATCAATTGATTAAATGAAACTATAAATAAATTCAAGAAGTCAATTCAGGCACGTTAATTGATAGCTGTTCAACATCCGCAACTTAGAATGTATAAAACGATAACGAGGGAAAAGGTCATGGATGAAATCACGATTGAAAGGAATCTGGACGCTCTTGCAATGGAAAAATTGGAAAGTCGGCTAGGCATCTCACGGCGCGCTTTCTTGCAATTTTGCGTCGCAATGGCGGCGACCATGGGCTTGCCTGCCGGAGCGGACGCGGCGATTGCCAAAGCAGTGGCGAGCAAAAAACGTCCTTCTGTGATCTGGCTGCATTTTCAGGAGTGCACTGGCTGTACCGAGTCGATGTTGCGGGCAGAGCATCCGACTCTGGAGAAGTTAATCCTCGATGTGATTTCACTCGATTATCACGAGACACTTTTTGCCGCTGCCGGTCACCAGGCCGAAGCTGCACGCAAGGCGGCGATGAAAGCTAACAAGGGTAAATACCTGCTGGTGGTGGAAGGCGCGATTCCCACCAAAAATAATGGCATCTATTGCAAGATCGGCGGCCAGACCGCGATTGAATTACTCAAAGAATGTGCCGCAGATGCCGCCGCAGTGGTGGCAATCGGGAGTTGCGCTTCGTGGGGAGGAATGCCCTCAACCCCTCCGAATCCAACCGGCGCTTCGAGCGCGGGTGAGGTGTTGGGCAAGGTGATTCCCAACATTCCCGGTTGTCCACCTAACCCCTATAATTTCCTCGCCACAGTGGTCCATTTCCTGACTTTCGGAAAACTCCCCGATGTAGATGAGTTGGGCCGGCCCAAGTTTGCCTACTCTCGCCTGATCCATGAAAACTGCGAGCGCCGCGCTCACTTTGCTGCCGGTCGTTTCGCCAAGGAATTTGGTGACGAAGGTCATCGCAAGGGATATTGCCTTTACAAGCTTGGCTGCAAAGGGCCGGAAACCTATGCCAACTGTCCGGCGATTCTGTTCGGTGACGTCGGCAACGCCAGTTGGCCGGTCGGCACCGGTCACCCCTGCATTGGTTGTTCCGAAAAGGGAATAGGATTCGCCAAACCGATCCACGCGCTAGCCGAAATAAGATTCGTCACACCTCCGACCGGCTTCCCTCACGTCATTGAAGAGCAGGGCAAAGGTGCTTCTCTTGGCGCAGCCGCGTTGACCGCCGCCATCGCGGGTGCCGCAGTTGGCGCAGGCGCAATGATTGCCAAAAATATTGGCAAAGGAGTCAAGATTGACGAGGGCGACACCGCGAAGAAGTCTGCTGAAAGGGTAGAATCATGAGCCTCAGCCGGCGCAATTTCCTGAAAGGGGCTCTGGCAGGAGGCGCCTTGCTCGCATCAGCCGCACCGGCTGAAGCCCGTCCCAATAAGACCATTCCACCCGAAGCTGTGGGTCTTCTCTATGACAGTACGCTGTGCATCGGATGCAAGGCATGCGTGTCAGCCTGCAAGCAAGAAAATGGAATGCCGCCCGAATACTCCACCGAGGAACAGTACTGGGATACCCCGCTGGATATTTCCGGAAAAACCCTCAATGTAATAAAACTATACAGTGACGGCTCCGGCGAGTACAAAGACAGCGAGAAGAACGGCTATGCATTCATGAAGATTTCGTGCCTGCATTGCGTTGATCCGTCGTGTGTCTCCGCCTGCCCGGTGTCGGCGATGACCAAAAATCCTGATACCGGCATCGTCGGTTATGAAAAAGACATATGTATCGGTTGCCGTTATTGCGTCGCGGCTTGTCCGTACGGAGTTCCCCGTTTCGAGTATGACACTCCATTCCCCAAAATTTCCAAATGCCAGCTTTGCCGCCAGCGTCCGGAGGGGAAGTACGCAGCCTGTGCAGAAGTCTGCCCGACCGGGGCAACGCTCTACGGCAAAGTCAAGGATCTGAATGCCGAAGCGAAAAGACGTCTGGCATTAAAGGCAGGCGAAAAAACGAATTTTCCGCGCGGTAATCTCAATACTCACGACCAATCGTCACATACCGCCAATGCCGCCAATTATGTTCAGCACATCTATGGTGAAAATGAGCTGGGTGGCACACAGATGCTCAAGATCGCTGCCGTTCCATTCGAAAAATTGGGTATGCCAACATTACCAGATCGCTCATACTCCAGTGTTTCAGAAACCTTGCAACATACGCTGTACTGCGGACTCATTGCTCCTTTGGCATTCCTTGGCGTGTTGACTTACGTAGCCAAGAAAAATAGCAAAGACGAAACTGATGAAGTTTCACATGAAAAAAACTGAACACCAACTGTTGCGGAAAATGATTGACTACCACGGAAAGACACTCTTTGTGTCCTTCCGTATACTCTGCAATCAGAACTAAGGAGATACCCGATGTCTACGACCCATCACCCTGCTCCTGCACCGCTTGGCGGTCCTCTGGTAACCCCGCTTACGATTACTCTGGCAGCGCTGGCGGTCATCGCATTTATCATACTGGGAGTGCGTTTCGTGTTCGGCTTGGGCGCGACGACCAACCTCAACAACGGTTATCCCTGGGGTATCTGGATAGTCTATGACGTGGTAATCGGTTCAGCTTTCGCCTGTGGCGGCTATACCATGGCGCTGCTGGTTTATATCTTTAACAAGGGCGAATATCACCCGATGGTGAGACCGGCTTTGTTAGCCAGCCTGTTTGGCTACACCCTCGCAGGTGTCGGCGTACTATTTGATCTGGGTCGCTACTGGAACTTTTGGCATATCTTCTGGCCCGGTTATGCTCAAGTCAATTCTGTGATGTTTGAAGTGGCGTTGTGCATCTCGGCTTACATCTTGGTGATGTGGATTGAATTTTCGCCCGCGTTTCTCGAAAAATTCGGTCGCAAGGATGTTAAACGCAAACTGAGCAAAGTGCTATTTTTCATTATTGCGCTCGGCGTTTTATTGCCGTCCATGCACCAATCCTCGCTCGGTTCTCTGCTGGTGGTGTTCGGCAGCCAAATTAACCCGTTATGGCAAACCATGCTTTTACCGTTGCTTTATCTAATGACGGCAGTGTTGATCGGTTTTGCCATCGTTATCTTCGAGGCATGCCTGTCCTCCTCCGGCTTTAAGCGACCGCTGGAATTACACCTGTTAAGCAAACTGTCTAACTTGATGATCTGGGTGCTCGCTGCTTATCTGATCGTTCGCGTGGCAGATCTGGTGGTTCGGGGCGCGCTGGGTGGCATGTTCCAGGCGAATATCGAAGCATTCATGTTCTGGGTCGAAATGGGATTATTTATTGCGCCACTCATTATTCTGATTCAACCCGCTGCCCGCAAAAATCCAACAAAACTGTTCATCGCAGCTTTTTGCCTGATGTTTGCCGGCTTTATATTGCGCGTCAATTCCTATTTGGTCGGGTATGACACCGGGGCGGGCTGGCACTACTTCCCGTCGGTGCCAGAGATAATGGTTTCTGTCGGCATGATCGCCATTGAAATATTAGGCTATATCTTACTGGTGCGTTACCTCCCAATACTTCCCGGACTACCGGGGACAACAGTTGTTGCAGCCAAAAAGTAATCAGAATAATTAGGAGAATTAAAAATGGGAACAAGAATAACGATTGATCCGATCACTCGCATTGAAGGCCATTTGCGTATTGATTGCGAGGTGAACGGCGGCAAGGTTAACAAGGCATGGGCTTCCGGCCAAATGTGGCGCGGAGTCGAACAAATACTTCTGGGGCATGACGCACGCGACGCCTGGGCGATCACCCAGCGCATTTGCGGCGTTTGTACCACGGTGCATGCGCTTACCTCGGTGAGGGCGGTTGAAAACGCGCTGCAATTGGAAATACCGCTCAATGCACAGTACATCCGCAACCTGATCATCACCGCCCATGCCATCCACGACCATATCGTGCATTTTTACCACCTCTCGGCGCTCGATTGGGTGGATGTGACTTCCGCACTCAAGGCTGATCCTGCAAAAACCGCACATCTCGCCGAAAGCTTGTCCAGCTGGAGCGGCAACAGCCGTCAGGAATTCACCAAGGTCAAGGAACGTTTGGGTAATTTCGTCGGGACCGGGCAGCTCGGTATTTTCACAAATGGTTATTGGGGTCACCCGGCAATGAAACTGCCGCCCGAAGTCAACCTTCTGGCCGTAACTCATTATCTGCAAGCGCTGGAAGTTCAACGCTACGCCAACAAGATCGTCAGCATACTCGGCTCGAAAACTCCGCACATTCAGAATTTGGCAGTCGGCGGGGTAACCAACCCTATTTCTCTCGATTCACAGTCGGTACTCACCATAGAACGTTTAATGGCGATCAAGGAATGGATAGACAAGCTCAGTGATTTCGTTAAAAACGTTTACCTGGTGGACGTTGCCGCTATCGGCGCTTTCTATGCCGACTGGACCGCGATTGGCGCCGGTGTCACGGATTACCTGTCAGTGCCCGACTTGCCGCTCGATACCAAAGGAACCAAGTTCGCCATGCCCGGCGGCTACATCACTGGGGGTGACCTGAGCAGCATCAAACCGATCAAATCATTCAATGATCAGTATTTCCGTGATGGCGTGGAAGAAAGCGTCAAACACTCCTGGTACAAGGGCGGTAAAGGCGCGTTGCACCCCTTCAAAGGCGAAACCGATCCCGATTACACTGACTTCCAGGATGACGGTAAATATTCCTGGGTCAAGTCGCCTACTTTCTACAGCAAACCCGCTCAAGTAGGCCCGTTGGCACGGGTGCTGGCGATGGCTGCACAGAACCATGCGCCAACACTGAAGTATCTGACAGGCGTTCTGGATACCGCCGGTGCGATTGCCAAAACCAAAATTCCGCTTGCGGCAGTGCACTCCACCATCGGCCGGCATGCGGCCCGCGCGGTTAGTTGTGCAGTGCAGGTGGATGAAGTGGCACATCAATGGCAATTACTGGTCAACAACATCGGCAAGGGCGATACCCTGACGTTTAACAAACCTGTATTCCCCAAGGGAGAGGTCAAGGGTGTAGGCTTCCATGAAGCACCTCGAGGCGTACTGTCGCACTGGGTAGTGCTTAATGATGGCAAGATCACCAACTATCAGGCAGTCGTGCCTACGACCTGGAATGCGGCTCCCCGCAACGAAGGTGATACCCCCGGACCCTATGAAGCATCGCTGTTGCACACCCCGGTTGCCGATCCGGAGCGTCCACTCGAAGTGTTGCGTACGGTGCATTCCTTTGACCCTTGCCTGGCCTGCGCTGTGCACGTGCTGGATATAAATGGCAATCCTATCGTTAAAGTGAAGGCGCTTTAAACGTTGATCATTGCCTAAGCAGCGATACAATGCGGGATTCCTTTCG
>CAIRAO010000326.1 GCA_903876625.1 uncultured Gallionellaceae bacterium | reverse complement strand
TCCTGCTTGAGATTATTGCAAAAGTGAATAGCAGTTATCTCCTGAAATGCCGGGACATTTATCCCGTATTTCATTGTTTGAGCAAAGGCATTATTGTGAATGCGGCTATTGCGTTTGATGACTTTTGTTATCAAAAGTTTCTATTGCTTGTGAAACTAAAGCACCACTTTTAAATTAAAGGGAACAGCTCAATCACGCAGACTAAGGTTCTCGAAACTGGCTTTCTGATTCAAAACTTTTACACTAGGGCAAAGATCACTCTTCTTTGCCATTCAAATATTTCAAATTCCGCTCTACCAAAAGCGAGTGCAACCGGCGGCTATCTGCCCTTAGCACGGTAAATTGCCATTCGCCAAGACTGATAATCTCACCGTGTTTTGGAAGTTGCCCTGCCGCCTTGAGCACTAGACCACCCACAGTATCGTAGTTATCATCGCTAAAGTCCGTTCCTAGCGCGTCATTAAAATCGGCAATTTCAGTATCAGCTTTCACACGCCAATGTGCATCATCCTGACGAATGATGTTGTCTTCATCCTCGTCAAAATCATACTCATCAGAAATGTCACCGACGATCTGTTCCAGTACGTCTTCAATAGTGACCATTCCGCACACGCCACCATATTCATCCACCACCAGCGCGATGTGGTTGCGATTACTGCGAAAGTCACGCAGCAGCACATTGAGGCGCTTTGATTCGGGTACAAATACCGCCGGACGCAACATGTCACGCACATCAAATTCTTCTCCGGCATAGTAACGCAGCAAATCTTTTGCAAGCAGAATGCCGATGATGTTGTCTTTGTCACCATCCGTCACCGGAAAACGCGAGTGAGCGGTTTCAATGACGTAGGGGATAAATTCTTCGGGAGGTTGACCGATGTCAATCACATCCATTTGAGCGCGGGGTATCATGATTTCGCCCACGTTTCGTTCTGAAACCTGGATGACTCCTTCCATCATGGAGAGCGCGTCTGCATCCAACAGATTGCGCTCGTAAGCGCTGTGCAGAAGTGTGATCAATTGTTCGCGATCTTCCGGCTCGCGCAGCAACATCGTGGAGAGCCGTTCCAACAAGGTGGGTTTATTTCCGTTACTTTCCGAACCGTCCATTACCAAACTTCAACGAATGAGATAGGGTGCAGGATACCTTAATTTGAGCATTAACGCTGTCTCGAGCGTCTCCATTTTTTCTGCATCACGCTTCGTATCGTGGTCATAGCCTTGCAAATGCAAAGCTGCATGGACAGTCAGATGTGCGTAATGCGCGAGCAAGTCCTTACTTTGCTCTTTTGACTCACGAGCAACTACCGGCGCACAGATGACCACATCACCATAGAGCGGATTGACATCGTCATAAACAAAAGTCAGCACATTCGTTGCGTAATTCTTGTTGCGATAACTCAGATTAAGTGCGCGCCCTTCGAGTTCGTCGACGATGCGTAAAGCAATTTGAACATCCTGCTCTAATGCAACGCTGACCCATCTTCGAAATTGCTGGCGGGTGGGTAGTATTTTAGCTTTGCTGGCGTACTGCACTGAAATTGAGAGTGTATTTGGCTTGCTCATTACTTCACACCAATTCACCACGCAAAGTGTGCATTGACACTGACGCTATTCTTACTTCAACAAAACGACCAAGCAGATCGGCAGCGCCGACAAAATTTACCACTCGATTATTGTCAGTGCGTCCGGCTAATTCCTGTTTATCTTTTTTTGAAACACCTTCAACTACAATGCGCTGAATCGTACCCACCATATTTTCGGCAACTGCATTTTCCAATTCATCGATTCTGGTTTTCAAGCGTTTTAGACGCTCCATTTTAGCTTCGTTTGACACTTCATCAGTCATTTCCGCGGCAGGAGTGCCCGGTCTCGGGCTATATAAAAAACTAAAACTGGCATCGAAACCAATATCCTCGATCAATTTCATGGTGGCTTCAAAATCACTTTCCGTTTCCCCGGGGAAGCCAACAATAAAGTCAGAGGTAATCGAAATGTCGGGTCTCAATGCGCGCACTTTACGAATGATCGATTTGTACTCCAATGCCGTGTAACCGCGTTGCATCGCGGCGAGAACGCGATCCGAACCGGACTGTACCGGCAAATGAAGATGGTTCGCCAGCTTTGGGGTATCACCGTATAACTCGATTAAACGCGGTGACATTTCTCTGGGATGAGAAGTCATATAGCGAACGCGCTGTATTCCGTCGAGTGCCGCAATCGTGCGGATCAAAAAAGCCAAATCCACTATTTCCCCATCGTCATCACTGCCCGCGTACGCATTCACGTTTTGACCCAACAGCGTGATTTCACCTACGCCTTGCGCCACCAACCCGCGAATATCGCGCATTACGTCTGCCAGCGGTCGTGAAAGTTCATGACCTCGTGTAAAGGGAACAACGCAGAAAGTGCAGAATTTGCTGCACCCTTCCATGATCGACACATAAGCCGAACCGCCATTCACTTGCGGTGTCGGCAAACTGTCGAATTTTTCAATTTCAGGAAAGCTGATGTCCATCTGCACCCTCCCGCTTTCGCGCCTTGCCGAAATCAACTCAGGTAGACGATGCAGCGTTTGCGGACCAAAAATGACATCCACATAAGGCGCTCTTTTAAAAATGGTCGCCCCTTCCTGGCTAGCAACACAGCCTCCAACCCCAATGATTAAATCCGGTTTTGCCAGTTTTAGCGGACGTATTCTCCCCAGATCAGAGAACACCTTTTCTTCGGCCTTCTCGCGAATCGAACACGTGTTGAATAAAATGATGTCGGCATCTTCCGCTTTTTCGGTCAACTCGATGCCCTCGCTAGCGCGCAGCACATCGGTGATCTTGTCAGAATCGTACTCGTTCATCTGACAGCCGAATGTTTTAATAAATAGTTTTTTTGTCACTCGATGTCTCGACCAGTTGCCGACAAGGTCAGCTGAAAGTATTTGTTAGCGGGGTTGCAGTATGAAGGAAGTGATCGTGATTACTGCAACAATCCCATAAATAATCAATGTGATTTTGCTGAAATAATCCTTGCACCCATGCTGAATTATACTAGGATTACACTTTTGATTAGTTAGTCGTTCATACTACTTGCTTATTATTCGCCGGAGCACCACCATGAGTATCGTCACAACAGCCATTGCCATCGTTATATTCTTTGTTGTCATCGGCTTTGCATTGAACATGATTAAGAAGTTATTCAAAAGCAGGTGAGCCGTAAATTCATTTCAAGGATTGCCACTTTTATACCCTCTATACCATTCATCCTTTTCGCTGCATCGACATCAAACTAATAAAAAATAGTCTTGTGAATGACTGTAATGATACAAAGAGCCGTTGTAAAGTCGTGCATGACTTTGCGGACTCGACTGACTCTATTTAACCCAAAGGGGACTAAGCGACTTTCTTTCCAGTGAGTCGAGTTTCAATCAATCGGACAGCATCAACAACACCGTCTTCTTTAGACATAATCGCCCCGATTTCTGTTGCTCGTTTGCTCTTATCTGGACTTGCTAAAACTTGATTGATGGACTTCGCTAGTTTGTCTGGAGTTAATCCTTTTCGCGTTTGAGTTCGTCCTGCTACACCAAGTCTTTCGAGTTCTGCTCCCCAAAAAAACTGATCTGCCATGTGAGCAACAACAACGGACGGACGGCCAGCAAGAAGGCTTGATTGAGTTGTTCCAGCTCCGCCGTGGTGAACTATTACAGAACATTTAGGAAATATTGTCTTATATGGGGAACGTTGCACTTTGAAAACTTTTTCATCAGTCTTGAATACTGACAAATCATCAAAAGGCAACTGAAAGATGGCTCGACACCCGACTTTCCTTACTGTCTCTGTCCAAATGTCCAAAGCCTCCTGAATATAACTGAGGTCGTGAAGCATCATGCTTCCAAATGTAAAATATATTGGAGGTTCACCAGATGTTATAAATTCGTCCAAGCCATTTGGAGGCTCTTCAATGGACTGATCCTCTGGTGGATTTAAGAACCCGCAAACATCGTGTTTTGTACCCCAGTCTTTGGGAGTATGGCAAATACTTGGACTAACAATGAGAAGATTCAGTGTTTTTGAAGCCCACGTTTGTGTCATCACATCACTGTCAGGAGTTAGACCTTCTTTTTTACGAAGGACATTAACCCGTGGCAAAAATATACGGTTTACCATAGAGCGAACTAACTTCCATCCCAAAGGGTAAAACCATCTACCAATGTCTGGGAGTCCCGGCGGGCATATTTCAGATGAAGGCAGGCAGTTGTGGACAACGTTAATTGTTGCTATTGGAGTCCCTGACTTTTCAGCAGCAACTCGGAGCGGGTACAAAAAGAAGTGACCAACAACAGCATCATTTGTAGCGCATAGGTTTTTTGCTGCTACATACATAGCTTCCATTACAGGGTCAAAACCATACTTGAGTACCAACTCAGATTGTTTTATTGGATTGCCGACTTCGATGATTTCCCGCCAGACTTTTTCAATTAGTTCAGCAGAAGGATTGTCAGGGTTCCTCACTTCGACAAGGTGAAATCCGAACCTTTTTGCCTGACCTGAATAATCTCTGCCAATATTATCAGTAACGACTAGTGTGACTTCATGCCCGGCACTAACTAGACTACCAGCCAAAGTTATGAATGGCTGGATGTCTCCTTCACTACCCCAAGTTTGTAAACCAATTTTCATAATTTAATGACCTCGCCACACAATTATAATCAATGACAATTAGTTGGACCTATTGGCTAGTGATATAACGCGAATATGATTGTTGAAGACAATTGAGATTCCGGTTGTGAATATTATGCATTGTACGCACTGAAAGTCTCATGGACTCGATATAAGCAGAAGCTTGTTAGAACTTTCTAGGGAAGCGCCGAATAAGTCTTTTTTTTCAAGAACTGACCGGCGTAAAGGGTAGGTTGTCAGTAGAGATATCTATACGCACATTTGCTTGATATACTCAAATAATGGGAGAAGAAAATAAGTCGATATGCCAAAAATTATTTTTGAAGCTCATCGCTTGTAAAGCTTGCTTTTAACCAATTCAGCGTGTCCCATAGCATTGAAGATTTCTTGAACGTAGGTGCCATACATAAAGGGAAGCGAGATACCTCTTAATCTCGTTTCAACATCGTGCAATTGGATTTTTAGTTTATCTCGTAAAGTATCGCTCTCAACATCGCTATTTTTATCAATAAACTCAAGTTGTTTGTATAATGGTGCAACTTTTCTTCTTATATAAATACGATATAGAGAAGGAAAGTAATGTACTACTGGAAAGATTACAGTTAATGCCGGAACCATTATCACAAGTAAGTTCATGACAAACCCGGCAATGATGAGTGGGAAATACTTGCCCAAAATGGGCCTGCCAGATTTATAAAATTCTTCAGCGACTGGGTTGGCTTTGAATGTTTCGGTACTTTTGAAATTGGGAAACTCATCCTTTTCTCTGACAATGGAGGGTTCTGAGAAAATTTTCTTCAATGCTTCTGACAAAATCATTACCAAGGTATGATCAAGGTTTGATTTGGCAAATACACTCACCGTTGTCGATAGATAACGGACATCAGCATTGGGAATACCTTCGGATGCAAGCATGCCGGAAGCAGGAAGTTTTTGCACTGCTAAATAGGGCAAATTTTTTGCAATAGCCTCCATATCCTCAAACTGTAAGAATTCAATCCCTCCTTTCAGGATAGCCGGATATATCCCTTTTGAAGAGTTCTTGGCCGAGGGAAACCCGAATACGATGAATACATCCCAGTCACCATTTTCGGTGATTTGATCGGGCCATATATTTATTAATTTTGTATTCTCTGAAGTTATTCCGGCCAATTGAAAAAAATTCTTGATAATATTATTAGCGGAATAAGGAGAAATGATTGCTCCGTCAGAAGTAAAAACAGGTCTTTCATTTCCCTCCGGGGCAGCGCGGAATGCAATTTTTCTTCCGCGCAGATCTTTGATTTTTTTGATACTTTTATTGCCGGCCTTAACAAAAAACAAGAACGGGCTTTTACTGATGACAACTAAAGAACTGAATTTTTCATAGATCTCTTCGTCTAACTCAGCACCTGAATTCCTGGCAATAACCCAATCAATCGTGTGATCATCAATGAGAAACTCCAGCGTGGATTTCTCATTATTTTTATCCGGCTGTGTTTTAACTTTTAATTTAATTCCTTGTGCGGCGAGCAAGGTTTTAATTTTGCTATACGAGTTGTCCTTATCCTTGAAATTACCATTGGCGTCCAGCAAATCAGAGGTTACGCCCACTACAAGAGTAGTACGTGGATAATAAAGAAACGATACCCCGGTAATTACAAGGATAATTAGAATTGCAATTGCAGATTTTAATTTATTTCTTGATACCCAACCGCCAAACGATTTAAAAAATTTAATAATTTTGAATTACTCCTGAGGCAATCCGGCAAGTTATTCGATTGATTCGCCCTATTTCGCTGCATCGCTGTCTTGATTGGAATACGACGTTACGCTCGCACTAGGTTGGTAACCGTTCACAACAGTTCCGTGAGGCATCTCTTTGTGGTTGTTAAGGTAGTCCATCGAACATTCGAGTTAGTTACCATTCACAGTTCAATTAATTCTTCAATGTGGTTATTCTAGCTGAAATTGACTTAATAGAGATGGTCGGTTGATGGACTCCTTTTTGGCACGATCCCGAACTTCACGGTTTCAAACAGCCCGCCATATAACTGACGTTCGCCAAGGGCAAGTTATGGCCGAACTTTCGCATTCGGCGTTCTATCCATTCAGCGTCTCATCCTGAAACAGGAACCGACGTTAGGAATTTTTATTATTTTGCGAGAGAGAAGATCTACATCAATTATTTTAAACGCTCACATAACCCAAAGCAGATATCATCACTTCACGCAACTGGACATTCTAGGTCAGGTTTATCGGCTGGCCGCACAACGGATCGTCCGCAGTAACTGGTTGTCAGGCTGCTCTTACTGACGCACATAGCGCAAGTGTGTGGCGGCTGAACCATCAAGAACCCTGTCAATGCGAAACTGCGGCCCGGGCTCTCGTAGGTTCTCGAAGAGACGCCGTCCGTTGCCGAACAACACTGGTGCCAAGGCGATTTCCAGCTCGTCGACGACTCCTAAGTTCAAGTACTGTTGGATCACATCCGCTCCGCCAGCGATGCGAATATCACGACTGCCCGCCGATTCCCGGGCCAGTTCTAGAGCACGCTCCGGTCCGTCATTGATGAAGTAAAAGGTCGTTCCGCCGGGGCGCACCCAAGGTTCGCGTTTCATATTTGTAAGTACGTATACCGGTGTATGAAACGGAGCTTCCTCTGGCCAGACACGCTCGCCTTGGTCGAACATTCGCTTGCCCATAATGTTGGCACCTATGCGCTCTGTGGTGATTCGAACCAGATCATTGACAGGACCAGTCTCTCCCCCTGGTCCGAACTTGAGGTTCTCGCGAAAGTACTGTTGATTCATGAGCCAGGTCATCAGTGCACCCCACTTGGCGCCCCAGTTCTTGTAACCAGGATTCTCCATGGTCATTCCTTCCGGTGCCATGTAGCCATCAAGGCTAAGTCCAATGTTTACGAATATTTTGCTCATGATTCTCCTCTCACGATTCTGGTTGTTAGTCTAACAGCCGTATCGGGCAGACTCAATCGCAGCAATGTCGATCTTTCTCATTTGCATCATTGCCTCGAATGCGCGTTTGGCAGCGGCACGATCGGGATCCGAGATGGCAGCAGTAAGGGCTCGAGGAGTGATCTGCCAAGAAAGACCCCACTTGTCCTTGCACCAGCCGCAGGCGCTTTCCTCTCCGCCGTTGCCAACGATTGCGTTCCACAAACGGTCGGTTTCGGCTTGGTCATTTGTCGCAACTTGAAACGAGAATGCCTCACTGTGCTTGCAATACGGGCCACCGTTCAAGCCAAGGCATGGAATGCCGATTACGGTAAACTCTACTGTTAAGATGTCGCCTTGCTTGCCCGCGGGATAGTCGCCGGGCGCACGAAGAACTTTTCCAACAGCGCTGTCCGGGAAAGTATCGGCATAAAACTTCGCAGCTTCAAGAGCGGTGCCATCGAACCAGAGACAGATTGTATTCTTGGGAATCATATTCATTCTCCAATCGTGACTATTACGAGTACCTGAAGTTAGTTACAATTTCTTCAACTGAATAACGTTAAATAGCTACTTATCATCTAATCCCTTTCCAACTATAATTTTATGCATACATTTTTCAACCCTTGACACCCGAGTTTTAGATTGTTTGGGCGCAGAAAAATGAAGGAGGTAAGCTCTTTGCCTTCCAGGTGTCAATGCATCAAATGCAACTTTCAATCCGGGAAATTCATCCATTTTATTTTGAAATTCTGTTGCTATTTTGAACTCTGTAGATTTCTTAAATGTCACTTTTAAACCAGCTCTTTCTAGTTCAATTGCTTCATTAATATAGTCCCTCAATAGGGTTCCCATCTCAATGATTTCACGAATGTTGGCGAATCGAATCTGACGGGCTGCCTGTACATTCTCAGTTTGCTGGATTAAAACTCTATTTGCATCCTTCATTAACGCACCCTTGTGGAATAGAAGAGCACAGTAATCTTTAAATCCGTGAATTAAAACTACATTACCGTTCTGATAGTTGTAACAAGGAAATCCCCACTTCAATTCTTCTTGCAACCCACACTCAAGGACAATCGACCTCAATTTTTTATATTCATCTTGCCATTTGCTGGCTTTATTAAAAAAGAAATCTACCTTTGTATTCATGTTTACCTACGCTTAAATGTCGATGATTGGACGAGCTTACTTATTATCGTATTTAACACGAAGGATTTTTGTACAACAGGCTTCAGCCAATGAGTATCATCAATATGGGCAAACAGACTTGTCACAATACTACCTCACTGATGTCCCTCTACGAACTTGGCAAAATTATTTAGGATAGCTTGCCATCCCTGACGCTGAAGTTCAATGGGGTTTTCAGTTTCAGCATCAAACGTGACGCGAATCAAAACACTATTTGCGTTAGTCACGAATTGAACAGTTCCTTTTCGATCCCCGAATTTATACTCGATCAATTCGTTGGGTACAATATTTGTGTATGTTCCAGCGAAGTCGAATCCGAAGCTACCGTCTTTAGCCTCCATGCGAGACGAAAATGTACCACCCACGCGCAAATCTACAGAGGATTTTGTTGTATGCCAATCATCAGAAGCGGTATTCCACTGCTTGATGTCAGCCGGTGTTGTGTAGGCACGCCAGACAGTGGCAACTGGAGCATTTACTTTGGCTTCAACTGTAATTTCCATGATTAAATTCCTTGTGTTGAATTACATGAGAAAATAATTTGCCAAGAATTAAATTAAGCTTATGGCACGTTGTAAAATATTCTAACAGCCAAATTTCCTTCCACAAAGCCGCCCTTCATGAAAGTTGGTTCGTGTTGCAAACAGTCACTCAATCTTAAAACGTGAATTACAGCTTAGGATTGCTCCTATAACAGTGAATTTAAAAACCCATCAAGCACCCAGATATGCTTGCTGCACTGCATCACTGCCAAGTAATTCTTTCGCATCTCCAGACAAGGTTATGCTACCGCTTTCCAGCACATAACCTCGTTGCGCAGATTCTAATGCCAACTTGGCATTTTGCTCGACAAGTAAAATTGAAACACCTTGTGCTGAAATCTCTCTTATCGTTTCAAAAATTTTAGCAACCATCATCGGTGCCAATCCCATGCTCGGCTCATCCAGCATCAATAGTTTTGGTCGGCTCATCAGGGCGCGCGCTATTGCGACCATTTGTTGCTCTCCACCAGAAAGCGTACCGGCCAATTGGGTACGGCGTTCAGCAAGACGCGGGAACAAGGTATACATGCGCTCAAGGTCGGCACTGATTTGCTTTTCGTCTTTACGGATATAAGCGCCCATTTGCAGATTTTCTGCAACGGAAAGACGTGCAAAAATTCCCCGTCCCTCCGGCACAAGCGCCAAGCCCGCAGTTACTCTCTGGTGCGTGGGAACATGGTGCAGAGAGCGTCCGTCATAGTGAATTTTACCCGCCGTACCGTGCAACAAACCTGCAAGTGCTTTCAACGCTGTGGTTTTGCCTGCGCCGTTACTTCCTATCAGGGCAACTAATTCGCCTTTGGCAATATTAAGATTGATTCCTTTCAATGCATGTATGCCTCCGTAAGAAACTTTCAGATCGTGTACCTCGAGGATGAAATGTGATTGGGTTCCGCTCATGCCGACTCCACACCCAGGTACGCTGAAATCACGGCGGGGTTGCGGCGCACTTCCACCGGTGTTCCTTCGGCAATCTTTTTTCCGTAGTCCAATACGGCTACGCGGTCGCACAATCCCATGATGAGTTTGACGTCATGTTCGATCAGCAAAACAGTGATGCCTTCGCTACGAATTGATTGAAGCAACGCTTTAAGACTTTCGGTCTCCGTCGCGTTCATGCCCGCTGCCGGCTCATCCAAGGCCAGCATTTGCGGATCAGTCGCCAAGGCGCGCGCAATTTCCAACCTGCGCTGTTCACCATACGAAAGATTTTTCGCCAAAGTATTTGTCGGGCGTTGAATGCCAACATAATGCAATAGTTCACGTGCACGCTCGGCGATGGTATGTTCTTCCATGCGCGCAGAGGAATTGCGACTCAGTGCTCCCCAAATTCCGGTACGAGTGCGAACATGCCTGCCAACCATGATATTTTCCAGCACGCTCATGTTTGCGAACAAGCGTATGTTCTGGAAAGTACGCGCGATACCGGCTTGTGCCAACTGATGAGGCTTGGTACGAACATAAGTGTTGCCGCCAAATTTAAACGTACCCTGATCCATTTGATATAGTCCGGTGATGACGTTAAACAGCGTTGTTTTACCCGCTCCGTTCGGGCCGATCAAACCGTAGATTTCACCTCGCCTTATGTTAAGAGAAACTTCAGATAGCGCTGTCAATCCGCCAAAGTGTTTGCACACGCCGGACAACTCCAGCAAGAGTTCACTTGGAGGCGTCATACACCGTTTCCTGTTCTTGATGCGCCACGGCTTCATCGGGAGCAAGTTCTCGACGATGCAGGCTGGACGGCCATAAGCCGGCAGGACGCCACAGCATCACCAGAATCAGCGCCATGCCGAACATCAACATGCGCAAACTTTCCGGATCGACCAATATATTGCCAAATAATGCCTGCTGTATCGGCCCGGCACCGTGACGGAATGCTTCCGGCAATACCACCAGCAACACGCCACCCAGCACCACCCCGGTGATGTTGCCCATGCCCCCCAACACCACCATGCACAAGATCATCACCGATTCCATCAGACTGAAACTTTCCGGACTGACGAAGCCCTGGAAACCGGCAAATAAGCCTCCGGATAGCCCACCGAAAGTTGCGCCCATGGCAAAGGCCAGTAATTTAATATTGCGCGTATTGATACCCATCGCGGAAGCTGCGACTTCATCTTCACGAATTGCCATCCACGCCCTGCCAATGCGCGAATTTTGCAAACGCAGCGAAACGAAAATCACCAATAGTGTGAAGCCCAGAAACAGGTAATAATGCAAATGTACTGTGGTGAAAGACACACCGAGAATCTCATGTGACTTGGCAAATGAAAACTCACCGATACGCAACGGGTCAATCATGCTGATTCCTTGCGGACCATTGGTAATATTGATTGGTGCGTTCAGATTGTTCATGAAGATGCGCACGATCTCGCCAAAACCCAAAGTGACAATGGCCAGATAGTCACCCCGCAAGCGCAAGGTCGGTGCCCCGAGCAACACGCCAAAAAAACACGCCATTACCGCACCCAGCGGCAACACTACCCACAACGGCCAGTGCAATCCAAATTGTGGCGAGCCAAGCAATGCATAGGTGTATGCACCCACTGCGAAGAAGGCGATATAGCCCAGATCAAGCAAACCTGCGTAACCCACTACAATGTTCAACCCCAACGCCAGCATAATGTAGAGCAACGCGAAGTCGGCGATGCGCACCCAACCGTGTCCGAGCAAGGCATCGGTAAGGAATGGAAATACCAGTAGCGCGATAACCAAAGCGGCGAACAGCGGCTTGGGTTTTTGAGTGAACTTCATGCGCGCTCCGCCACTCTTTCACCGAGCAAACCGGATGGCCTGAACACCAGTACTGCGATCAGCACGAAGAAAGCAAACACGTCCTGATAATTACTACCGAAGAAGCCGCCACTCAGATCACCGATATATCCCGCTCCCAAACTCTCGATCAAACCGAGAACCACGCCACCCAACATCGCCCCGCGCAGATTGCCAATGCCGCCAAGCACTGCTGCGGTAAAAGCTTTTAGACCAAGCATGAATCCCATGTAGTAGTGAACGATGCCGTAATTGGCGCTGACCATAAAGCCAGCCACTGCTGCAAGTGCCGACCCCAGCATAAAGGTACCGGAAATCACGCTATTGATATCCACGCCCATCAGCGAAGCAGCAGCTGGATTTTCTGCTACGGCTCTCATTGCACGTCCGAAATTGCTGCTGTGAATTAACAACATCAAGCCGGACATCATCAGCAGCGCGACGAGTACAATCATCAACTGTACATCGGTAATGATTGCGCCGCCAAAAGCATGCAGATTATTTGCAAAAGGCAAGGGGAACGCATGATATTCACGCCCCCAAATCATCATTGCCAGTGTTTGCAATACAATGGATACGCCAATCGCGGTAATGAGCGGAGCTAAACGAGGTGCATTTCGCAAACGTCGATAAGCTATTCGCTCAATGCTGTATCCGAGTGCCATGCATGCAAAGATTGCCACGATCAAACTGAATAGCACTGCCAGCGCCGGAGCGACTGCAGCCGCCAGCAAAGTTTGCAGCACAGTGAGCGCAACCATCGCACCGACCATTACCACTTCACCATGCGCAAAATTGATGAGGCCGAGAATCCCATAGACCATGGTATAACCAAGTGCAACCAGTGCATACACACTGCCTTGTACCAGACCATTGATGATTTGTTGGAGCAGAATATCCACGGATTATTCTAAGGGGCGTATGGCAATACACCTTTTTTGAAATACCAACAAGGGCGTATTGCCATACGCCCCTACGTGATCAATGTGTCTCACCGCCACCGATAGTTTCTACCACTTGCCATTTGCCCTGGCGCACTTGGTACACCGTCACTGCGCCACCCTTCAAATCACCCTTTTCATCAAAAGCGATCTTGGCGGTAACACCGTCATGTACTACTTTGCCCAGTTCCGGCAGATATTTCGCGGGTTCTGCCGTGCCTGCTTTTTGCATGGCTGCGATCATCACGTTGACTGCGTCGTAACAATAGGGAGCATATAACTGAATAGGCTGTTTGAAGCGTGCTTCATAGCGCATCGCAAAATCGCGCCCGTTCGGCATTTTGTCCATAGGCACTCCGGGCAACGAAGCATAACCACCTTCGGCTGCGGCTCCCGCGTTCTCTATGAACTTCGGCGTATAGCCGCCATCACCCATCATGAACTGCGTTTTCATACCCAATCCGCGCAATTGCTTGACCATCGGCGAACCCTGCGGATCCATGCCGCCGAAGAATATCAGATCGGGTTGTTTGCCTTTGATGGATGTCAGTACCGAGGCGAAATCAACCGCCTTGTCGGTGGTGTATTCACGCGCGATGATCTGCGCGTCATTGGCTTGTGCGGACTTAACAAATTCGTCCGCGATACCTTGTCCGTATGCGGTACGGTCGTCAATCACCGCGATTTTTTTTGCGCCCAGTTTTTTCGTTGCGAATTCGCCCAACACATTCCCCTGCTGGCTGTCATTCGCCATCACGCGAAAAGCCGTCTTGAAACCCTGCGTGGTATAAGCCACAGCGGTTGCCGACGGCGAAATCTGGGGAATGCCGTTATCGCTGTAAATTCTGGAAGCCGGGATTGTTGTACCTGAATTAAGATGTCCGATAACACCATTCACTTTTGCATCTACTAATTTTTGCGCAACGATGGTTGCAGTTTTAGGATCGGTCTGATCGTCCTCGCTCAACAATTCGAAGCGCACTTTTTTACCACCAATGATCGTTCCCTTGAGGTTGGCATCCTCTATCGCCATGCGAGTACCATTCTCGTTGTCCTTGCCTATATGCGCTTGGGGACCGGTGAGCGGCGCTGATGCGCCTAGCTTCACCAGCAATTCCGAAGTATCGGTAGATAATGAAGTCGTTTGTGTCTCTGTTTTGCCGCATGCTACCAAGCTGAAAGCAACAGCCAGAATCAAGTATGTGAAATATTTGGTGGAAGACATAGTTATGGATTGAATAAATTAAAGAACGGGTGGATTATGCGTAGCCTAAAACACCTTGTCAATTAGAGGCGCCAAGAGAGGTGCCAAGAGCATTTAAACAAAACTTATGGCACAAAAAAACCGGCTTACGCCGGTCTTTATGCACGACTTGTGTTATTTAGAGAGTCCCAAAACGAAAAGAACAAGTTCTCTGATGTCTGACTGCATGACTCCCTTATAGTCATTTGCCGGCATCGGCATAGAACCCCAGTGCCCGGATCCTCCCTGAGACACTTTCATCATCAATCCCTCGACCAATGGATATTCTTTCCCATTGTATTCAAATTTTTCCGCGCCTTTATATTTAATTGATACGTTCATCCATGCCGGACCAACGATCTTTTTAGTAATCGAGTGGCATGCCGGGCAATTATGTCTTTTGGCGACAGCCGGCATATCCAGTCCTCCTTGATTCAGCGCAGCGTTATTCGCGCTATTTGCAGATGCCTGCATGGTACTGGCTGGAGTTGGTTGGGCGGGAACCGGATTTGGCTTTGTGTCTACTGATGAAGTTGTTTGCACAATTGTAGGTGGTGCATTGGCTAACGTATTCGGGTGGGATTGATCATCTTTATCGCCGCATCCAATCAATAAGGAAGCAAAGCCACAGGTCAAAGCTAGTGTGATACAACTCTTTTTCAATATACCCTCCAATTTCGTCCACTTTTAGACCGTTAAAATCGAAAAAAGTCGATGTTTTAGCACCGACTTTCTTCTCGCTTTATGCCTAACCTCTTATTGAAGAGTAATCTAGAAGTAAGGCCGGCTTGTTTCCAGAATTACGCACTTTATATTACAGCTTAAGAATCGAGGCAACGATCTTCGAGATTTCTTCCTTGGATGGCTTTGAAGGATGCGGGGTCATGGCTACTCCGCCAGTGATCTTGTCCCAGTTACCTTTGCCACCCTTGATGATTTTCGCTACCAGCATTTCATGTGCTCCAGCGTCGCCCTTGTACTTGGTTGAAACATCTTTCCACGCCGGTCCAACTACTTTTTTGTCGATCGCGTGGCAAGCCATGCAATCTCCACCAGACGCTTTAACTAGTGCAATTGTATCCGAAGCCACGTCTGCTTGAGCTGCGCTGGAAATTGCCAATAATGTTGTTGCGGTTACTGCCGCGAAAATTGCTTTCATTTTTTCTCCTCTTTGATTAATAAATATATCGACTTCTAATTACAATATTCACACATGCTAAACATGCAAATATTGTTCGATTTTCCTGAATTCTGAGCGGCTGTCAAGTGACAAGACAAAATTTACCTGATTTCTCAAATATGTTCCTTTCTGCCAAGTCCACAATCCGACCACAATTATTGATTCAATTTAGTCGAACTTTTGTCGAATAGTAACTTCCCGGTAACAGTTCATGCCTCGACCCACTTGATCAAATCGACCCAAAGTTCCAAATCTTGCTCCGCCAGGTAACGCGGCATATCAAATATACTTTTACCTTCAAACGCTGCATTTACATAAATCTGGGCTTCACGCAAATAGGCCAATACTGGCACATCCAATTGGGCAAGAAACTGTTCCAAGGTCGCTGCAGCTCGAGTGCGCGGCGCCATCCGCATACCTACAACCCCAATTTCTATGCGCCCTTTTCTTGCCGCTTTTTCTTCACTCAAATCCTTTAAAAAATCATAACTGGCCTGAATATCAAATAGTGATGGAGAAATCGGAACAATGACTTTATGCACCAATTTGATCGCGTGATCCAGATTTTTCCCGTGCAAACCTGCAGGAGAATCCACGATCAACACATCTGCTTTTCCTGGCTTATTCTCACTTTGCAATGGCCAGATGATAGGCAAGGAACTATCTCGTTGCGCCAACCAGAGATTGGACGATTTCTGTCTGTCCAAATCAAGTATCGCCACATGTTTTCCAGTTGAAGCCAAATAGCCCGCGATATTTGTGCTTAGCGTGGTCTTACCGCTGCCTCCTTTTGGGTTCGCTACCAATATCGTTTGCATCATTCCTCCTAAAACTGATTGGACTCGATGACTATAAAACAAACAGCTACATTACGAACATTAACGCAAAAAACCTTCCCTGATTAACTCTATGTATTTATCCGAAATCATTCTGGCAAACATACTTATTCCACTTGCGTTACATCTCGAACCGCGCCTTTATCTGCCGAAGTAACCAACGCCGCGTAGGCTCGCAATGCCACTGATACTTTGCGCGGGCGCGCTGATGTGGGTTTCCATGCTTGTTTACCCCTTGCTTCCATCTCTGCACGACGTCGAGCAAGCTCGTTTTCTGATACCGCAAGATTAATACTCCGATTGGGAATATCGATCTCAATGCGATCACCCTCCTGCACGAGTCCAATCGCACCGCCACTGGCAGCTTCCGGAGAAGCATGGCCAATGCTTAATCCTGACGTACCACCCGAAAAGCGTCCATCGGTGAGCAAAGCACATGCTTTACCCAAACCTTTTGATTTAAGGTACGAAGTCGGATACAGCATCTCCTGCATCCCAGGCCCTCCCTTCGGGCCTTCATAGCGAATCACAACGACATCCCCAGCCACTATCTGATCGGCAAGAATCCCTTCACTTGCAGCATCCTGGCTTTCAAAGACGCGCGCGCGCCCGTTGAATTTTAAAATGCTTTCATCGACTCCGGCGGTTTTGACAATACATCCGTTGAGCGCGATGTTGCCATAGAGCACCGCCAATCCGCCATCTTTTGAATACGCATGTTCTTTATTACGGATACAGCCTTTGCTACGGTCAACGTCCAGATCGGGATAAAGCATGGATTGCGAAAATGCGATCGTGGTTACGATACCGCCTGGGGCGGCGCGGAAAAACTTTTTCACTTCATCATCTTTGCTTTGCGCAATGTCCCACTGCTTGAGTCCATCGCGCATCGTCTTGCTGTGTACCGTACTGACCTCTCCGTGCAGTAACCCCGCCCTATCTAACTCGCCAAGGATTGCTGCGATGCCACCTGCTCGATGAACATCCTCCAAGTGATATTCAGAGGATGGCGCCACTTTACACAGTGTTGGAACGTGGCGCGAAAGTCTATCCATGTCCTTCATGGTGAAGTTCACTTCCGCTTCGTGCGCGATGGCCAGCAAGTGCAAAACGGTGTTTGTTGAACCACCCATGGCGATGTCCAAAGTCATGGCGTTTTCAAAAGCCTTGAAACTGGCAATGTTGCGTGGCAATACTGAGGCATCATCCTGTTCGTAGTAGCGTTTGCACAATTCAACAATGGTTCTTCCTGCGCGCAGAAAAAGTTGTTTGCGCTCGGCGTGTGTTGCCACTAGAGAACCATTGCCGGGTAAAGATAACCCCAATGCTTCAGTCAAACAGTTCATTGAGTTTGCGGTGAACATTCCCGAGCAGGAGCCGCAGGTCGGACAAGCGGATCGCTCAATTGAAGCCACTTCTTCATCGCTGTAATGGCTGTCCGCAGCAGCCACCATTGCATCAATCAAATCCAAGCCTTTGGTCTTGCCGCGTAAATTGACCTTGCCTGCTTCCATCGGCCCACCCGAAACGAACACGACCGGAATGTTCAGACGCATCGCAGCCATCAGCATTCCGGGTGTGATCTTGTCACAATTCGAGATACACACCAGGGCATCAGCGCAATGTGCGTTAACCATGTATTCCACCGAATCAGCAATCAAGTCGCGCGACGGTAACGAATACAACATACCGTCATGCCCCATGGCGATGCCATCATCCACCGCGATCGTGTCAAATTCCTTGGCAATGCCGCCTGCCTTTTCGATCTCGCGCGCGACCATCTGTCCCAAATCTTTTAGATGGACGTGCCCGGGTACAAACTGGGTAAATGAATTTGCAATCGCAATGATCGGTTTGCCGAAGTCGCCATCGGTCATGCCGGTAGCGCGCCACAACGAGCGGGCACCAGCCATATTGCGGCCATGAGTGGAAGTGCGGGAACGATATTGGGGCATAAATGTCTCTCTTGTAAAAATGTTGAAGCACGTATAATCTGAGCTTCAATTCTAACCGATTCGCGCCATGCTCGTTCACCCGCAATTTGACCCTGTTGCCATCCATCTCGGCTCTTTCGGCATTCATTGGTATGGGCTGATGTATCTGATTGGCTTTATGGCTTTTCTTTGGCTGGGTAGAAATCGTTTGCGCTCAATCCACCTTCCCGGTTGGGATGAAAAATTTCTGGATGACCTGCTGTTTTATGGCGTAATCGCTGTCGTGCTGGGGGGAAGACTGGGTGAAGTCTTATTTTATAACCCGGGTTATTATTTTTCACACCCTGGCAAAATCTTTGCAATTTGGGAAGGCGGCATGTCATTCCATGGCGGATTCCTTGGTGTATTGATCGCGATGGCAATTTTTGCCCGCAAGCGACAAATTGTCTGGCTGCAATTGATGGATTTTATCGCCCCTCTTGTCCCGATAGGCCTCGGTGCGGGGCGTATCGGGAATTTCATTAACGCCGAGTTGTGGGGCAAGCCCACCGATGTTGCATGGGGAATGATATTTCCCAATGTGGACAATGTACCGCGCCACCCCTCGCAACTTTATGAATTCGCTTTAGAAGGTCTGGCACTGTTCACGCTTCTATGGCTGTACTCCAAAAAACCACGCCCGGTGGGTGCGGTTTCCGGACTATTTCTGATTGGTTACGGCAGTTTTAGATTTATCGCCGAATTCGCGAGGACCCCTGATGACGGAATCTTTGGCTTGATGACCTTTGGAATCAGCATGGGACAATGGCTCAGCTTGCCGATGGTGTTGGCAGGAATTGTAATGATGACATGGAGTTACTTAATTCATAAGTCAGCGAAGTAACTTGCCAACAGCGTATCTTCTTTAACAATCGGGACTCTTGACACCCCTTATCCCCTCCCCGATACTGTTCCCATCTCATTAGTGCGGGCTTCATGCTTTGGACGAATTTTCACTGGCTACATTGTTTTTAGCCCTCGTTGTCATTCTCATTCTTTCCGGGTTCTTTTCGTCTTCTGAAACCAGCATGATGTCGTTAAACCGGCATCGCTTGAATCATTTGGTGCGCAAGGGCAATAAAAGCGCG
>CAIRAO010000325.1 GCA_903876625.1 uncultured Gallionellaceae bacterium | reverse complement strand
TTCCTAGTAAATGCAGTATAGCACTGCCATTTAGCCATTTTATTTTGCGGTGTTCACCTGTCATCACTTCATATACTAGAATTTGACCTGTGTAGACATTCGAATATGATCAGTTTGTAGTTATAAATATAAATTGGATTCTGCTTTTGACGCGGAACTGAACTAGAAGTTAATGAACTGGTTGCCTGAAAGCCGTATTTTGTAAAGGTCTCAAATGCAGATTTCTGCTGTACGCAATTGTACGATGGGAAGGTCTCAATTAGGGACAATTGCAGTCGCCCAGCGGAGTTTCATTTTGCCAAATTGGCTGCTCCAAAACAGCACTTCGAGTCCCGCTGACCCAAACCAGTTATAGAAATCTAGCTATGTAATGTAACTGCTGCGCGACTGAAATTTTTTGAAGGCGCTTCAGTATTAACGTAGGGTTGAAATACCAGAGACATCAACTTAATTGACAACGTTGTGTTCACGGCTGAGAATTGCTTCCTTTATCAAATCAATAGGACTATCCGATGAAACTCGAAACCATTGCAGTGCATGGCGGCTACTCACCAGATCCGACAACTAAAGCTGTTGCTGTTCCAATTTATCAGACTACTTCCTACGCGTTTGACGATACCCAGCACGGCGCAGATTTATTTGACCTGAAGGTGGCGGGAAACATTTATACGCGCATTATGAACCCCACAACCGATGTGCTGGAAAAGCGCATGGCGGCGTTGGAGGGTGGTATTGGTGCATTGGCGCTTTCTTCGGGTATGACTGCAATTACGTATGCGGTGATGACGATTGCCGAAGCAGGCGATAACATTGTTTCTGTTGGCACGCTCTATGGCGGCACCTACAATTTGTTCGCACACACCCTCCCACAGTTCGGCATTCAAGTTCGCTTTGCGGATTATCGCGAGCCCAACACTTTCAAACCCTTGATTGATGCAAAAACAAAGGCGATCTTTTGTGAATCCATCGGTAACCCATTGGGCAATGTGGTGGACTTGGCTGCGCTTGCAAAAATCGCGCATGAGGCAGGAGTGCCGTTGATCGTGGACAATACTGTACCTAGCCCTTACTTATGTCGCCCGATAGAACACGGAGCAGACATAGTTGTGCATGCATTAACCAAATACCTGGGTGGACATGGCAATTCAATTGGTGGTGCTATTGTGGATTCCGGCAAGTTTCCCTGGGCTGCCCACAAAGAGCGTTTTCGTCGCCTGAATGAACCGGATGTTTCCTATCACGGTGTCGTTTACACAGAGGCACTTGGCGAAGCCGCCTTTATCGGACGTGCAAGGGTGGTGCCGCTACGAAATACCGGTGGCGCGATTTCACCATTTAACAGCTTCCTGATTCTGCAGGGCATTGAAACTCTCGCCCTGCGTATGGATCGTATTTGTGACAACACGCTCGCTGTTGCACAATATTTAAAGCAGCATCCAAAAGTCAGCTGGATCAATTACGCCGGCTTGCCTGATCATGCAGACCACGCTTTAGTTCAGAAATATATGAATGGTCGGGCATCCGGTATTCTGACCTTCGGCATTAAAGGGGGCGCAGATGCCGGTGCGCGCTTCCAGGATGCGCTGAAACTAATCACGCGATTGGTTAATATCGGCGATGCAAAATCACTCGCTTGCCACCCTGCCAGCACCACCCACCGACAACTCTCGCCGGAAGAGCTCAAGAAAGCAGGCGTCTCCGAAGATATGGTGCGTCTCTCAATCGGCATAGAGCACATTGACGATTTGAAAGAAGATCTACAGCAAGCATTAGCTTCTGTTTAATAGGTATCCGCTAATGACTGATTTTCAAGGTAAGCGCAAAGGTTTTTCGACCCGAGCGATCCACCACGCTTACGATCCTTATGCAGGGTGCGGTTCGCTCAACCCGCCAGTGTATCTCAGCTCCACCTATACTTTTCCCACTGTGGAAGATGGCGCTGCCCGCTTTGCGGGCGAGCAAGAAGGATTTGTATATTCCCGCGTCGGCAATCCGACAACCTTGCTTCTTGAGCAACGAATCGCCGATCTTGAGGGAGGTGAGGCTGCTCTGGTCACGGCGTCTGGCATGGGGGCGACAACTTCCTTGCTTTGGACATTGCTGCAACCCGGCGATGAAGTTATCGCAGACAAGACGCTCTATGGATGTACTTTTGGTTTCTTCAACCATGGCTTGGCAAAGTTTGGAATCAAAATCACCCATATTGATCTCACTGAGCCAGCAAATCTTGAAGTTGCTATCAGTTCACGCACCAAGGTCGTGTTCTTTGAATCTCCTGCTAACCCCAATATGCGCCTGATTGATATTGCTGCCATCTCAGCTATCTCTCACCGCTATGGTGCCAAGGTGGTTGTGGATAATACCTACTGCTCACCCTACCTCCAGCGTCCCATCGAGTTCGGTGCAGATTACGTTATTCATTCCGCAACAAAATACCTCGGGGGGCATGGTGATCTGATCGCGGGGGCAATCGTTGGCCCAAAGGAATCGCTGGATCAGGTGCGATTCTACGGTATCAAGGACATGACCGGTGCCGTGATGTCCTCCCAAGATGCTTTCCTTGTTTTACGCGGGCTCAAGACATTAGCATTGCGCATGCACCGACACTCCGAGAATGCCCAAGGTATCGCAGAGTTTCTGACCAGACACGACAAGGTAGAAATCTGTCATTACCCGGGGCTTTCGTCATTTCCGCAAACTGAATTGGCCAAGCGACAGATGCGCTTGCCGGGTGGCATGGTTGCGTTCGAGCTTAAAGGCGGCATCGAAGCGGGTCGGCGCTTCATGAACGCCCTCAAGTTGATTACCCGAGCCGTCAGCTTGGGAGATGCGGAAAGTCTGGCGCAACATCCCGCGAGCATGACTCATTCCTTTTACACACCAGAGGAACGTGAGGCACACTTGATTCATGAGGGTTTGGTAAGAATTTCGGCCGGCCTTGAAGATCTCGAAGATTTGCTTGAAGACCTTGAACAGGCCTTAGTTGCTGCTTGATTTCACTTCGGCTCATGCAAGGGCGCGTGATTGTGGTGTATGGCGTATTTCATTCTGCCCCGCACCAAAGCGGCCTATCACAGAGTCAGCTCTTGAGTGGCCGGTAGCGCCATTTTGGTAAATCTACATCTAAGGACCGCTGGCTTTTCTCGACACTTTCTATCTCAATATTGCCGTCCGCATAACTACCTGTTATTACTGGCTGGCCGTTTATAGGTATTCTGCATTTACCCCGACGAAGGGCTCTTGTTGAATGACCTGCAGTCAATAAGTTTAGTTGCTGGCAATTGTTTCATCGAGCTAGGTCAGATCGAGGATTTTGAATACTCATGTGATGGCTGAGTGTATCGGCCCGTTCAGTATTTTTCTTGACGCATTGATGCCATTCATTGCTGGCGACATTTGAGGGATCTTGCCGCAATGAACATTCGCATTTACAAGCCGATGCACGGTAGCATCCTTCCATATGATGGCCATTACAGAAAGATTGTATCTGGGCACATTGCTTGTTACAAACGCGCGCGAGTTGTTGAATTTTCTGCTGCTCTTCCCATGATATTTGAGGTTGAATTGGGTCTTGCATAACCACACCCCAAACCATCATGCCGCATCCAAGTGTGAAAAAGGCACCAACAGGCCAGTTGAACTGCGAAGATATTTCAAAGAACTTTTGCATCCATGTTGTGGCATCTTGATTTTCACCAATCTTGAAATGCAACAGCCCTTTCGTTCCGGATTTTTCGTGAAGCGTATTGCATGCATCTATACATTCGCCACAACCGATGCAGGGGTCGTGAATTTTGATATCGATAGGCTGGATGGCAGTTCAACAAGAAGTTGCGCAGTAATTGCACTTGCTACAATCGGATGAGCGCGAAGCATCGTATGTCACATGCAAAGCGTCTTTCGTCTTTAACATCATTTGACCCATGCGATAAAAGCACGCGTAGTCACAAAAGAAATATCGCACCAGAGCAATGTCGATAAAAATAAGAATGGCAGAGAAAAAATACGGGTACTGCAAGAATCTGGTCGCTTTATGGCTGGCTCCAATAGTGACGAAGGCCAATAAATCGCTGGTCGGATAGAAGAGCAGGATCGGTATAAAAGCCAGAATCAGCGATGCTCCAAAAAATATAGCGCCAAGAGTAAACCAATTGATGACCTTGTTTTTGGCGGCTGCGACGACAACCCCTTTGCCGTCAATTCGTACGTCTGCACGTTTGCCCAAGAACTTAAAGGTTAGATTGTTTGCCCATTCTGAAAGAAGATTTTGCGGGCAGGCCCACCCGCACCAAATGGCGCCAACTGTCATGTAAGTGATGATAGGTGCCGTTACGCTTACGATGGACAGGCCAAATATGAAGGCGAAATTTGACCACCATATTTGGCGGCCAAGGATATTAAAACTTGCTGAAGCTAAATCAATTTGAAAGATTCCAGCGCTGGGAATGAATGCAATCAGGAGCAAAGTAGCCAGTTGGACTGCACGCCTTGGACGATGAAACTGTTGGGATGGCATAGGATCGACCTTGTTCATGTTCATTCAAATCGGAACGCCGCCATTAAAAAGAATCTTAGTGGGAAAGTGAGGCATAGAGCAGCAATATTTTTTCGGGTAACGATTTAATATGGTCGACCACCAAGTAGTTTCTCGCACCAAATATCCCAGACACGTAACGATCTGCACCTGGGTCGAGACTAATACAATAAGTATTGATACCGTCACGTCTAGCGTCGTTAACCGCTTTTGTAGTATCAACTCGCAGGTATTTCCGGTCGTGCACATCATCATCGGACGGCTCGCCGTCAGTAATAAGCATTAACAGTTTTTTGCTTGATTTCTGCGAGTTGAGATAATAGGTCGCATGCCGAATCGCTGCTCCCATGCGGGTATTACGCTGTCCGGTCATACCCGCAATTTTCTCTTTCGGAATGTCGTCGTAGGGCTGGTCGAAATCTTTAAACCGGTAATAGTCGACACGGTGCCGGGTTTCGGAACAGAAACCGTGTATGGCGAATGGATCTCCTACTGAATCAAGAGCGTTTGCAAAAAGCACGCAAACTTGTTGGGTAAGCTCCAGCACGCTATGCTCTTGCCCTTGAACTTTCTTCATCGTTGATCTGGAAAGATCAAGCAACACAAGTACCGAGATGTCGTGATTCTTGCGCACCGAACGCATCATTATCCGCGAATCCGGCGGCACACCCAAGTTGATATCTATCTGGGCACGGATAGCCGCATTGATATCAATTTCGTCCCCTTCTTCAAGCTTCCTGATGCGGCGCACCCCTTCATATCGGATAGCGTGCAAGAAAGTCTTCATGCGCGACAAAAGATGATTGTGCTGTGCTACAATTTTATCAATGAGCTGTAGATCGCCAGACTTCGGAGTTTTTTCCCGTAATGTCACCCAAGCCTGAGTTTCAATCTGGCTGCGATAATCCCATTCGGAATAAAAGTATGTTGCCGAAGCTGGCGCTGTACTTTCCGATGCGCTTGTTGCTCTCGGCCGAGTACCTGTAGAATCTATTTCGACCGTAGTTACTTCTCTGATACCCAGAATAGATTTATAACTGAGCGCAGTGACAGCGACCTCTCCTTCTTTGAGTTTCGCTATCCTCCAAATGTAGCAATTGTCGTCACGGTATGGCGGACTGGCCCTATTCAAGAGTGAATTGAACTTAATTTTCTTTTTCTGTAAGGCATGCGCAAGTGTGATCCCTATGTCCCATGACAGTTGATTGTCGTCCAGACTTTCCGCAGCCTCGAACAGTGCTCGCCCCTGATTAATCCAAGAATCATCATCAAGGTAGCTTTCGTCCAGCAATGCACGTGCTAAACGGTTGAGGTAATCACCTGAAGCCATGTTGTGAGACGGAGTGGCAGTATGTTGACGCGCCCAGAGATGCTTCAGGCCGGGGAATCTGCGAATTGATAATGCCTCCACACGTGCATCTTCAATCGTGGAAATCACCGCTTTTTCCCATTTATCGATCGATCCTGCCTGAAAGTAATTCTTTGAGTAAATGAGGTGAGCCGTAGCGTGGGCGGAAGCCGCCCGGTAAATTTCCAGAGCCGGGACGCGCGCAATTAAATCCAGCATTAAATCAGAATAGGAATTGGGCAAATGGATGATTTCATTCTCGATGAACGGCTTGTGACTTTTTATGTTCTCATGATCAACATTGGTTTGTGTTATTGGAAAATCATAATCCCATAACGCTCTTAGATAAATGTTAATACGGCGTTGAATATCTTTGAATTCTGTTTTGCTGCCTGCATTCTTCCACACATGCATCGATTCTTGCTGCGTCCAACCCAAGTAGTTTTCCAGCCTGTATCTCAGACGTTCGAGGGAAGACTTCATCATTCGCGCTTTTAAAGTCTATGCAAAAAAAGTTGCTACAGCAGAATTAAGCGCATCGCGCATATCGAGATCGTCGGTGATAGGTGAGACAAGGGCGACGCGGCACGCATTCTTTTCATCAACATTCTTTGCAATAAGATTACCCGCATAAATCAGCATTCTGGTTGAAATCCCTTCGTCCAACCCGTGACCTTTGAGGTTGCGTGCCATTTTCGCAATTGAAACTAATTTACCAGCAACCTCCCGTGAAACGCCGGTCTCATGTGCAACGATTTCTTCTTCAATTGCATGTTCTGGATAATTGAAGTCGAGCGCGCCGAAGCGTTGCTTGGTTGATTGCTTCAAATCCTTCATCACACTTTGATAGCCGGGGTTATAAGATATAACCAGTTGAAAATCAGGATGCGCATGCACGAGCTCATTCGTCTTTTCCAAAGGCAGAACTCTGCGGTTGTCGGTAAGCGGGTGGATCACCACGGTAGTATCCTGACGCGCCTCCACGACTTCATCGAGATAGCAAATTGCTCCGAATCTGGCCGCAATGGCAAGAGGCCCATCCTGCCAACGCGTGCCATTGCCATCCAGAAGAAAACGACCAACCAGATCAGAGGCTGTCATATCCTCATTACATGCTACAGTAATCAATGGCCTATGGAGTTTCCATGCCATATATTCGATGAACCGTGTTTTACCACAGCCCGTCGGACCTTTAAGCATCATGGGCATGCGCTCGGAATAGGCGGCTTCAAAAATAGCAATTTCGTCAGCTACGGTTCGGTAATACGGTTCTTTTTCAACCCGATATTTGTTAATGACATCTCGCATTAATAATCCTCTTAAATAATTGAAATTAAATGTTTCAGTCAATGGTGGTGTATTGATAAACTTAACATTAGTTGCACCATTTACTGGATTGGGGTATAACTTAATTCCCAAACTATTGAACTTTAAAGAAACCTCGCAGTTAATTGCAAATTCACCCGTGTTTCTACTTCCTTTTAAAACAGCAAGTCCATTTTGAACGTCTAAACAAGCAGCTGTACTTTTAAAATTTAATGCCGACACCGAACTTGAACTATTGCCGATACTGCCAATACTACTCATCACAAAAATGGGTGTTTGTGCATTTAATTGCACAAAGCAAAACAGGCCAAGTATCAAAGTTCCCAATTTTATTTTCTTCACTTTATATGAATTTACTTTTATTAAAATTTATCTAGCCGTATAAAACATTTTGTAAGTACTTCCATTTACAACATAGGATAACACTAAATTTTTAGCACCCAT
>CAIRAO010000324.1 GCA_903876625.1 uncultured Gallionellaceae bacterium | reverse complement strand
TTTCTCTCACTGATACAGGCTAAATATTTCTTATGGATTTAAATTGCTCTTTTTATTCGTAACGAGAAACAACCATAAACAAATCGAATCTTAATAGTTGCACTTCACTTTCTAAATCGAAGTGCGGTTTGTAGCAAATGAAAGCGTTGAGCTTGCTCAGGCTGTTCCTTTGACTTGAGTATTGATTCTCGGAGAAATGCCCAAATCACTGCGAGAAAGAAAGCTACAAGGGTTGCCAAAACTACAATTAGGCTGCGCTTAGGCTTAGATTTCTTTTCTGGCGGTATCGCTTTATCCAATACCTGAATTAGTGGAGAGTCTTTTGCCTCATCCAGTTTGGCAGCTTCAAATTGCCTTACTATAATTTCATATAAACTTTCAAGATATTTTTGATCGCGCAAAGCGTCAATGTACTCCAAACTGGTCTTTAAGGTTCTGTCTAGCTTTATTTCTGCATCGGTCAATCTGTCTTTGGCAGGTTTCATCTGTGTTTCAAAAAATAATCTGCGTTGTGAGGCTTCGGTAACCGCCAGTGTTTGCATCAAGCTGTTGAGTTCTACAACATAGGTATTTGCTATATTTGCAGCACGTTGCGGGTCTTTGTCATCTACCTCAATGGTGATGAGGCCATCTTTGCTGGATACTATGTTGCTTGCATCTAAAAGCACTTTGATCGTATCGGTTAGAGATTCTTTTTTATAAATAGTTTTTAAATCAAACTTTGCCACGATCTTTTCAGTGATGCTACGGCTTTTGAGCATTGCAATATAAATAGCATTGGGGTCTTTTCCGATCGAACCCAATGCTGCACCTGCACCACCCGCCAAAACACCCAATTGAGCCAGCATGACTGAGTTGGCAGAGGTTGATTGAGAGGACTGAGGTGGAAGAATTTTTGTAGTGCCCGTGTAAATATTGTCAAGCGACAGCGCAATACCTAAGGAAAGAATAGCTCCCGCAAGGGTTACTTTTATGATCATTGCCTTGTTTTTGGCAATTACAATCAGAAGGTCAATCAGGTTAATTTCGTCGTCTTTTGGTGCGATATTTATAGCTGGAGTATTCTGGCTGTTATTCATTTAATTCAGGTAAATTCAGGTACAAGGTTAAAGGGGCAAGGTTAAAAACAGGTTCAAGGTTCAAGGGGCAAGGTTCAAGTTAAATTCAGTTACAAGGTTCAAGGTAAGTCAAAGGCAAAAGATGGCTCTTAGTCATTATTTGGCGCGCTTCTTTTTTACCGTGTGTTTAAATTTCAGGACGGCAAAATTTAGTTCAATAGTTGTTTCGGCATCGTTGGTTTGCAAATCGTCATCGAGAATTTCAGCAATCAATTCACCGCTTCTTTGCATTAGTGTTTTTTGCTGTGCCTTGTCTTGTATGGCTGAAAGTTCCTTGACGTTTCTCGATAGCTCACGAATTTTGGTGAAGGTCTCAATAATCGAAATCGTTGCCTGGGTAGCTACCGGACTCTTAAGTATGGTGGCAAGCATGTACAGGCCTTTTTCAGTGAATGCATTTGGGAGCTTAACTTTCCCGCCCTTCATTGAAGTCGAAAATTTCGACTTCAATGAATCCCATTCGGTTTTATCAAGTTCAATTATGTAGCCACCCGGAAACTTATCCGGGTTGTTCTTTACCGCTTCATTGATCCGCTTCGTTTCTACACCGTAGATATTGGCAACATCGCTATCGAGAAGCACACTTTGTCCCTTCATCTCAATGATCATATCTTTCAAATTTTCGATTTTTACAATATCGTTCATATCTGGAATTCAGGGACTAGGTTCAAGTTTTAAAATCAGGTAAAGGTTCAAGGTAAAAGGTTCAAGTTAGGTCAAAAGTGCAGAGTCCGATGAGAATCAGGTTTTCCTTGCAACTTGCCTCTTGTGCCTTGTGCCGGTTTCTTATTTTATACGAGTTCGGACGGTTTGGATTAGGCCGTGGAGCATTTTTGATATTTCTTCGCTTTCTTGTAGCCACTCTTTGCCCTTGTCGCGTGGGATGTAGCCTATTTCCATTCCAATATAGATTTGAGTTCTGATTTCCCCAGCAGAGCCCTTTGCGTAGTTCAAGAAATTCGCGAGTTCCTTGTCCGAGTTTCTTTCATAACCTTCGGCGATATTCGATGGCACTGAAAGTCCGGCTCGGGTGATTTGATCTCGAAACCCAAAGTCTTTTAAAGTAGCCAGTTCTTTGTACAGGTTCGCACTCAAGCGTGCAGATCTTTTCCATACTTCAAGCTCTTCAAATCTGAGCATAATTAAAAATCAGGTTCAAGATTAAAAGCAGGTACAAGGCTAAAATCAGGATCAAGGTTCAAGGGGCAAGTTGGGTCAAAGGCAGAAACAAGTTCAAGGTTCAAGAGACACAGTCAAACAAACGGGTTGGCGATTCGTAAATGCCCATTAATTTCTTGGCCGTCATGCATGTCTTCGGAGTACAGGGTATCGCAGCCCGCTCCCAGCGCAGGGGCAACAATAAGGCTGTCATACCAAGAAAAGCTGTATCTCTCTCGAATATCAAGAGCCTTATGGATTGTGTCCATCGATATAATTTCCACTTGGCACATCGCCGCAAGCGTGGTGATAAGCTTGCGAATTTCCGTCACCGAAAGCGCCAATCGCTTGGATGCAACATTGGCGGTTTCCGAAAGAACTTGCGTGTAGATGAATGGTGATGAGCCAACAAACAATGGGGCTGCAATGTGTGATTTTGTAGACTCTTGCCCGAGCGAGTAAATAACAATATTGGTATCGATAAATATATTACCTGGCATTGGCTTCGTACCGGTCAAATGTATATCCGCTGTTCTCCACTTTAAAGCTTCGTAAGAAAGCTTCAATTTCTGCGGCAGTCTTGGGTGCTGACGTCAGCTTAGCTGGCAAATGCCTCATCTTGAGGAAGGCAATGAAATCCAGTATTTCTGCCTGTTTTTCAGCTGGCAGTGTTTCTGCTTCACGTGCAATGATGTCGGAATATCCCATGCGTACATCTCCAGTATTCAGCTCGACAATTATCAGCTATGCTTACCAAAACTCTTGGTTTTAAGTATACCAAAACCACCGACACTAGGGAAACGCAGTTTAAATCTGTTCGTGGTGCACCCGCACGGGCCGTCGCGATTTACATATCGGCTGAATTTAATTCACTTCGCACTTGCTTATTTTGGCGTGGAGTCAAACCGCTCCATGCTTGGGTAATTTCGTCGGTCAATATGGCAAATTCTTGCCCCTTTTGAACGCCCCGGCCTTCCCATTCATTGGTATAGCATTGGGGTCTTTTCCGATCGAACCCAATGCTGCACCTGCACCACCCGCCAAAACGCCCAATTGGGCCAGCATAACTGAATTGGCAGAGGTTGATTGAGAGGACTGAGGAGGAAGGACTTTTGTTATACCCTTGTAAACATTATCCATCCAAAGAGAAATACCTACCGAAAGAATAGCGCCCACAAGGGTTACCTTTATGATCATTGCCTTGTTCCGCAAGTTACGGGGTAAGACCATGTATTTTAGCTATCAAATATTGTATTAATCATAATTGAACACCCGCATTAGTCGACCATTCCGCGAGTAGTTTAATCGTTTGCTCGGCTACTCCTATTGCATCATTTGCATCCTGTATGTCAAAAACATCCTGCGCGTTTGATCCTGGGAGTGCGTCTGGATAGCGTGTTGCGATGTAATACCTGTCTAATTTTCCGGCTGGAGGAATTTCACCTCTGTCATAACCTGCATCTTTGACAATGTGGATCATCTCTGAAATGGAATGACTTTTTTTTACGTCACCTACAATTGATAACAATCCCTTGAATGCTCTTTCAACGGCTTGCTGAGCGTGAAAACAGGCTGCCGGATGCTCACCCGCCGCACGCAGCAATTTTGCTGCTCGCATATCAGCCTCGGCGTAGTGAAACCATTGTGCTGAATTTTGAAGCCTTGAATCATTCTCTATCATAAATCAATGTCCTTTGGTGAAGCATCGACTTGATAAATGATACATCTTTCTTGCTGGCGAGTTCATCCTGGGTCAACACAACCACATCGCAACCACATGGCACATCAAGGCTGGAAATTATATCGTAGGCAATAGATAGCCGCTTGGAAGCAGAAAGCCCTTCTCCTCCCTGTACAAGAATGTCAATATCAGAATCCGATCTGCACCGTTCAGAAGATGTTGATCCAAATACCCATACACGTTTTGAATCAAAGGCTTTTGCCAATAAAGGGGCCGCCACGTCTCTCGCAAATCGCATCCTGACTTCAGACTCTTTCGAGGCTTCAGCAAGGCGAGCCGATCTAAGCATCAAGCCGATGTCGTAATTAGTGTTTGCGTTTGCTACCAAGCTCATCTCATATTTTCCACTTAATGACAGGCTATTTTCTATAAGATAAATGACATCCGACAAAGCACGAGGCTTATTGCTGATACAGTCAAGCGACTTTCTTTCTGCATGGCATCGACGACCGCCGGAGCGAGAGCGGTATCACCACCCAGTAACCAATTTACCCAAATGGGGGTGTCGAGTACGATCACTTTGCGCAATTCCAGTCTTCAATCAGGGCCGCTGGAGAAAGAATGTCGGCGAGTATTTTTCCCATGCCTGCGATACGAGCAGAAGGTTGGTGTCTCACTGGGGTTGCTGCAATACTTTTGACCGAAAGAATGGTATCGATAACTCGCGCTTCCTCAACTTGGCGCAGACTAATCACCGCATCTTCAATGCCTTTGGTCAAAGGCAAGTAATCAAAGTGTTCAAGCTTTTGTTTGATCAGCGATTCTTCTTCCTGCGTAATGAGATGAAAATCAAGCAATTCCATTCGGGTGATTGCACTGTATGAACACTCGCCAGCAAGCATTCGGCGCGATGATAACTCCTCAAGCACCTGAACATCAGACTTTAAAATGCCGAGTATGAAATTGGTATCCAGCAAATATTTAGTGCCACTCATCACGCAACTGTTTCTGAATTGCCAAAGGTTCGCCTGCAAACGCGACCGAATTTTCCAAGCCACCCGCTAAATCAACCAATAGTTCATCGTTTGGGTGAATCTGCTCATTGAGCATTTTTCTACGCAAAAACTCTGCAAAATCTAGCAGCTCTGCAAGTATGGGCTCCGGTAAATCTTGCACAGTTTTATACAGTTTTTCTGTCGTAGTCATATCGCGTCCTTTCATTAGATCAAAAAGCAAATTCAGGCACAAAGTACAAGGCTCAAGGTGCAAGGTGGGTCAAAAGCGCTGACAGAGACAGCGCTCAATTGAGAATCGAGCTTTCCTTGCACCTTGTCTCTTGTACCTGTTATTTACCATTTTATACGACTTCGAACGGTTTGGCTTAGGCCGTGGAGAATTTTCGATATTACTTCGCTTTCTTGTATCCACACTTTCCCTTTGTCACGTGGGATATAGCTTATTTCCATTCCGATGTATATTTGAGTTCTGACTTCCCCAGCAGAGCCCTTTGCGTAGTTCAAGATATTCGCGAGTTCCTTGTCCGAGTTTCTTTCATAGCCTTCGGCGATATTCGATGGCACTGAAAGTCCGGCTCAGGTAATTTGATCTCGAAAACCAAAGTCTTTTAGAGTAGCCAGTTCTTTAGTACAGGTCCGCACTCAAACGTGCAGATCTTTTCCATACCTCATGTTCTTCGAATCAGGCATAATTAAAAATCAGGTTCAAGGTTAAAAGCAGGTACAAGGCTAAAATCATGTTCAAGGTTCAAGGGGCAAGGTTCAAGTAAAATCAAAAACTAAAATCAGTTAAATTCAGGTTCAAGGTTCAAGTTAGGTCAAAGACAAATCAGGCTCAAGGTTTCTTACCACCCAAGATGCGCGTGTTTTTATCTGCTTCAAGATTCGCCAGTTTGGCTAATTCATCTAATGGCAGATCAGGTAAGCCTTGACGACGCTATTCTGTGTAATCAAATTTTTCACGAGAAACTGCCTTTATAAACGCTCTGCTTCCACCAGCCCTAACGCACCTATGAGCGCGTGCATTCCTGCCACTCGGATTTCAGATTCAGTTTTCATCTCATTTCTCCAAGAAAGCCAAAGCATCCTTCGGCAACATTGCGACTATAGTTACCATTCCATCACCTATAGGGTTTTAGTTCATAGAGAACATTATTCCCGAAATATAATAAAATGGCGATACTGCCTATGTACGAGCTCAATGTACTGGTCTAAATAGACTTTAAAATTCAAATCAAGTATGAGGATGACATTAGACAGACCAAGAGCCAGCTAGGTCAACACATCAATACCTTCCCCAGGAATCAAGTTTCAAATCTGAACGCACGGTGCTTGCGGAATTAACTGAAGGCGATGAAAGGATTATGCGCCTTAAGGAAGAAAAAGAAAAGCTTGCGGCGTTCAACTGGGATGGCTTCTGGCGCTATCGGACCCGTCACGGCTGGACCGGGCTGTATTCCGGCAAGCTCGTGGAGAACGTAGTGCAGTGGCTTGCA
>CAIRAO010000323.1 GCA_903876625.1 uncultured Gallionellaceae bacterium | reverse complement strand
TCTGGGCGAATTGCACACCACCGCACGAAACAAGCTCAAGAGTGCGCAGAAACGCCCCTCGATCATCGCCGCTTGTTGGATGCAGGCTACGCTTTGGTAGTGTCATGATTTATGGAAAGCTCAATAATACCGGGCAACCACCACCGCTACCACCTTCGATGCGTGGCAACAGTTTACTCATATGAGTTGTAGAAGCTCCAAAACTTGAGCCTCTTCCCAATTCATTGAAAATTTCCTGCAAGTTATCGCAGCGGGTAATAATAATTCCAACAGATACTGCTCGGAGTTCGAAGAGCAATCGGAAGTTATTTAAATCTCGATCAAAGAACGGATCTTTGTTGTTCCACTCAATTTCGAGCGCAACCCGGTTTTTAAAGCAGTCAACCTGATGTGTTGGACTTTCAATCCGATGGGCATCTACCACGATTTCAGTATCAAACTGTTTTTCAACCCACCCGCGTGAATACAGTTCACTATCAATTGCTTCTGAAATCTTTGACTTTCGACCACCCCCAACCGTTAACCAGCTTCGTTTGAAATTAAAGCTCATCAAAACAGCAATAACATCATCCCACTCATTAGGAAAATCTTGTTTCAAAATTGCACACGCGTGCTTCCACTCGTGTACTTCGTAGTTGTCTCGGATGTATTGCGGCAGTAGTTCGGTTCCCATATTTTTCAGTTTTCAGAGCTGTGAGCACATTGTAACAGTCTCGCAATATTTAGAGACAGTATCAGCGGCTAATCGGCTTATACCGAATCCGTTTCGGTTTCGCGCCTTCTTCACCCAGACGCTTCTTCTTCTCCGCTTCGTATTCCTGATAGTTACCGTCAAAAAATGTCCATTTGGAATCGCCTTCACAAGCCAAGATGTGGGTGGCGATACGGTCGAGGAACCAGCGATCATGGGAGATGACGGCGACGCAGCCGGCGAATTCGAGCAGGGCGTCTTCGAGAGCGCGCAGGGTTTCCACATCGAGGTCGTTGGAGGGTTCATCGAGTAATAAAACATTGCCGCCGGAGATGAGGGTCTGCGCCAAATGTAGACGTCCGCGTTCACCACCGGAGAGTTGGCCGACGATTTTGGCCTGATCCGCGCCTTTGAAGTTGAAGCGTCCGATGTAGGCGCGTGCCGGAGTTTCGTATTTTCCTACTGTCAAAATATCGTTGCCTCCGGAGATGGCATCGAATACGGTCTTGTTGCTTTCCAGCGAATCGCGTGCCTGATCAACGTGCGCGATCTTCACGGTCTGGCCGATCTTCACGCTGCCGCTGTCCGGTGTTTCTTTGCCGGTTATCATGCGGAACAATGTCGATTTACCCGCGCCGTTGGGGCCAATGATACCGACGATAGCGCCGGGAGGAATCTTGAAGCTAAGGTTGTCGATCAGCAGGCGGTCGCCGTAGGCTTTGCTCACGCCGTCGAATTCGATGACTTCGTTACCCAGCCGTTCGCCTACAGGAATGAATATTTCCTGTGTCTCGTTGCGTGCCTGATGTTCCTGCGAATTCAATTCTTCAAAACGCGCGATACGCGCTTTGGATTTAGCCTGACGTCCTTTCGGATTTTGGCGCACCCATTCCAATTCTTTCTTCATCGCTTTGGAATGTGCGTCGAGTTGTTTGTTCTCGGTCTCCAGACGCGCGCCCTTTTGCTCCAGCCAGCTTGAGTAGTTGCCCTTCCACGGAATGCCGTGGCCCCGGTCGAGTTCCAATATCCATTCGGCGGCGTTGTCGAGGAAGTAGCGATCATGGGTGACGGCGACCACGGTGCCGGGAAAGCGTACGAGGTATTGTTCCAGCCATTCCACCGATTCGGCATCCAGATGGTTGGTCGGTTCGTCCAGCAATAACATGTCGGGCTTATCCAGCAGCAGTTTGCACAGCGCCACGCGGCGCTTTTCACCACCGGAAAGATTTTTAATGACGGCATCCCATTCCGGCAGACGCAGCGCATCGGCAGCGATTTCCATTTGATGTGAAGCATCCGAGCCAGAGGCTGCGATGATGGCTTCAAGGCGCGCTTGTTCGGCTGCGAGTGCGTCAAAGTCGGCATTTTCTTCGGCGTAAGCAGCGTACACCTCATCCAGTTTCTTCTGCGCCTGCATCACTTCACCCAAGGCAGATTCCACTTCTTCGCGCACCGTCGCAGCAGGATTCAACTTCGGCTCCTGCTCCAGATAACCGATGCGGATGTTCGGCAGATGCTGCACTTCGCCGTCGTATTCTTTGTCCACCCCTGCCATGATGCGCAGCACGGTAGATTTACCGGAGCCATTCAGACCCAGCAGGCCGATCTTGGCACCGGGGAAAAAGCTGAGGGATATATCCTTGATGATCTGACGTTTCGGGGGAACTATTTTGCTCACGCGGAGCATTGACATTACATATTGAGCCATGGCTGAAATTCAGGAGTTATTAGAGATAATAGATTTTAACCTATTCCGCCTTTTAACAACGAGGCCATGCTTAACTCATGGGAACATATTCTGTAATCAGATCAATCCGGAACTCAAAGTCATTTAGAATAGAGATTAGCGCTTCCCAATTGGTAAACTCAAATGAGTCAGATCGAAAATCATCACGACGAAGTGTCAAATATAGAAACTGAGATGAAGCGGCATATGATCGCGCTCGGTTTGGATTGGCACGATGAGGTTACGATGATACATCTGGCAACAGAGTGTAAAGCTTTCAAGTCGGCCAATGCTCAAGCTGCTTACACCTCTAATGACCGGACACTAAAAACCAAGGCAGAACTTTTTGCTTTGGCTTCTTTAATGCTCAGAACCATGGCAAGCGCCGCAGGTGAAAATCGCGAAGTACATGCCGGAGAAGTATGGAAGGCTTTCGGCAAACATTTATACGACGACTACCCTTTACCATAATGCAAGCTCTTACTGTTTCTTGCTGGTCAAGCTAATCAGCAGCACACCTGCCAACACCAACATCGATCCGGCGATCTGCAACAGCGAAATGCGTTCATTTAAAAACACATACGCCATATAGATGGTGCTGACCGGCCCGACAGAGCCGATGAGCGAAGCACTGCCGGAGCCGATGCGACGAATGGCAAATGACAGCAAAAACACTGGCAACACCGTGGAAAATATCGCCATTGCGATTGAAAGTTCGTACACACGCACAGGTAATTCAAGCGCACTGAAAGGACGCATCACTGCAAACTGCAACAAACTGGCAGCGCTCGCCACCACCATCGCGTAAGCAGTGAATCGCATGGTTCCGATGCGTGTGATGGCATGTCCAGCCCCCACCAGATAGATTGAGTAAGACAAAGTGCTGGCAAATACCAGCGACGCTCCCAACATGATGTTGCCCTCTTTCGTGCCGATATCATGCATGAACACCAAAGCAATTCCTGCGTAGCTCAACGCCATCGCTGCAATGACTTTTCTGCCAATTGGGCGCTTGTAAAGAATCGCTGCCAGGATCACCGTCATGGTCGGATAGAGGAACAAAATCAGTCGCTCTAATCCCGCTGAGATGTATTCCAAGCCCAGAAAATCAAGAAAACTGGAACAGTAGTAACCGATCAAACCCAGACCCAATACCAATAGGCGGTCATGAGCGTTAAGCGGCACAGCATGGTGTTGTCTTGCCCAGATAGCCACGCCGATAAAAAATGGCACCGAGAACACCATGCGCAATGCCAGCAAGGTAATGGCATCTACATTATTGAGGTAGGCAAGTTTCACCAGAATCGCTTTGGCTGAAAAGCCGACCGCTGCCAGCAACGCAAAGACGACACCGAGAAATACATCCCGATTGGCAGACAAACTTCTTGTATTACTAACCATGATAAATATTAAAACCTCAAATAGTGTTGGTCTCTATAATTAAAAAAGTAAAACGCCGCCGAAAAACTGGCGGCGTTGATTGCCACGAACAAAGTCAGTTTAGTGCGTCAACTTAATAATCGGTGTAACCCTTCTCACCCGGTGTATAGAAAGTACTGAAGTCAGGCGCGACCAAAGGCGTTCCATTTTGCAGTTTCTGTACGAGATCCGGATTTGCAAGGAAAGGACGTCCGAACGCTACAAGATCACCCAGTTTAGCATCCAGATCGGCATTCGCACGAGCTGCATCATAACCGCCAGAGAGTATGTATTTGCCTTTGAAAGTGGAACGAATCTTTGCCTTCAAAGTCGAGCTCACTTCAGGTGCACCCATCGAGCTGTGATCGACCACATGAATATATACCAGCCCGAGACTGCTCAATTCAGTGACTAATCGTTCATACAATGCATCCATCTCGCCATCAGCTACCGTACCGTTGAAAGCGCCATAAGGTGAGATACGTATACCAACACGATCAGCCCCAATCGCAGCAACAGCGGCCTTGGCTACTTCCACCGCAAAGCGAATGCGGTTTTCGACACTACCGCCCCATTTATCATTGCGTTGATTGGTTGCTGTGTTTAAAAATTGGTCGATCAGATAACCATTCGCACCATGAAGTTCAACTCCGTCAAAGCCGGCCTCGATAGCCAGTTTTGAGGAATTCGCAAATTCAGCGATAGCCTGTTTGATGTCATCTTCATTCATGACCGTTGGAATTGGGTATGGTTGCTGTCCACTGCTGTCTGTCCATTGCTCACCTGGTGCAGCAACCGCAGAAGGAGCAACAATTTTGCTACCTGGTATCATATTTGCCGGGTGACTGACGCGCCCATCGTGCATCAATTGCACGAATATTTTACCTCCTTCAGCGTGTACTCCATCAGTCACATGTTTCCACCCTTTGACGTGGTCTGCGGTAAACAAACCGGGTTGGCGGGCATAGCCCATACCATTTGCAGAAGGTGCAACACCTTCGGTGATAATCAGTCCAGCGCCAGCGCGCTGGCGGTAATATTTTTCCATCAACTCATTCGGCGTATTGCCGATAGCACGGCAACGAGTCATCGGCGCCATGGCGACACGATTTTTTAATTGCAGTTTGCCGAGAGTGATCGGGGTGTACAGAGTCTGAGTCATGCGGTGCTCCTTAATATATTCAGAAAAAAACCGAGCCTTAATGTCTATCCCCCTGCAAGCTTAATACTTGCAAGAGGAACAGGCATTCAACCTAAATATTTACTGCTTGATCGATTCAACAGGAATAGTCAAAGTCACTTCGTCGCTAACATAAGGTGCATATTTACCCATGTTGAAATCGGAACGCTTAACTTTGGCTGTTGCAGTTGCGCCGCAAGCATCCTTCTTCAGCATTGGATGCGGCATGCATTGGAATGAAATAACAGTCAGTGTCACTGGCTTTGTTACACCTTTGATAGTCAAATCACCATCTACAGAAGCTACTTTATCGCCATCGAAATTCACCTTGGAAGATTTGTAAGTGATCGTTGGAAACTTTGCTGTATCAAAAAAGTCTTCACCCTGAATGTGGCCGTTAAACAGAGTAGAGCCAGTATTCACCGATTTGGCATCAATAGTAATATTGACTGAACCAGTCTTGGCTGCGCGGTCGATCGTGATCGTTCCATCAACTGTATCAAAGCGGCTGAGCTGTTGGGAATAACCGAGGTGGTTGTACTCAAAGCGCGGCTTGGTGTGATTTTGCTCAATGTTATAAGTTTCTGAAGCTGCATAAGCAGCAGTTGTAAACGATGCTGCAATGATCAACGATGCTAATTTCTTCATGGTATTCTCCTAAAGGGGTGGATAAAAAATAAAACTACTTCTTGCTAGGTGTTGCATTTACTACGATGTGAAACTTAACTGGAATGTCATTTGCGACGGTGCTGATATCTGTCCACTCTCCTTCGCCTATCGCATAGTCGAGACGCTTGATCGTAAAGCCGCCTTCAAATACACCGCGAGTGCCATTTGCTTGAAAAGTCACCGGAGCGACGACATCCAGCGTTGTTCCTTTGACGCTCAATTTGCCGGTTGCTTCATAACGGTTGCCACCCAATGACTTTATTCCGGTTGAAACAAAACTGGCGGTAGGATATGTCTTGGCATTAAACCAGAGCTTTCCAACCACCTCGTCATTACCATCTGCTGAACCTGTATCAATGCTGGCAACATCAATATCGATGTGCGCTTGTGCGGCAGACAACTTGGTTGGATCAAATGCGAGTTGCGCTGAAAACTTGTTGAACTTTCCGCTCAAGGGAACGCCCATTTGCTTGAAGTCAAAGGTCACGGCGCTTTCGCCTGTTTGCACTTGTTTAAATTCGAGTGCCGAGCTATGGTTGCTGATCAACAATAGGCTCAACAACAATATATCCTTTAAATAAATCATGCGTCTTTTCCTCCAGGCAACATTCTGTTTAGAACTTCATCTTTATCTATAAAACGATGTTTAATTAGCGCAGCGACGTGCAACACCACTAATAAAAGCAGCATATAATTCAGGCTCTGGTGAACACCTTCCAATACTTCACCAAGCGCTTTGTCCTTGCTCAGTAAATCCGGTAGCGGCAACACCCCGAACCATACTGTTTTAAAGCCCTTTGCAGAGCTCATCAACCAGCCGGAAACAGGCACTGCAAAAAGAAGTACGTAAAGAAAACCATGAACGATATTACTGCCGATTTTTTGCATCCGCGATATTGAATCGGGTAATGCGGGCGGTGTATGTGTGGCACGCCATATAATACGAATTATAGCGAGCACAAAAACTGTGACGCCTATCCATTTGTGATAACTGATCAGTTGCAACTTGGTTGGCGACAATTTCATATCACTCATATACAACCCCATCGGGAATGCTACAAAAATTAGCAGCGCTATCAGCCAATGCAGTGCAATCGCTGTGTTGTTATATCGTTCGACAGAATTGCTCATTTATAGCTCCTTAATTTATGCAAAACGTCCGCTACGAAAATCATCCAGCGTCCGGTGAATTTCTTCCTGTGTATTCATCACAAAAGGCCCGTACTGCACGATAGGTTCGTTCAGTGGTTTGCCCGCGACTAAAATAAACCGTGCCTCTTTGGTTGCAGTGATTCTCACGCCGTCTGTTTCCGCAGCGTTACTCAAAATACCCATACGGCTAGATTCAACCAGTACGTCATCCACTTTAACGGCACCTCGATATACATAGATAAAAGCATTGTGGGTGTCAGCTATAGCAGTCTCAAATGTGGCTCCGGCATGAACATGCACGTCCAGATAAAGCGGCTCTGTAATTTCACGAGTGACAGCACCTTTTACACCGTTGCTGCATCCGGAAATAACGCGAACAGTTGTTTTATCTTCCGTGACATATTCCGGAATTTGCTCACTTGGGAAATCTCTATACCACGGTTCCGACATTTTGTTCTGTGCGGGAAGATTGAGCCAAAGCTGAAAACCTTCCATCACGCCGTCTTTTTGTTCGGGGATTTCAGAATGGATCACTCCGCGCCCCGCAGTCATCCATTGCACGCCGCCAGTACCGAGCAAACCTTCGTGACCCGCGCTGTCGCGATGACGCATCAAGCCCGAAAGCATATAAGTCACGGTTTCGAAGCCGCGATGGGGATGATCGGGAAACCCTGCAATGTAGTCGTCAGGGTTGTCGCTGCCAAAAGCATCCAACATCAAAAATGGATCCAGACGACGTTGCAATTTGCCTGTCAGCACACGAGTCAGCTTGACGCCAGCACCGTCTGAGGTGGCAACACCTTCAATCAGACTTTCAACGGTGCGTGAATGTTGTAATGCAATTTTCTTTACTTTGTTCATGACGTCTCCTTAGTGGAGTAAATTAGTTGCATATTAAGCGACTCGAAAAGATAGATAAAGTCATAAATTCGAGATAGACTGTTCCGGAAATGGAACAAAAGAATATATCTGCTGATGATTTGATCCTGTTCGCAACAATAGTCGAACAGCAAAGCCTTATACGCGCTGCCGAACAGCTAAGCATGCCCAAAGCTACTGTTTCACGCCGTTTAACTAACCTGGAAGAATTGTTGGGACAGCGTTTATTACTGCGCACAACGCGCAGATTGACCTTGACTGACTTCGGCCAGGAATTTCTCGAGCACAGCAGGCGCGTTGCCGAAGAAGTCGCAACAGTGCAGGATTTCGTGCGCAGCCAGGATGCGCAGCCGCGTGGTCGGTTACGTATTTCGATGCCGGATGATTACGCCCGACAACGACTCTCGCGAGCGGTTGCCACCTTTGTCGAAACTTATCCCGAAGTTCAAATCGAACTCGATCTATCCTCACGCCGTGTTGATCTAATTGGCGAACGTTTTGATTTGGCGATCCGCATGGGTGAACTTGATGATGATGCGAATCTGGTTGCGCGAAAAATTGATGAACATAAATTCAGTATTTATACGAGTCCAATCTATCTCGCACTCCATCCCATGCCACAGCATCCGGATGATCTGATGCAACATACCGCAGTTCGTATGCTCACCACAAATGGAACGCCCATTCCCTGGAAATTATCACGTGGAAAAGAAATATGGGAGAACGTTCCTCCCGGCAGGCTCGGTATGAATTCTCCCAATGTCATCCACCAATTACTGTTGGACGGTGCGGGCATAGGCACATTACCGGATCGCGCCGTTACTGAAGATTTGCGGCTCAAACGGCTTGTTCGCGTGTTACCCGAATGGAATCTTCCCGTTATTTCTGCATGGGCAGTAATGCCTATGCGCCGCTTTTTACCGGCAAAGACACGGGCATTTTTAAGCCATATAGAACACTACCTGGAGACTTGATTTACCTTTTTACTTTTCCAAAGTGCCAAAGGCTGTCAGAATACGCACAGGGCATCTC
>CAIRAO010000322.1 GCA_903876625.1 uncultured Gallionellaceae bacterium | reverse complement strand
CCTTATAAAACCTAATGTTCAGGCGTGCTTGTCCGAAAGAATGAAGGCCAGAGAGCAGCGCACAGAGATCACCCAAGACCGTGTGCTTGCTGAATACGCCAAGCTGGCATTCCTTGACCCGCGCCGTTTCTATGATGAATCTGGAGCCCTAAAGCCTGTTCACTTGCTTGATGCCGATCAACCGCCTACATTTGAGCGGGATTGGATTATCAAAGCGCAAGGGATTCCAACATCGGCAATGGACATCGGTGCACTGGTATCTGACGGAAACCCAACCGGTGCCCAGAATCTGAGCGTGTGCCAACTGGACCTCTCAATAGCTCCGGGTACTTCCTCGGTGAATGTCACGATTCGTGATAATCAGGCTACACCCGCATATTTTCTGAATGCTGTTCCAATCACACCGACCGGAGCAAGTCAAGGAACGACATGGGTTGGCCTCATACGGGCGAGCAATCCGCTAGGGTGTAAGGTGTTTTGGGGTGGCATGACCATACAGGCATCGGCTACCGGTGTCACTATTGCCGCGAGTGGGAGATGGTAATGAATAGTTTGGCTGCCGGTGTAAGAAATGTAATAGCACGTGTCGTAACGGGTGCTATTGCAGGGGTGTTTCATCCGAACGTAATGATGGTCCTAGCGATGGCGGCGGCGGTGTATGCGGCCTACCGCACGTGGGGAGTGACTGGCGGACTGTGGGCATTCGCTCTAATAGCATTCCTACTCGCCATGGCCAATGCGAACCAGGCTCAGTAATACATACATGAAGTGATATAATCGGCATGATAAACATCGCTGGAAATCTCGCTAAGGCGTTACTCCCGACGCTCCCTCCCGGTGCGCAGGAACGCGCCATCAATCCATCGGAGATTGTCTTAGCGACCGGTGTACGCAATATCATCGACACGGTTAGCGGCACTAGTTGGATGTCGCCGAATCAGCCGATGGCCCCGATAGCGCCATCTGGCACATTGCCGCGTGTCTTCGATTATCCGTTCGGTGCTAACCTATTCTTTCAGCCACGCCAAGAGCAGCCCGGCAGTCCCGATTTCGATCAACTGAGAATGCTAGCGAAGTACGATATCGTGCGGCTCTGCATTGAGACGCGCAAGGTGCAGATCCTGGAGATGCCGTGGGCATTTCGGACGAAACGCCAACCCGGCGAGAAGAAGAAACAGTACGAAGCGCGCAATCATGATGATGAAAGAATTGCGATGCTGAATGAGTTCTTCCTGAATCCCGACCGCGAACATACCTTCCGGCAGTGGATGAATATGATTGTCGAGGAAGTCTTAGTGACCGATGCTCTGTCGATTTGGCCCGTCTTAAATCAGGATCAAGAGTTGATGGCGCTCCGGTGTATCGATGGTGGGGTGATCAAGCCTCTTCATGATCCGCAGGGGTGGCGGCCAAATCCCCCAAACCCCGCTTATCAAGAGATTATCAAGGGTAGCCCTGCAATAAATATGACTGCTGGGCTTTGCGATGACTGCCAAAAACGAGGATGGCACGCCGATCCTAAAAACCAACCTGAGGGGCGTGGTATGTGTCTGCCCTTGATCTATCATCCTTTCAATGTTACCGTTAACAAGTTCTACGGGTGGAGCCCTACCGAACAGGTAATGCATACAATCCTACTTGGGATGAATCGTATGGTAAGTCAAATGTCTTTATATACTGAAGGCAATCTTCCGGAGGCGGTGTGCGGTGTACCTAACGAGTGGGGCATAGAGCAGATCAAACAATTTCAGGCATTCTTTGATGAGTTGGCAGGTAACGTTTCAATAAAACGTCGCATTCGGTTCTTGCCTGGCGAGGCAAAGTTCGT
>CAIRAO010000321.1 GCA_903876625.1 uncultured Gallionellaceae bacterium | reverse complement strand
CTTTTGGAATGTTATTCATGGTTTATGCAGACATACCGATATCATCTAGGGTTAATTTACCGAGAGCCTGTCTAATATGGTAGGGTTGTTTAGCCACCTCAATTTTGTCATGAGCTATTGCTACCAATTTTTACTCCTCAATCACCTTGCATGCGTTACGTTTTCGTTTTCGCGCTTCCCTGAGTTGGCTGAGAATTTTCCTGTACATGTTTAACAGGCAACCAAACTCTGAAACTCGTGCCTTCGCCTAATTTACTTCTGACTTCGAACCTACCGTTATGCTTGGCGATGATGCTATAAGAAAGTGATAATCCAAGTCCGGTTCCTTTGCCAACTGGTTTGGTTGTAAAAAACGGATCGAAAATCTTTTGCATATGTTCAGGTGCAATACCCTTTCCCGTATCTGATATTTCCACCCATACTTCGTCATTGCTCTTTCCGGTGCTGATTGTAATTGTTCCTTGAGTTTCAATTGCATGTGCTGCATTGACCAATAGATTCATAAATACCTGATTAAGTTGCGATGAAAGACATTCAACTTCAGGAATGTCTCCGTAATTTTTTATAACATTCGCTTTGTATTTGATCTCGTTGTTGACTATATTAAGTGTGCTGTCTATCCCGATGTGCAAGTTGGAGTAGTTCCATTGGTCTGTCGTGTCTAAATGCGAAAAATCCTTTAGGTTCTGTACAATTTTTTTGACTCGTGTGATCCCTTCTTTTGATTCGATCATCAAAGAGGGTAAGTCTTCCTTCAGAAAAACAATATCCAATCTTGCTTTTGAGGACGTGAGTTTTGTTCGTACCTCATCATCGGTAATTGCATTTTCTGCTTGTTCGTAAATTGCCAACAGCTCGAAAGTATCTTGTAGATATTTTTCCAGAGTTCCAAGATTTGAATAGACGTAGCCTATAGGATTGTTGATCTCATGTGCTACCCCGGCAGCGAGTTGACCGATTGAAGCCATTTTCTCTGATTGCATCAATTGGTTCTTCGTTTCTTCCAGTTTATTGATCAGAATGCGAAGTTCCTCTTTTTCTTTTAATAACGCCTGTTCGGTTTTTTTATGTTCTGCTAATTCGTTTCGCAATCCGGAATTTGCTTCGTTCAGCTCATTTGACATTAATACAAGAGAGCGTTCAACTGTCCCTAAATCAGAATCACTTTGATTATATGCCTCGCTGACTGCGTCAAGAAAAGTCGCAAATTCCTCAGACTGAAGTGGGGCATCTTTGAGGAAACGTTTAATCTGGCGTTGCAATAACCGGTGCACGATTCATCTTTCCAAATAATTGGCTATAAAAAACAGAAGTAATGACCGCATTATCGCTCAACTAATTGCGTAAGCTGTAATTTATCAACCTTGTAGAAAAAGGTAGCGTATATCTCCCAATGATTCTTCTATCGAGTAGGGTAGCATTTTGGCAAAAATATCCAGTAAAACGACCGCATTCACAGCAGAATCTTGCGTGCTAACAGCACTCAGGCGAGATGCCATAGCCATATTGACGGTACCAATTTCGCTGTATATTTTCTTCAGGTTCCTCAATTCAAAGTCTGTGCTCTGCGATTGTTTATGCCTGAAATATTGGGACAATAGATAAGTCGAAACGGCTCTGAACAATGTCTCTTCTTCGGTGGCCAGCGGAAGATGGTAGCGTGCCATTGGTTTCAGGAATGACATAAGAGGACAACCGCTTGTCGCCATGACAAGCCCCATCAGTGAACTTACCGCGCGCTGTACAGTCGTGTTTTTTGAGACCACTCTTTCAGGTGTAGTCACATTAATTTCAACTTCATCATATGAGCTTACATCCTGGAATGTTGCCATGATCTTTACAAGCCTTGTAGCGAGAGGGCAATAGGGAGTGGTCTCGACTTGCAAAGGGCAATTTGGGCATTGATGAAAATCAAGCTTGCACCAGTAGGGCGTGGTGTCAGAGCTATCCGGCAGTGACTCCATTGTCAATTTTTCGATTTTTACCTCGATAATCGCTTCTCTTTCATTCATAAGAAGAAAGCAATATCGAATGTTGAGTGTTCTCTCCATAGTCAATTTTGATCGAAAATATTGAAGCTAAAATCTAACGACTTCTCTTAAATATTGCGCGTAACATTAATTCGCTTCTACAAAATGGGACTATTATTTGGGAGCCCCCAATTGAGTTGGTGGTTTTTAATTCATTGGCCGTTTCAACATTTCATAACGCACGAAAGCCTCTCGAATTAGTGAAATGATTGATTCGTTTTCCCATGGCTTTGTGATGAATTGGTATATTTCACCTTTATTGATAGCATCAGTCAGCGTGCCCACCTCGGTGTATCCGCTTAAGATCATACGAACCACATCGGGATACATGATCTTCACGCGATGAAGAAACTCCACACCACTTATACCGGGCATACGTTGATCAGTAAGTACGACATGCACAGTATTTTTTGCCAATACCTCAAGCCCCTCTTCGCCGCTGCAAGCGGAAAGAATCTTATAACCTTCGCGCCGCAAGATACGCTTAAGAGATATGAGGACATTCTCTTCGTCATCGACCAAGAGTAGGGTTTTTTCAGATGAACTCGTTTCAAGAATTTTGCCGCGCGAAATCAATGCGCCAAATTCTTTAGCAGGTAAAGGTCGGCTGTAGAGATATCCCTGCATTTCTTGACAATGCAAGGAGCGTAAATAGCCCAATTGCGCTTCTGTCTCCACTCCTTCGGCAATAGAAACCAGTCCCAACGTCCGACTGAGAGCGATAATCGCTTGAACGATGGCGGCATCGTTAGGGTCTTGCGTTATATTACTCACAAAAGATTGGTCAATCTTTAACTTATCCACCGGGAACTGTTTAAGATAAGACAGGCTTGAATAACCGGTGCCGAAATCGTCAATGGAAAGATGTACTCCGAGCGCTTTCAAATTTTTCATGATTGAAGTTATTTCATGCACGTTTTGCATGATCGCGCTCTCGGTAAATTCAAGTTCCAGAAATCGCGGTTCAATGCCGGATTCGTCTAGCACATTTTTAACGAATTCGATCAAATCGGGTTGGCGCAACTGTAGTGGCGATAGATTAACGGCGATAGTCAACTCGTTTTGCATCTCATCGTGCCATAACTTCATCTGGTTGCAAGCTTCGCGAATGACCCATTCACCTATTT
>CAIRAO010000320.1 GCA_903876625.1 uncultured Gallionellaceae bacterium | reverse complement strand
TGAAAAACAACGCGGTCAAGAATCTCAACCGCTGGTTTACAACGGCAAAATGTTTGTGACAGCTTCTTACTCACGCATCTTTGCAATTGATGTCAAGACCGGTACCAAATTATGGAAATACGAACATCGCTTACCAGATGGCATCATGCCTTGCTGCGACGTCGTTAACCGCGGTGCTGCGCTGTATGGAAATCTGGTGATATTCGGAACGCTTGATGCACAACTGGTCGCTTTGGATCAGGATACCGGCAAAGTAGTCTGGAAAGAAAAAGTAGATGATTATGCAGCCGGCTATTCCATTTCCGCTGCTCCACTGATCGCCAAAGGATTGTTGCTGACTGGTGTTTCAGGTGGCGAATTCGGTATCGTGGGCCGTGTTGAAGCGCGCAACCCGATGACCGGCCAATTGGTCTGGACTCGTCCGACAATTGAAGGCTATATGGGCAAGAAATACGATGCTGACGGCAAGGAATCTGACAATGGCATTTCCGGAACCACCAACGCAACTTGGCCTGGTGAATTGTGGAAAACCGGTGGCAGTTCAACCTGGTTAGGAGGCTCTTACGACAAATCGACAGGCTTGGCATATTTCGGAACGGGCAACCCGGCTCCCTGGAATAGCCATACACGTCCCGGTGACAACTTGTACTCATCGTCCACCGTTGCTGTTGATGTAACCACTGGACAGATCAAGTGGAGTTATCAGACGACACCTCACGACGGTTGGGATTATGACGGCGTCAACGAGTTCGTGACTTTCGATCAAGATGGCAAGCGTCTAGGCGGAAAAGCTGACCGTAACGGTTTCTTCTACGTGATCGATGCTAACAACGGTAAGTTGGTCAATGCCTTCCCCTTCGTCAACAAGATCACTTGGGCTTCCAGTATCGATCTGAAGACCGGTCGTCCAAACTTCATTGAAGCAGGACACCCTGGTGATCCTACCAAGGGAGCAGAGGGCAAGAAGGGTGAAACTGTATTCGCGGCTCCCTCTTTCTTGGGCGGCAAGAATCAGATGCCTATGGCTTATAGCCCTCAAACCAAGTTGTTCTATGTTCCAGCAAATGAATGGGGCATGGATATCTGGAATGAGCCAATTAGCTACAAGAAAGGCGGCGCTTATCTGGGTGCAGGCTTCACCATTCATCCTCTCAATGATGATTACATCGGTGCTTTGCGTGCGATTGATCCCAAGACAGGCAAACGTGTTTGGGAAATCAAGAACAACGCGCCACTTTGGGGTGGGGTGTTGACAACCGCTGGTGGCCTGGTGTTTTACGGAACTCCTGAAGGATACCTGAAAGCAGTTGACGCTAAAACAGGTAAGGAAGAATGGAGATTCCAAACTGGCTCCGGCATCGTAGCTCCTCCAATCACATGGACCGAAGGCAAAACTCAATATGTTGCTGTCGTTTCCGGCTGGGGTGGTGCGGTTCCATTGTGGGGCGGAGATGTTGCCAAGAAAGTTAACTTCCTTGAGCAAGGCGGTTCAGTATGGGTTTTCAAACTTGCTAAATAAGTAATCCTTCACGAACTAAAGGCATTGAAGGCGCAGTTGATCTTCAATGCCTTTTTTTTGTGACCTTGGCCTGATTAATCTCGCTCGTAAGATCGCTCAGGCACTTAGTTTCTAACCTGACAAAGTTGTATCGGGCTGCTTAATTTGCATGGCATGACAATTGCATTATTAGTCCTCAAAATCTTTCAAAATGCTATCGAGGAAATTTCATGAAAAATATTCGTAAAACGATCACTACTCTCTGTTTGTTGGCTGCCGCATTTGCGCCACCGTATATCACCGCACTTGGCGACGAGATTCCTGAAACGGTAGACACTTCTAAACTGCCTGTTGTAGGAACAGAATGGCGCGATCAAAATCCTTATCGCGGATTGGAAGAAGCGATAAAAGTAGGTGAATCTGCCTATACCCAGAATTGCGCGCGTTGTCATGGTATAGAAGCCAAATCGGGTGGTATTGCGCCGGATCTGCGCTTGCTGGATCGTGACTGCGTTGATCTGAAGAATGAGGTAAAAAAGCAGGCTTGCTTCAAGGAAACGGATAAATATTTCCTGCTTTCAGTTCGTAAAGGCAAAGTACGCAATGATGCAGTCTATATGCCACCGTTCGAGAGTTTTTTCCAACAGGAAGCAATTTGGGCGATCAAGAGCTATCTTGAATCAAGACGTGGAACAGATTAGACTGAATTGTTCCCGAACTCTTTGACTCGGGAACGTTCTCGCATCACGAAAAGTCCGAATTATTTTATAGAACATAATTACACCCAATGAACAAATTAATATTTAAGGTTTCTTCCGCGATATTTATGCTCGCGTGCTTTTGTGTTTCCTACTCGGCTCAGGCTGACGATGAGTATGCGAAGATCAAGCAGTCCGGCATATTGAAGGTTGCTGTTTATACCGAATTTGCGCCGTTTTCTGACAATAACAAAGGGATTGATATCGATCTGGCTGATGCTTTGGCTAAAAAATTGGGATTGAAGCTTCAATTGCTCCCGTTTCAAGCAGGGGAAAGCCTGGGAGATGACTTGCGCAATATGGTCTGGAAAGGCCATTACCTCGGCTATGGTCCTGCCGACGTCATGCTGCATGTACCGGTAGATCAGATATTAAGAGTGCAGAATGACAAGGTAGAAATTTTCGCCCCTTATCATCGCGAGCTCGTGCGTCTGGTACGCGATATCCGCAAGGTGCCGATATTTGATAACCTCGATTCAATGGAAGGAAAGTATATTGGCGCAGAGAAAGTATCCATCGCTGCGCTTGTTCTTCTGGGTGCCGAGGACGGGAAATTCCGTGAGAAAGTCAAGATTTTCGATACCGCAACTCAAGCGCTTGAAAAACTAAAAGCAGGTGAACTCGATGGCGTGCTTGCCACCAAATCCGAGATTGAATCTGTTATTGGAAAAGATCCCAATTTTCAAATCAGCGAAGTCCCTTTTCAGCGTTTACCGCCCAAAGGCTGGGTTATCGGCATGTCTGTGAAAAAGAGTGATCCTGAGCTCGTCAAGGCAGTGCAAGATGCCACCAATGAACTGATTGCCTCAGGCGAAATGGCTAAAATATTTTCCAACCACGGTGTGGATTTAGTTACCCCTTGAGATCAAGATAAACTGGAGAAATAGTATGAAATTGAATCGGGTGCTTCTGTTGGCGTTTTTATCTGCTGCGGTATTTTCTGCCTATGCCGCAGATAACGCTCCTGCGGGTTCATCACCTGCACCAATGGGTGCCATTGAGCGCAGCGAAGCTAAAAAGGCAGGTGAATTGCTTGATCGTGCCGTTGACTATCTTAAAAGCAATGGCCCGGAAAAATCTGAAGCGGCTTTTAGTGATCGCAAGGGTGCCTTTGTTAACGATGAGTACTACGTTTATATGGTGGGTCTGGATGGCATCATGTACGCCAGTGGCGGGGCATCCAGTACATTCATCGGCCTGAACGTGACCAATCTGCAAGATGCAGCCGGCAAGCCATTCATACGCGAAATGTTGGACAAGGCAAGAACCAGCGATTCCGGCACCATAAAATATGTCTGGCTCAACCACGTCGCGAATCGCGAAGAACTCAAAACGACTTTATTCCGCAAGGTGGGAAAATATCTTGTTTGCGTCGGCTATTACATCCCCCGCAGTTCGATTGAGCAAGCAACTGCATTGCTCAATAAAGCGGTTGAGCTTGTGGAAAAATCCGGTGAAAGAGCTGCCTTCAAAACGTTCAATGATCCCTCAGGAGGGTTTGTTCTTAACGACGAATATGTCTTCGCCGTAGGTCTGGACGATGGCAAATATCGGGCTTCCGGTGCGGCACCGAATCTAACCGGGGTCGATGTGAGAGACTTGACTGATGCGGCTGGCAAACCCCTGTTTAAGGAAATGATCGAGATCGCAAAACAAAAGGGTAGCGGAGAAGTTGACTACGTCTGGCGCAACCCTGCTACCAATGCAGTTGAACATAAGCACACCTTGATTCAGCGTGTCGGTAATGTCTTGTTAGGGGTAGGTTACTACACAAAAAACTGATTCGTCGTTGATGGGACTTTGATAGGTAATATATTTGCTTGAGTACGAATAGTTGTCGATTCGGAAAGAGATGTTTAGCTATCATCGGTCTCAATCACGATGAGTGAAAGTCTTTTCCATGAAACTTCAACTTCGCTCAAGGTATTCAGCAATTACCGCCGCACTCTTTAGTGCACTCAAAATTAATGTCAATAAATAGAGTTGGTGGAACCGCAACGTTGCAAGTTAATAGAGTTTTAAGTCATTAGTCATAAAGTTAAAGTGCACCCCCTCCCCAACCCTCCCCCGGTGTCCAAAAAGCTTGTGGCCGGGCACCCGGAAGAGGGAGCAAATTCATTTCTCCGAAGAGGAATCAGCTTTTCACTCCCTCTCCCTCCGGGGGAGGGTTGGGAAGGGGGATCATTGCATGAAAAACCTAAAGTGTATTGAAAAAGAATGACCAACACTATTTAGGTACACCCAAATAAATATGGACAAAGTGGGATCAATCTTTCTAAGCGATATCAACCCATCCAACGTGAATGCCACCGGTCGGTGAAAACAATCTCCGAGTAGTTGGTTTTGCAGAAACACTCACCACCAAAATTGTGCAAATTTTCTGTGAACAAGTGCAGACTATTTACAGCAAATAAAAACGGGCATCCGAAGATGCCCGCTGAACTCAACTAAAACTAGCCGAAGCTGGAATTAGAATTTAAGTGCCATACCAAAGTCGATACCGGTTGCACCACCAAGACCAACTGAGCCGCCACCATAAGAACCTGTCGGGCCATAGGCATTTGCGGCTGCGCTGATGGCAATAGCTGCACCAGTGCCGTTGGTGATTGAACCGTAATCAGCATACAAATTGGTGCTCTTGGACAATGCATAATCCAAGCCGAGACCAAATTTGGTGGTATCACCATCTGTAACACCGCTAAGTTTATTTTGCGATTTACCATAGTTGGCTTTGAAAGTAAACGCATTAACTGGAACCTTGACACCGATCAACATATTGACCGTTTTCTGAATATCGCCAACGCTGTCCAGCGTATCTTGCAGCTGGTCATAGAGTGCGGAAACCTTTGCCACACCTAAATCATAGGAACCACCAACTGTCGTAACGGTAATTTTGTCCGAAAGGCTTCCTGCTACCCCAGCACCACTACCAATGTTGCCAGCCGTTACTTGTTCCCAATCGAGTGTCACGCTTAAAGGCCCTTGCTCATATTTGCCCATGATGGTGTTCAGCTTGAAGTCACCTAAGTTGCCTGCAGCTTCACCAGTTTTTGGATTCAGACCTCCTAAGCCTGCACCACCAGCTTCAGCACCCAGAATAGCAGTGCCGTACGCCACCAAGCCGCTGAAGCCGCTAAAGTTTGGTGTGATGTAAGCAATTGCGTTATTCGCACGATCTACTTGGCGGGTGACTTGTGTGAAGTTACCCATGCCGCCCGCACCGAACGGATCATAAGCCTGGAATATTCCATAGCGCACGCCATCCAGACGGCCACCAACAGCAGTGCCGAAGTCGCCGGTCACGCCAATGTATGAGTGACGGTTGGTCCATTTTGCATCTGAGCCCGAGGATGTGACTGCTCCTGTTTTACTAGCTGCATCAGGGCCACTTGCTTGATCCAAATAAATACCGAATTCAACTTCATAAATCGCTTTCAGGCCGTTTTCCAGATCACTTGCACCCTTGATGCCAATACGGCTGCCTGCTTCAATACCTGAAGCGAAGGCGTTTGTAGATTTTTGGTTTTTAAGGCCACCGCTGTCTCCACTGGTAGATTGGTAACCATAGTCAATACGGCCATATACCGTTGCTGGAGCATCTGCCGCGAAAACAGATCCTGCAACGATACTTCCTATTGCACCTGCAACAGCCAAAGCGATGATTTTCTTTTGCATTATTTGTATCTCCTCAATTTATTTATAAAAGTAAAACGGGCCAAACTAAGTGATGAAAGAAACCAGTAAGTGCATTTGTTACATGAGGAAATCCCCCCTCATTAAATTTGCCTTGAAGGCCTAATTGATTATTGATCTGCTTGATTAACTGAAAAATTGAACTCGAGGGCGTCAATCACACAGTAACCATGCAGATCAATAAACTATTAGACCTACGCGGAATATTTATGCAATTTATATGCCACTAGGTATTGAATTTGCTCTCAATCTGACTTTGTTCGTTATGTGCAAGCGTAACCCATTAAGTGAAAAGGGGATATATCGTTTAACGGTGCAAATCTAGCACACTTTGCTTAACGAATTAATTTTTTTAAGTCAAAGGTGTTAATGCAATTGATTTAGAGACTTGGCGTTTAACGTTTCAAAAAGGAGCAACTGTTCCATTTGGAAACAAAAATTGAATTTGGCTTCAACGGAATTGAACTCAAATTAAGGAACTAAATGGGCTTGATTCAGGGGTTTTCAGCATCCCTTCTAGTAGAGGGATACTGGCTATTTTAGTGAGGAAAGTATTAAGGCTGATCCAGACTTCCCATTGATTTAGGGTAAGTCACGATTCCCCATGGTAGACCGCTATTGCTGATTCGCTTGGTCACCTCCAGTCGATCGGCATCAATGACCACTATTTCATTGGAACGGCCACAGACAAGCAGAATATGCTGGTTGTCCGGCGTAAAAGTAAAATGCCAGCAACGGTCACCGGTGGGTATGTCCTTTATCTTTTCCCAGGTTTTTGCGTCGAATACTTGCAGCATTTTTTCCTTGTTCTCCGCTACAAAAACTCGTTTGCCTTCCTTGTCAAACGATACACCATAGGGAGTTTTGCCCGTGGGCACTTCTTTGATCAGTTCAAACTTGTCATTGAGCACAAGCATCTTGTTGGAAAACTCCAACGTGGTTACATACATGCTTCCGTCTGGAGAGGCTTTGATGCCGCGCGGACGTTCGCCGTACTTTGCCAGTGAAATAGTGTTAAGCAGTTTGCCGGAACTTACCTCATGCACGCTAATGGAATTATCCGATTCGTTGGTGACAATGAGCTTGTTTCCATCTTTGGTGAACTCAACACCCTCGGTCTCGGGTTTGCCCACGATGTCTACAATGATCTTGCCTGCGACCAGATCAACAATTGCCACGTGACCCGGCACTTTATTCTCGTCCCCCTTTTCGCTTTTTTGGGGAGCAGGTTGCGGACTCGCGCCTGCCTGCAAGCTTGGTTCGAAGGTTACGTAAGCCATGTTGCCTTGCACTCGCACAAACTCGGGGTTTTTACCGATGAAGATTTGTTTATCCAGTTTTCCGGTAGCCGTGTTTACTACCGAAATATTGCCGTCATCCTTGTTTGCAGTGACCAGCCATTTTCCGTCGGCTGTAACACCGATTCCCCGAGGACCCTTGGCGGCGATATCAAGAGTTCCCTTGGGTTGCATCGTTTCCAGATCAATAACTGTTACGCCACCTTCTTGGTTGGAAACATAGGCGACTCCTTTGTTATCAGCAAAAGACGAAACCGGTAAAGTTGCTGCAAGCGCCACAGCAATCAGGAAGTAATTCTTTTTGGACATTGAACTCATGTGAAGTTTTCCTAAATATATTTATCGATTGGTTATTGAAAATGCTGTTATTGAAAATGCTTGAAACGATGTACCACCATGACTAGAATTTGTAGGTAGCCTTAGCCCCAGCTAGCCAGTTACGACCGGGCGCACTTTCGTAAAACTGACTGCTTGCCTGATTGACGATGACGGAACCCACATAAGCACGATCAAACACGTTATCAAATCGGGCAAATTCGGAGAAAGACCAGGCATCTGCATTTTGCCTGAATACCGCACGCAAGTTCATGATGCCATAACCACTGGCAGACTCCAGATTCAAATCATTAGCAGCGATGCTGTCTGCTGCCTTGCCCTCAACGGCAAACTCAATTGACTTGTCTGCGTTGAGCCACATCAGTTCGGCAAACAAGCCTTGTCTTGGAACGCCCGGAATGCGGTTACCGACATTGACCAGCTTGGAAGCGTTGCTGACTTTTTCGGTATAAGCCTGTTGAACCGTCGCATCCACGAAAGTATAAGCCAAGCTCGCTTGCAACTGATAGGGTAATTGCCACTGAGTATTCAACTCCAGTCCTTGGCGCTTTGTCTTGGGAATGTTCATATAGGCGGTCTTGCCGGCATTGCTCGATGCAACGACGATATCGTCAGAGGTATTGGCATCAAACAGGGCAACAGTAAACCTTGCAGCATGGGAAATCTCGCTCTTTAATCCTATTTCCACTTGTTGCGTGCTTGCCGCATTTAATCCGATATTGCCGGTATTGGTAACTACCGGAGTCGCATTCACATAAGCCGCGCTGTATATGATCTGGTTCAAGGTGGGCGTATCAAAGCCGGTGCCGTAAGACAGATATACGTTCGTATTTTCCCGCAAATAGTATTGCGCCGAGGCCAGACCGGTTGTGGCTTGATAGGTGTGTGCCCCTAGGCTTGCCAAGGTGTTATTGCTAGTTGCATTCAAGGTGGTTTCCGAGTGACGTGCACCGACAGTGAATGCGAGTTTCTCGCTGGGGCGCAATTCACCCTGCAAATATTCGTCGAGATTACGCGCACTCATTCCGTAATCCTGACCAGTTGTTGAGGGCTGCTGTAGTCCTGATACATTATTGAACGTTTGGCGATGATCCTGGTTTTGGTTGTTATCCAGTCCGGTAACAAGTTTCAACGGCATGTCACCGACCATTCCGGTATGAAGCCATTTGCTGTTCATACCATAAAATTCGCGCTGCAAATTGATTACACCATTAAATGCCGTGGTTGCTGCACCAGTTGCTGCAAGATATTGGATAGTGTGGCGTTCACCATGATATGGGGTTAGTGTAATTGAATCGTTCGCACTGATACGCTGGGTTAAATCAACGCCAACCTGAGTTTGATCAACGCTTTTCCTTGTATCAGAAGTCACTGCATTCGTACCAGATTGACGAGGATTGATCTGCAACTGCGCCGCAGTCAAACCAAGCGGATCCTGCGCTGTCAGATTAACATTATTAGCTACTACCGTTACCGAAGTGTCCTGACCAAATTTGAAACCCAGTTTGGCGTTTTCATTTTTCCGGTCAGCGATACTATGATCACGATAGCCGTCGGTATGCAGAGTTCCTGCATCGATGACGTAATTGATATTATTCTGTTCACCGTCAGCCTTCAGGCCATATTTGCGTTGTCCGTAAGAGCCGGCAGAGAAATAGGGTGATGCCTCCACACCGGGTTTGCCGTTTTCGGTAAACACATTAATGACCCCCCCGGCAGAGTTTCCATACAGCACGGAAAAAGGTCCGCGCATCACTTCAATATGGTCGGCGGAAGGGAGGTCGATATGCGAAATCTGACCCTGCCCATCAGCCGCAGTGCCGGGAATTCCGTCAACAATTAACTTGATCCCGCGCGCACCAAAGGCTGAATTGGCGCCGAAGCCGCGCGAGGAAATCAGCAGGTCCTGCGCATAGTTCTGACGGTTGAGGGCAAAGATGCCTGGCGTGCGCGCCAAGGGTTCCGACAGATTTTGCTCCGCTTGGCCGTTGTGAAGTTGTTGGGAATTGACGACGTCTATCGAAGCGGCCGTGTCTATCATCCGTTGTTCTGTTCGGCTTGCAGACACCACGACCGGATCAAGCTGGATTTCTTCAGCGCTCGCATTAGGTATGACTTGCAATTGTATGCACAGAAATACACTTGTGGTTATTACATATCTGGTTAATTGAATTTGTTGCGGAGTATTAAGATAAATATTTTTATTCATAGGGTTTTTTAGAAAGTTTTTTAAATTGATAGGGTGGGCGGCAAGTAAGCAAATTGAATGCCACCTGGCTTAATTATTCATTGTGGAAGGTGTTCCGGTCAGGCGACACGATGAACCAGGATCAACCGGAAAAAACATTATTATTTTAAGTTCATATTCCGATAGATCGTATTGCGGGAAACCCCAAGTGCTCTAGCTGCTGCCGAGACCTTGCCGTTATGTTCCTCGAGTGCTTTTTTTATGGCTAATATTTTTACTCCATCCATGTTGGTATCGTTTTTTATTGAGTGATCGACAATATCGGTAAATTTTTTTGCTTCAATATGTTCAATTTTGGCAGCTATTATTTCTTCAAGGAAATCATCTGGCAAATGTTCGCGCCGAATTTCACGATCATCACCGGCCATGACAATTGCAGTTCGTAGCAGGCTCGTTAACTGGCGAAAGTTTCCCGGCCAGCTATGTTTTTTGAACAGTTCCATGATCTCAGGTGCGATAGAATAGCTAATATTGCTCGATTCAAAAGAAAGAATTTTTTCAACAATGATTTCGAGATCGGTGCGATCGCGCAAAGCCGGAAGTTTTACTACCAGACCGTTCAAGCGGTAGTAGAGGTCCTTGCGGAATTCACCTTGGGCTATCATCTCGCGCAGATTGCAGTTTGTGGCGCAAATCAGTTCAACATTGACCGCTATCGATTTGGTGCTCCCAAGCGGTGTGACCATGCGTTCCTGGAGAACGCGCAACAAACGTGATTGCAGGTTAAGCGGCATGTCGCCGATTTCATCAAGAAAAAGTGTCCCACCGTTGGCCTGAAGTATTTTGCCACTGTTGCCTTTTTTACGGGCACCCGTAAAAGCACCATCTTCATAACCAAACAGCTCAGATTCAATTAATGTTTCCGGAATCGAAGCGCAGTTGACTGCGACGAACGGTCCGTTCGCACGAGGAGAGTCCTTGTGAATCGCTTGCGCAAGCAATTCTTTGCCTGTTCCCGTCTCACCCTCTATCAGAATGGTTATATCTCGCCCCAACACTTTTTGCACCTTTTCGATCAGGATCGAAACTTGAGGATCGCCGGTATTCAGGTAACGCAAACCCCTTGGGCGCAAACTGGCGTTTTCGTTGACGTTGCTGCTCGCGCCTTTTTCAGAGACTTTTGTGGCGCTGACTAAATTATCAGGTTTGTCATTCTGACTGACACTATTTTGAAAAACGCTATTGTGGGAACGGAATACCGCGCGACCGAATACCCTTACGCCGTTGTTCATACAAAGGGTAAGAAAACTGGGGGCAGAGGTGCGGTAATGATCAAACAGGGCGGAAATAGGTAAGCCGAACAGCGAACTGAAAGTGTGCGACTGCAGAGCGGCCACAGACAAATCGAGTTGACACAGGCCAACGCGGTTGGCGGAAAGTAACCGACCGCTGGGGTTGAAGGAAACGATTCCCTCCATCAGTGTGCCAATAAATTCAGGGCGCGAATGGAAGTGCAATGTGATTGCATCCTGAAAAGTAGCCATGAATAATTGGTTCTCAATCATTTGCGCAGACATGCGTACCAGCGCCATGGTATGTTTATGAACACTACGCTTATCCCCTGTTACATCAAGAACACCGATCACCTTGCCCTTATGATCCAGAATCGGGGCGGCGGAACAGGTCAGAAACTGATTGGCGCGCAGAAAATGTTCGTCTGCGTGGATCATCATCGGTTTTTGCTCAGCAATTGCTGTGCCAATGGCGTTCGTTCCCTTGCTTTCTTCCGACCACGCAACGCCGGGACTAAGCGCAACCTTATTGGCTTTTTCGAGAAAATCGTCGTCTCCCATTGTATGCATGATCAAACCATTCGCATCCGTCAGGAGCACCATGTTGTGGGTATTTATGATTTGTTCATAGAGGGTTTCCATGACGGGAATGGCATGGGTATGCAAGAGCTTATTTTGATCGACTATTTGTGACAATTCGGAACGGTTCAGGGGATCAAATTGCGGCTTTAAATTCGCTGACAAACCATAGGAAAAGGAACGCTTGTGTGATTCCCCTATGATGTCTGAATTTGGCAAAATTGAAACCACATCAGTCAGATTTTTAAGACTTTGCCCCGCAAGAGCCTGCGAGGAACTGGATTTGGTGTCACGCAAAAAAGATGCTTCAGAATGCGCCATATTCCTGCTCCTTGTTTAAAAAGGCTGGATAGAAAAGAATGTATTCAAAGGCGGAGATTAAAATTTTTCGCGTTGAAGCCGACGTATGCAGACATGAAAGCCCTAAACGGTCAAGCGCAAGACCAAGCGGGCAACCTATATTTGCAAGCTGGAAAACCAACCCGCTACGCAGATTTAGCGCATAAGAAGTCAAATGCATTCCCCCCCTTTTTTTATGGATTTATATACCCATCTTTTTTCGTGAGTATAGAACGTTGGCAATAATGTGCAATACGTTTTATGTAACTGTCACATTTTTGCCACTGTTACATTTTGCAACAGCTATTTTGCAACTTCATGTTGCAGATTTGAACTTTACGATGAGGTGAGTATTGCTTCACTGAGTACCTGTAATTCATAAAAATACATTAAATCAATGAGTAAATTCTAGTGATCTACTTGGCACGATACTTGAGTGTAAGTGGAGGTCGCATCGAAAGAGAAACAATTCATGCGCCCAAGTATCAATCGTCAATAATTTTAACGAGGAGAAATACAAATGATTTACGCTGCTCCAGGCGCTGCAGGTGCCAAAATTACTTATAAGAAACAATACGAAAATTTCATCGGTGGCAAATGGGTTGCTCCGGTTAAGGGTGAATATTTTGATGTCATCACGCCGATTAGCGGCAAAGTCTATACCAAAGTTGCCCGTTCGGGCGCGGCTGATATTGAGTTGGCGCTCGATGCTGCTCATGCTGCTGCAGTTAAATGGGGGAAAACATCACCCACTGAGCGTTCTAATTTGTTGCTGAAAATCGCCGATCGCATCGAGGCCAATCTTGAGTTGATCGCCTACGCCGAAACGGTTGATAACGGCAAGCCGATCCGTGAAACATTGAATGCGGATATTCCGCTGACCGTCGATCACTTCCGTTATTTTGCAGGTTGCGTGCGTGCGCAAGAAGGTGCGCTTTCGGATATTGATGAAACTACCGTCGCTTACCATTATCATGAGCCACTCGGCGTAGTCGGTCAGATCATTCCATGGAATTTCCCAATTCTGATGGCAGCATGGAAACTGGCACCGGCAATTGGTGCAGGTAACTGCGTCGTCTTGAAACCCGCTGAATCAACCCCGATCAGCATTCTGATTTTGGTTGAACTCATTGCTGACTTGCTGCCACCCGGCGTGCTTAACATTGTAAATGGTTATGGTCGTGAAGCTGGTTTACCACTCGCAACCAGCAAACGCATCGCCAAGATTGCTTTCACCGGTTCTACAACGACAGGACGTGTCATTGCGCAAGCCGCGGCTAATAACTTGATTCCTGCAACGTTGGAACTAGGTGGCAAATCACCCAATATATTCTTTGCTGATATTGCCAAAGCAGACGACGGCTACTTTGACAAAGCAATCGAAGGACTGGTTCTGTTTGCATTCAATCAGGGTGAAGTGTGTACTTGCCCATCACGTGCTTTGATTCAGGAATCGATCTACGATAAGTTTATGGCGCGTTGTTTGGAACGAATCAAAGCCATCAAACAAGGTAACCCATTGGATACCGACACCATGATCGGCGCGCAAGCGTCGAAAGAGCAATTGACAAAGATATTGTCTTACCTTGATGTTGGCAAACAGGAAGGTGCTCAGTTGTTGTGCGGCGGCAAGCAAGCGCAAGTGAGTGCAGATTTGGCCGGTGGATATTACGTTGAGCCTACGTTGTTTAAAGGCAACAACAAGATGCGCATATTCCAGGAAGAAATCTTCGGTCCGGTGCTTGCGGTAACGACTTTCAAGGATGAGGCAGAAGCCTTGGCAATCGCTAATGATACTCTGTATGGTCTCGGCGCAGGCGTTTGGTCACGTGACGGTAATACAGCTTACCGCATGGGTCGTGCAATTAAAGCTGGACGTGTATGGACTAACTGCTACCATGCTTATCCTGCTCACGCTGCATTTGGCGGATACAAGGAATCTGGTATCGGTCGCGAAACCCACAAGGTGATGCTCGACCATTACCAGCAAACGAAGAATCTACTGGTCAGTTACAGCGAACAGAAGCTCGGCTTCTTCTAACAGTAGCATTATTCTAGCCGCCCTTGGGCGACAATTTGGGGCGGGAAACCGCCCCGTTTTCATGGAGGTGATATCATGGTTGAAAAAGTGGTTGCTACTGAAGCAGCTCTGGAACTGATTCAATTTCTCAAGCAAAAACATGGTGACAATTTGATATTTCACCAATCTGGCGGATGCTGTGACAACAGTGCGGCAAATTGTTTTTTGGAGGGAGAGCTTACCATCGGGGCAGGGGACGAATATATGGGCGATATAGGAAACTGCCCGTTTTACATGAGCAAATCTCAATATGAATACTGGAAGCACACGCAATTGATCATTGATGTCATCAACTGCCACGGAGGTGGAACATTTTCGCTCGAGGGACCGGAGGGTAAATCCTTTCATACTCGTTCAAGGTTGTTTACAGATGAAGAATGCGCCGAATTACAGATTAAATAAAAGGAATGTGTAGAATTTTTAACCATGAATCACGGACTGCGGTTCGACAATCGATCAAATTGGTCTCTGAGTCCATAGTAATAGCAAAATCGCGTTCCGTTGATGGAAATAAAATTTTACTGTTGGTAGCTTTAATACTCGCTTTGCCACAAGTCGCACATGCTGAGAACAGGGCGGAAGATTTGGAGCTAGAGACTGTAGAAGTTGTCGGAACAATGCCGATCCCAGGAATTGGTGTGCCAATCAATCAAGTTCCGGCAAATGTTCAGGCGGCGTCTGGAAAATCCATTAACGAGCAAAAATCCCTTAATGTTGCTCAATTCATGGATAACAATCTGGGGTCCGTCGCAGTCAATGATACGGTGGGTAATCCCTATCAGTCCGACGTGATGTATCGCGGTTTTGCTGCATCTCCATTGCTTGGAACCCCTCAAGGTCTGTCGGTATTTCTTGATGGCGTTCGTGTCAACGAACCTTTTGGAGACATCGTCAACTGGGATTTGATTCCCGCCAACGCCGTTGCCAACATTAATCTCATTCCCGGTTCCAATCCGCTTTTTGGATTGAATACTTTGGGGGGGGCACTGTCAGTTCATACCAAGAGCGGAGATAGTAATCCAGGTACCTCGGCGACCATCACGGGTGGTTCTTGGGGGCGTCGGGAATTTGAATTTGACGCTGGAGGAAAGCAAGACCGGTTCGATTATTTCGTCGCAGGTAATGTCTTTCATGAAGATGGCTGGAGAACAGCTTCAGAAAGCGATATCAGTCAATTATTCACCAAGCTTGGCTGGCAGGACGATAAAAGCAATCTCGATCTTTCGGTGATGCTGGCTGATAATAAAATGAATGGTATTCAAGGCCTCCCCTTGGAAATGCAAGGAAACATGCAGCAAGCCTATTCAGTTCCAGATTCCATCAAAAACCAGTTGGGCATGATTACCTTGAACGGCAGTCACTTCATCTCTGAAGAGAAGTTGCTCGCTGGAAACGTTTATTTGCGTCAAAGCCTGGCAAATGGATTCAACAGCAATGCAAATAATAATTATCCCGGTGATGGCGTTGCATCAACTTCGACCAGTGTCACCTGTAACGGAGTTCTTGCCCCTTCCTCGTGTGATCCCTATGCAAGCAACGTCATTACAACAACAGACACCATTGGCTACGGTGGATCAGTTCAATTGACTTTATTTAATAATTTTTTAGGACACAACAATCAACTGACAGGCGGATTAAGTACGGACTTCGGACGCACCACTTTCAATAGTGATACCCAGTATGCCAATCTCGTTGGTATCAATGTCGTCAGTATCCAGCCGATCAATACGCCACAGTCGGTGAGGCTCACGGCAAATAACGACTACTATGGGCTTTACGGAGCAGATATTTTTTCAATTACAAATAAACTGTATATGACGTTATCCGGTCGATACAATTTGGCCTTAGTGAATTTATCAGGGACAAGCCTTGATATTACAGATGCAACACTGGTGCCTGGCGATCTAAATGGGAATCACCATTATAGCCGCTTCAATCCAGCAATCGGTTTTAATTACAATCCCAATAAATCACTTAGCTTGTATGCAGGCTACAACGAGGGTATGCGCGCACCGAGCCCCATTGAATTATCGTGTGCCGATCCGAATCACCCATGCGCCTTGCCTAACGCCTTTGGAGGGGATCCAAATCTACATGAAGTGATTTCTCACACGTGGGAAAGCGGCTTGCGTGGCAGTATGAGCGAAAATGTGAATTGGAATACCGGCTTGTTTTGTACCGAAAACAGCGATGATATTCAATTCATCGCCAGTGGCGCCTCGGGAACTGGTTATTTCCAGAACGTTGGCAAAACCCTGCGTCAGGGCCTTGAACTTGGGTTGAATGGTAAGGTCGATAAATTTAGCTTTGTTGTTAACTTTAGTTTTATTGATGTGACTTTCCAAACATCTTTTACTGAAAGCTCAAGTTCGAATAGTACAGCCGATACGAATGGAATTATTCAGGTGAACAAAGGAGACAAGATACCCGGCGTTCCTCAAAACACAATTAAGCTGCGCTTGGGTTATGAAATCACGCAGGCCTGGTATGTGGGCAGTAATATTGTTGCAACGTCCAGTCAGTATGCAAGGGGTGACGAGAACAATCAGGATTTTCACGGCAAGATACCCGGTTATACAGTGGTAAATCTGGATACTCATTACGTTTTGAGTAGAAACTGGAAATTATTCGCAAACATCAATAATGTCTTCAATCAGAATTATTCTACGTTTGGGCTTTTGGGTACTAACGAATTTACCGGTCCGGGAGATTTATTTAGTTCCGATCCGGCAACCTGGAACACTAATGATCAATTTCGAACACCTGCAGCGCCACGCGCAGGTTGGGCAGGAATTAATTACGAGTTCAACTAACTGTTTAGTTTGTTGTATGCGCCTAAGATCCGAACGCAGTAAAATTCCTAAATTTGTTGGCAAGAGAAGAGGTTGTAGTAGCTAAGGCAAGTTATTTAATACGAACGTAAGTAGTTCTACGTACGTATTCATACGGATGTTTTTTTTGCATGGATTGGATACAATAGCTTCAACGGTAACCCCTTGCCGTTGTGTCTCCTCTACGCACATCTACCCCCTTAGATGTGCGTTGTCCTTTGGAATAACGAAATTATGCGGAAAGATTGTTGACAACAGGAAAGCTATTTCTATAATTCTATGGAATAAGACCTTCTAAACCATATGTACTCGTGCAAGTTCGATCAGATTTGAGGAGCCCGTTTTTTGCATGATATGTGCCCGATGAGTTTCTACCGTCCTGAAACTGATGGAAAGCCGGTGAGCGATTTCTTTGCTGGAATAGCCGGCAACCACCAACGTTAGAATATCCCGCTCACGATCGGTAATACCCCTGGACTTCAAGTTGGTTTCCATATCTTTTGAGGTGAGAAATTCTTTAGCGATGACATTTTGGCGTTCCAGATTCTCTTTTATTATCTGAATTGTTCTCGAAGTTAAAGCTTCGTTCATGGAAAGAACGGCTTCAAACATTTTTCCTGCCGCCCCACTCATGTCGTGATTCGCTTTGATTTTTGCATCGTCGATTGACATGTCAGATTGCAAAGCATGCACGACTATCGACATTTTTTTGTCAGAATCCAGAATGTGCATAATCAGCCAGCGCGTGAGATAAGAAAGTACATCTTCAATTACCTCATTAAAAGGTTTGATGCTTTCCTGATCTTGTAATTTACGAACTTCAGTCACAAAATTTTCATGCGACTTTACATGAGAATCTTCCCATTCGTCACCGGTGAAATATTCATGCCAAATACTTTCCTCTGTTTGAAAATGATATACGGCGTAGAGCGCGAGCTCGTAAAAAATATTTTTTAACTCGATAGTAGTTGATTGAGTGGCTAAAGCATAGGCGAGTTTATTTAGCATTTGAATCAATTTTTGATGCTGTTCATCAATTTTGACAATGCCAACTGAATAGTTATCTTGCCATGGAAAAATTTCGAATAATTCAGTCACATTAATTACCTTGCCACATATATTTACATTTCATGGAAATTGGTTTTCCCTACAATACAGATAATTATCTAATTTTGATTTAGTATTTAATAATTCTGACACAACAGTGTAAGTATACCTACGTAAGTAGGTATACGTAAGTAGCCATGCGGATATATTAATTTATAAAATTAATCATTAGTGTCCCAACGTTAATCGAACAG
>CAIRAO010000319.1 GCA_903876625.1 uncultured Gallionellaceae bacterium | reverse complement strand
CCACGGTTCTTATCCATGACTCATTGCCTTCCATGATTAATTTTGATTCTGTTTTGCCGCTGGAAAGAACGCTGCGATCCATATCATCTATGGCGTGCTCCTGAGGCAATCCCTCGCCAAATTCATCCACGATACCTTTGCTGCGGATGATCCGCATTTCCTTGACTCCATCAGAGGCGCCCATTTTTTGGATAAATAATGCGCGACTATCTTTGTTACTAATAATTTCATTCTCACCGGCTTTGGTAATCATCAAGGTATTTAAACCATTGATAGCACCATCAGCCACAGAATCCGCACGCTGGTTGGCAGCATTGAGTACCTGTTTTTCAAACTGGAGTGTTATCCAATATTGTGCCGCAACAAGAAAAACGATCAGGATCCCTTGAATCAGAATTTGCATCTTGACCTGAAGTCTAAGCTTATTCCACCCATCAAAAATACCATCCGTCATTTGAATTCTCCCTTTGAAGCACAGTAACAAAATACTTTAATTTGTATTAGTCGTCACTTGATTAGTCACTTATTCGATAAGAACGAAGTGACTATCAGTTCAGATTCAACTATTCAATGCAGTCATTTTATCTTGTCAAACCTCTAATCCGTCAAATTAAGTTTGCATCGCTGTTCGTTCGCATATCATCTTGTCATGATGCGCAAGGATTTAGTTTGAGTGTTCTAGTCAACTATCCTTAACGTTTTGCAATTCTTCGATTAATTTGAAAATTTATGTGAGGTTTGGTTTTACTCTAACTCTTGTTATCGGCATAATAAACGTTTTATTAAGTACCAATTTAGAAAATAATTTTAATCCCCCAACTGAAGTGAAACAGTAAACTTCACATTTGCGCTGAACCTGATTTTATTAAACCATTACTTTCTTCATGCTACCTTCCATAGAAAAGCGACTTTCCCTTGAACTTGCAGCAAAACCAGAACAAATTTTCGCTGCCGTAGCACTGCTAGACGAGGGAGCAAGCGTGCCTTTTATAGCGCGTTATCGTAAGGAAGCAACAGGCGGGCTGGATGATATCCAGTTGCGTCTGCTCGAAGAACGCCTGAGATATCTGCGTGAGCTTGAAGAAAGACGCAGCGCAATCATTGCGTCTATTCAAGAGCAGAATAAGATGACGCCTGAATTACTCGATGCGATAACGCATGCTGAAGACAAGACTCGTCTCGAAGATTTGTATCTGCCTTATAAACCCAAACGTCGTACCAAGGCTCAAATCGCATTCGAGGCCGGGCTATTACCTTTGGCTGAAGCACTGCTTGCCAACCCGATGCTGAATCCTGAAAGTGAAGCAGAAAAATATCTGCGTCCGGCTTTTACAACGGAGAACGGTGACAACCGCGGTGTGGCAGATTGCAAGGCTGCGTTGGATGGAGCGCGTCAAATATTGATGGAACGTTTTGCCGAGAATGCAACATTGTTGCAAGTGCTAAGAAACTATTTGCAAGCACATGGCGTAGTGGAAACCAAAGTGATCGAAGGCAAAGAAGAGGCGGCTGAAAAATATGCCGATTATTTTGTTTACACTGAAATGCTTAAAACCATTCCCTCTCACCGCGCACTGGCGATTTTCCGGGGGCGTCGGGAAGAGTTACTTCACGTTGAATTGCGCCTCGACAGCGAAGCAGAAAACCCCAAATGGGATGCTCCGCTGAACCCCTGTGAACCTCATATCGCACTGCATTACGGCATCACTAATTTAGGACGTCCTGCAGATAAATGGTTGATCGACACCGTGCGCTGGACTTGGCGAGTAAAAAGCTTTTTGCATTTGGAGTCTGAATTGATGGGCGTGTTGCGCGAACGAGCTGAAACGGAAGCGATCAAAGTATTTGCCCGCAACCTGAAAGACCTTCTGTTGACCGCGCCTGCCGGTCCCCGGGCGACAATGGGGCTTGATCCGGGCATTCGTACCGGAGTGAAAGTTGCCGTGGTGGATGCCACTGGAAAAGTTGTTGATACAGCCGTCATCTATCCGCACCAGCCTAAAAATGATTGGGATGGTTCTTTGCATAAGTTGGCTAAGCTTGCGGAGACAAACAAGGTGGCGCTGATTTCCATCGGAAATGGCACAGCCTCACGTGAAACCGAAAAACTGGTGCAAGATCTGATCAAGCTGCATCCCGACCTGCATCTGACCAAGGCGGTGGTCTCTGAAGCGGGTGCTTCAGTTTATTCCGCTTCTGAATTTGCCTCGCGTGAATTGCCTGACATGGATGTAGCGCTGCGCGGTGCGGTATCGATCGCGCGTCGTTTACAAGATCCCTTAGCTGAATTGGTCAAGATCAATCCGAAATCGATCGGGGTCGGACAGTACCAGCACGATGTGGGCCATTTTCAATTGGCGCGCTCACTCGATGCGGTCGTCGAAGATTGCGTAAACGCAGTCGGTGTGGATGTGAATACTGCTTCGGCCCCGCTGTTGGCTCGCGTCTCGGGCCTCAGCAGTTCAGTCGCACAAAGTATTGTTTCTTAT
>CAIRAO010000318.1 GCA_903876625.1 uncultured Gallionellaceae bacterium | reverse complement strand
TACATCGTTTACATCGTTTACATCGTTTACATCGTTTACATCGTTTACATCGTTTACATCGTTTACATCGTTTACATCGTTACATCGTTACATCGTTACATCGTTACATCGTTACATCGTACATCGTACATCGTACATCGTACATACATCGTTCCCACGCTCTGCGTGGGAATGCAGCCTTAGACGCTCCGCGTCAAGACTCAAACCCACCGGTCAATCTCGATCAATCCTGCTTCACCTTCATAATTTCGAGCACTGGAATAACGCCAATGTTCTGCACTGTCCACATAGCCCCGTTTCACCGGATTGGCATGGATGTAATTGAGTTTTTCCCGCATCATCGCCTCACTAAAAACCAGTTCCGCATGAGAACCTTCCTGCCAGAATTGAAACTCCCGATCTGACTTATGCGCCCGTTTCGCTAAACGCAAACGCGTCAACAAATGTTCGACCGAGTTCGCCTCAAGGTAGTCAATAATCCGGCGCGCAGTAAAAGATTTGAAGTGGCTCAGACTCAAATCCAAACGCCCGGACTGGGCGACAAAGTGCAGATGGTTTTCCAGAATCACATAACCATATAACTGCAACCCTTCGTGTTCACGCAAATATGCCCAGCTATCCAGCAAGATTTGCACGGTATCCGGGCGCGTGAACACCGGCATCCATTCCATGACGGTACAAGTCAGAAAATGCGGTGCCGCTGGATCGGTGATGACGTAGCGGCTACGGCCCATGGGAGTTGTGTTTTACGTTAGGGAACGCGGAGCGTCCGTGGCTGCATTCCCACGCAGAGCGTGGGAACGATTAGGGGGTCATCGTACCACGTTCCCCCCTCTCACCCAGCGCCCATCGTTCTCACGTTCCCACCAGCACCCATCGTTCCCACGCTCCCACCAGCACCCATCGTTCCCACGCTCCCACCAGCGCCCATCGTTCCCACGCTCCGCGTGGTAACGCATCCAGTGACGCTCCGCGTCACGAATCACTACTCCACTTTCTTCCTACGCTTAGTCTTGACTGCTTCCGCCGGCAACAAACTGGTGAGTTGCTGATACCGCTCAAACAAAAACTCCACCCGTTGCGCATCGTTGCTGAAGGCGGCTTTACGGTAGCAGGCATCCACGGCACGGTCGAGGGCTTGGTGGGCTTTGACCAGAGTGGGCGGCATGGTGAGCGGGTCGTAGAGCTCGGCGAGCGAGCTTTGCGGGAATTGTGCGCGGGCATCCAGCACGGCTTGGGCTGCGGCTTCTACGGTTGCGCGTTGTTTGTTCGCTTTGCTCCCTTCCCCTCCGGGGGGAAGGGCCGGGGATGAGGGCTGGTCTGAGATATTTTCAGCGGGCTTTCCCTCACCCTCAGTCCCTCTCCCCGAGGGAGAGGGAAGCTCAGGCCATGGGAAGTTGTTGTAGACAATGAGTGCGGAGTATTGATAATCGCTTTTCAAACGCCCAGTTACCGAACGCATCCATGCCATATGCATTGTCGAGGTTAGGACGCCAAAGTGGTAGAGGGTAGCGTTTTCAACAATACGCAATTTGTCTCCGCACAATACATCTTGTGACAGAAAGGCGATTGGAATAAAAATTCGACGTTCCGAGGAAACTTGAGGTAATGCAATGTAGTCACCTTTGGGCATACATTCAGTATGAAAGCGAGTCGGCATTGCAGCGAGTTTTTGCGTTGGAGTACTTTTGCTGGAGAGTCTAAATTTTCGTACAGCTTCCACTCGTTTCATAGCTTCTGGCATTAGGTGCAGCTCATTGGGTGGGCAATCTCCTAACCACAAATACCAGCGCTCAATATTGTTCAGAAATTCTTCACCACCTAACCAACGACGAAACCAATTAGTTGCTTTTGACTCAATCGCAATGAACTCAATTTTTTGTTCCGGAGTAAATAAGTAATTGCCGTTGTCAATTGGCTTGTTCCCAGATTTCATTTCAGGCACCGCACAAATCGGTGTACCTCGTCTTACTAGCACCACATCCGGCGCATCCACCAGATAAGGATTGATGTTGCGCACGGCGACAGCGTGCGCTTCGCCACGGATATCCTCATATTCGTAAATGGTCTTTTTCTCCACGTCGAACGCACCGAAGCCGATGATGACGCAATGCACCGCCGCCATGCCACGCGCCTCGTTGCTCCACTGGAAGGTGCGATGGGCGAAATGAATATGTATGCCTTGACTCAGCAACCAGCTCCACAACACACCCACTTGCTCACCTTGGGTGATTGAATTGGTGGAGACGAAGGCACAATGCACATTCGTTCGTGCTGAGCTTGTCGAAGCATGCCCTTCGACAAGCTCAGGGCGAACGGTATTTATGTATCGCGCCGCTTTCACATACCATGCCGCCACAAAGTCTAATAACCCTGCATTGTTAATATCATTGAATACTCCTCCCGTGTCTTCGCGCTGACCATCGTCCATGAATTTCGCGCCAATAAACGGTGGATTACCCAACATATAACTCGCCCGCTCTGCTGGCAACACATCATTCCACTCAATCCTGAGCGCATTCCCATTAACAATATGCGGCGAAGTCTTCAGCGGAATACGCGCAAAATACATACCAAACTCTTCCGACACGCGCACGTTCATCTGGTGGTCCATCAGCCACATGGCGACTTGCGCGATCTGCGCCGGGAACTCTTCGATCTCGATGCCGAAGAATTGATCCACGTCCACACTGATTTCCTGATGCACGTCGAGAAAGCGCGATCCTGGTCCTTCATGCACGGTGCGCAGCACTTCCAGTTCCAGCTTGCGCAGTTCGCGGTAGGCGATCACCAGAAAGTTGCCGCAGCCGCAGGCAGGGTCGAAAAAGGTCAGCGTACGCAGTTTTTTGTGGAACTCGAATAATTTGTTTTTGTTGCTTTTCACGCGGTTGAATTCTTCCCAGAGCGCGTCAAGGAACAGCGGCTGAATGAGCTTGAGTATGTTTTCTTCGCTGGTGTAATGCGCGCCAATGTTGCGCCGTGCCTTGGCATCCATGATGCTCTGGAAAAGCGCGCCGAAGATGGCGGGTGAAATAGAACTCCAATCCAGTGCGCAGCAATCAAGCAACGCTTCGCGCATGGTAAGGTCGAACGAGGCGATGGGCAGCATTTCCTCAAACAACTTGCCATTGACGTAGGGGAAAGCGGCGATTTGTTCGTCGAGCGATTTTGAGCGCCGGTCATCAGGGGTGTTGAGCACTTGAAATAACAACGTGAGTTGCGCGCCCAGATCGGTGCCGTCAGGCGCGGTGCGTTCTTCTATCCAGGCACGGAAGGCACTGGCGGGCTGGAAGATGCCGGTGTCTTCCGCGAACAGGCAAAATAGCAGGCGCACCAGTAATACTTCGAGCGGGTGGCCTTGGTAGTCTGCTGCTTTGAGCGCATCGTGCAGCTTGCCCATGCGCTCGGCGGCTTTGATGTTGACCGGGTTTTGCGGCGTGATGGTTTGTGTGCGATAGCCTGCGATGAAGGCGAACTGTTTGATATTTTTGTGCAGGTCTTTTAGTTCAAATTCGTAAAAGCTACCCCCTCCCCAACCCTCCCCCGCAGGGAGAGGGAGCAACGGCTCCCTTGGAGATGGAGAGGGAAACTGCTTCCCCTGACGCTGAGGAGGCAATTGCTTTTCTGAAATTTGAGGAGGCAAGGGCTCCTCTGATAGAGGAGAGGACAACTGGTTTTTCTCCCTCTCCCTCCGGGGGAGGGTTGGGGAGGGGGTCGCTTCCAAGTCATACAATCGGAAGCGCGCAAAGTCAGACACCAACACGTATTTGGGCAGGTCGCGTTCTTTAATGCCGGGGAAGTAGTCGAGTGCTTGTGTGTAGGCTTTATCCAAGTCTTTACCGCGCGACTTGTGCTCGACCAACATGACGCCTTTCCAGAACAAATCAATGAAGCCTTGTTTGTCGCCGAGTTTTTTGACGGGTTCTTCGAAGCTGGCAACGCGCTTACGGTCTATGCCGAAGACGTTAAGAAATTCAGTCCAGAAAGATTTGGCTTCGGCATCTTCCGACGTGTCGTTTTCCCAGCGTTTTGAAAACGCCAGCGAACGCGTACGAATTTCGTTCCAGCTTAAGGGCATGGTTTCTCCGGCTTAACCCAAACAATCCATTTAGGTCGTCATACCGGCGTAAGCCGGTATCCAGTTATAGAACAGTCCGCGTAGCGCGCGGCAACGCCATGATGCTGCCCCACTTACGTGGGAAATTATTAATCATCTGGATACCGGCTTACGCCGGTATGACGAGTTCTCGGTTGAGTTAACAATCAAAGTTAACATCAACTCGCTCCGCGCTTGGCAAAATCCTTAAGCCTGAATCCTAACGCGAACAGCACCGCAAAATACACCACCACACTCAGCAGCACCAACCACGTTAAATGAATAATGCGTGCCCAGCCGTGAGTGGTGAGCCAGTTTTGTTCGCTGCCCATACCAATCCACAAAGTTAATCCCAATGCCAACATGGCAAGGCAAAGCTTGAGAATGAATTTAACCCAACCGGGCTCGGGTTGGTAGATGGCACGCTTGCGCAAGAAATAGAACAATACAGCAGAGTTGAAGCAAGCACCAAGACCAATGGCAAGTGCCAGACCGGCGTGATGTAAATGCATTCCAAACACAAATAAAATGTTCATCAGTTGCGTTACCAGTAAAGTAGCGAGTCCGATCTTTACCGGTGTTTTAATATCTTGTCGGGCATAAAAAGCGGGCGCGAGCACTTTTACCGCGATGAGCCCGATGAGTCCGACGCTGTAACCTACCAAGGCAGTTCGCGTCATCAGCACATCATTGGCGGCAAAGGCGCCATGCTGAAAAAATGTCGCCAGCAAAGGTACGGCAATAATCCCCAGTGCCAATGCAGCGGGCAGCGTGAGCATAAAAACAAGGCGCAGCCCCCAATCCAGCAATTTTGAATATTCCGCTGTGCTGTTATCGGCATGATGTTTGGAAAGTGAGGGTAGCAAGATCGTCCCCAATGCAGCGCCCAATAAACCGGATGGAAACTCCATGAGTCTATCCGCGTAATACAACCAGGACACGCTACCGGCCACTAGAAACGAGGCAAAGATGGTGTTGATGATGAGGCTAATCTGTGCGATGGAAACACCGAACATGGCCGGCCCCATCTGTTTGATGACGCGCCATACGCCCGCATCTTTGAGATTCAAGCGCCATGTCGGCAGCATGTCGATCTTTTTCAGGAACGGTATTTGAAAAGCGAGTTGCACTATTCCGGCGACAAATACCGCCCAGCCCATCGCCATGATGGGGGGATCGCAATAAGGCGCCAGCCAGAGTGCCGCTGCGATGAAGCACAAATTAAGCAGAATGGGCGCAAAAGCCGGCACCCAGAATTTGTTGTAAGTGTTGAGAATAGCTGCGGCTACGGCAACCAGGGAGATGAAGAAAATATACGGCGAGGTGATGCGCAGCAATTGCACGGTGAGCGCAAATTTTTCAGCATCCTTGACGAATCCGGGTGCACTGATATAAACCAGAATGGGTGCGGCGATAATGCCGATGAGTGTGACAATAAACAGAATGATCGCCAGCAACGTCACCACGTGATCGACCAGTAATTTGGTTTCTTCCTGGCTCTTGCGATTTTTGTATTCGCCAAAGATCGGCACAAAGGCTTGAGAAAATGCGCCTTCAGCAAACATGCGCCGCAGCAGGTTGGGAAGTTTGAAAGCAACAAAAAAAGCATCGGTTGCCATACCCGCACCGAAAATACGCGCGATCAGCACATCTCGCGCAAAAGCCAAAATACGCGAGACCAGGGTCAGGCTACTAACAGCAGCAAGTGCTTTTAGAAGATTCATTGAGTTACGGCAATGGTGCTCGCATTACCAACCATCATTAAGTAATGCTGTGGGCAACAAATTTAGCGATTTCGGGTGAAATATCTTTTTGGTAGAACATGATGTTACCTTGCCGAATGCGAACAGTGCACATTATAGCATCGCCATTTTTCTCCAATTAGACCAAAAAATGCGGGTTTTACGGTATCATTGCGCCCCATGATCAAATATATATTTATTACCGGCGGCGTGGTGTCTTCTCTGGGTAAAGGCATTGCCGCCGCATCCCTCGCAGCGATCCTCGAATCACGCGGCCTCAAGGTCACCATGCTCAAACTGGATCCTTACATTAACGTGGATCCAGGTACGATGAGCCCGTTTCAGCACGGTGAAGTATTCGTGACTGAAGATGGTGCTGAAACCGACTTGGATTTAGGACATTACGAACGTTTTGTCACCGCCAAGATGCGCAAGGCAAATAATTTCACGACTGGCCAGATTTACGACAGCGTCATTCGCAAAGAGCGTCGCGGCGAATATCTGGGCAAGACTGTTCAGGTCATTCCACACATCACCAACGAAATACAGGCGTTCATCGAACGCGGTGCGGCAGCTTCATTCGATGGAAATGCAGATGTGGCGATTGTTGAGATCGGCGGCACTGTCGGTGATATTGAATCGCTGCCTTTTCTGGAAGCTGCTCGGCAGATGAGTTTGCGTCGCGGCCGCAACAGTACTGCCTTTGTGCATTTAACGCTGGTTCCTTACATCGTCAGCGCCGGTGAATTAAAAACCAAACCTACACAACACAGTGTACAAAAATTACGCGAGATCGGTATTTTCCCAACAGCGTTATTGTGTCGTGCGGATCGTCGCATTCCCGAAGACGAGCGCGCCAAAATATCCTTGTTCTCCAATGTGCGCGAAGAAGCGGTCATCTCTGTTTGGGATGTAGACAGCATTTACAAGATTCCACGAATATTAAATGAACAAGGTCTGGATCGCATCGTCTGTGAAGAATTGGCGATCAATCCGCCACCCGCCGATTTATCGGTATGGAAAAAATTGATCGATGCGCTGGAGCATCCAAAGCATGAGATCACCATCGGCATGGTAGGCAAATATGTCGAATTAACCGAATCATACAAATCGCTGATCGAAGCCTTGCGCCATGCAGGCATTCATACGCTGACACGCGTGAATATTGAATACGTCGACTCCGAAGTGTTTGAGACGAGTGACCGTGAAGGTTTGAAACACTTTGATGCAATCCTCGTTCCGGGAGGTTTTGGCAAGCGCGGTACGGAAGGAAAAATTGCCGCGATTCGTTATGCCCGTGAACATAAAGTACCCTATCTCGGCATCTGTCTGGGAATGCAGTTGGCGGTGATCGAATATGCGCGCCATGTTGCAGGCATGACTGACGCGAGCAGCACCGAGTTTGATCAGCAGACCGAGCATCCTGTCGTTGCGCTCATAACCGAATGGCTGGACCGTGATGGCAAGGTCGCCATCCGCAGTGCCGATTCTGACTTGGGCGGCACAATGCGACTTGGCGCACAGCGCTGTCCGATCAAACCCGGTACTTTGGCCGCCAGCATTTACGGCGCAGAAGTAAATGAACGTCATCGTCATCGTTACGAGGTTAACAATCATTATGTACCAGCACTGGAAAAAGTCGGCATGATTATCTCGGCACGTACTCCTTCCGAGAATCTGCCGGAAATAATGGAGTTGCCGCAAACCGTGCACCCGTGGTTTGTGGGCGTTCAATTCCACCCGGAATTCACTTCTACTCCGCGTGATGGACATCCCTTGTTTAAAGCCTTCGTTGAAGCTGCTGTTGCACTCAAGGAGAAGAAATGAAACTGTGTGGATTCTCAGTGCTGTGCGAACACGGTGGCGCGCAGCGCTTGGCGCGGGACGGACTTGCCCAACATCAGACTGAAAGTGTCAAATTATGAAGCTATGTGGATTTGATGTTGGTTTAGATCAGCCTTTTTTTCTGATCGCCGGTCCGTGTGTGATCGAATCAGAACAGATGGCACTGGATACTGCCGGACAATTGAAAGAAATTTGTAATGAATTAAAGATAAACTTCATTTACAAATCGTCTTACGATAAGGCTAATCGTAGCTCCGGCAAAACCTTTCGCGGTTTTGGAATTGAGGCAGGCTTGCAAATACTGGAAAAAGTGAAGAAACAGATCGGTGTACCTGTATTGACTGATGTACACAGCATCGACGAGATTGCTCCAGTGGCTTCGGTTGTAGATGTTTTGCAAACTCCCGCTTTTTTGTGTCGCCAAACTGATTTTATTCATGCGGCGGCTTCCTCCGGCAAACCGGTCAATATCAAAAAGGGACAGTTTTTGTCGCCTTGGGATATGAAAAATGTAGTGGATAAAGCACGCGAGGTCAGCGGCACAGATAACATCATGGTGTGCGAGCGCGGCGCTTCGTTTGGATATAACAATCTGGTATCGGACATGCGTTCGCTGGCAGTCATGCGCAATACCGGTTGCCCGGTGGTGTTTGATGCAACACACTCTGTCCAACTGCCCGGTGGACAGGGAACAAGCTCCGGGGGGCAGCGCGAATTTGTTCCCGTGCTGGCGCGTGCCGCGATTGCTGTGGGCATTGCAGGTGTATTCATGGAAACACATCCCGATCCTTCCAAAGCCCTTTCAGATGGCCCGAATGCATTCCCGCTGGGGCATCTGAAGGAACTACTTGCAACATTGAGTGTCCTGGATAAGCTTGTGAAGCAACAAGGTTTGATTGAAGAGCAAATCGATTTACGTAGTGTTTAATCGTTATTAAAAACTGAGGAAGAATAAAATGAGTGCAATTGTTGATGTAGTAGCCCGCGAGATTTTGGATTCCCGTGGCAATCCCACTGTTGAAGCGGATGTGTTGTTGGAGTCAGGTGTGATGGGCCGTGCCGCTGTACCTTCAGGCGCCTCCACCGGAACAAAAGAAGCGGTAGAGTTGCGCGATGGCGATAAACAACGCTACCTCGGCAAAGGTGTCTTGAAAGCAGTCGAATTCGTGAACACTGAAATCGCCGAAGCGATTGTCGGTCTGGATGCAGCCGAACAGGCTTTCATCGACCAGACCATGATCGACCTCGACGGCACTGAAAATAAATCACGTCTTGGTGCAAATGCAATTTTGGCAGTTTCAATCGCCGTGGCAAAAGCGGCAGCTGAAGAATCCGGGTTGCCGCTGTACCGTTATTTTGGCGGTGCCGCACGTATGGAGATGCCGGTGCCGATGATGAATATCATCAATGGTGGCGCGCATGCGACTGGTGGTGCCGACATTCAGGAATTCATGGTTATCCCGGTCGGTGCAGGCAGTTTCCGTGAAGCGTTGCGTTGCGGTGCGGAAGTTTTCCATAACTTGAAAAAGATTTTGCATGACCGCAGCCTGGCTACAACCGTGGGGGACGAAGGTGGCTTCGCTCCGGCGTTGGGCTCAAACGAAGGTGCCTTAAAAGTCATCGTCGAAGCGATCGAGGCAGCCGGTTATGTTCCGGGTGCTGACGTGGCAATCGGTCTGGATTGTGCAGCCTCCGAATTTTACAAGGATGGCAAATACCATCTCAAAGCGGATGGCCTGGTTTTGAATGCCCAGCAGATCATCGACCTGTACGCCACTTGGGTGGATAAGTACCCAATCATCAGCATCGAAGACGGCATGAGCGAACATGATTGGGATGGTTGGAAAGCGTTGTCTGATCGTCTAGGCAAAAACATCCAGTTGGTGGGCGATGATATTTTTGTAACCAATACCAAAATATTCCGCGAAGGTATTAAACGTGGCATCGCAAATTCCATTCTGATCAAAGTGAATCAAATAGGAACCTTGACTGAAACTTTTGCCGCCATTGAAATGGCCAAGAGAGCGGGCTATACCGCTGTGATCTCGCATCGTTCAGGTGAAACCGAAGATTCTACTATTGCAGATCTGGCAGTGGGCACGAACGCGCTGCAAATCAAGACAGGTTCGTTGTCTCGTTCTGATCGTATTGCGAAATACAACCAATTGCTGCGTATCGAAGAAGATTTGGGCGAGAGCGCATCCTATCCGGGACGTAACGCGTACTATCAGCTGGGTTAATGCTGCGCCCTGTCACACTGATCCTGCTTGCCCTTATTCTGCTATTGCAATATCCGTTATGGCTGGGTAAGGGTAGCTGGCTTAAAGTGTGGGACATTGACCGCCAGGTTGATGCCCAGAAAAAAATCAATCAACAAACGGAAATTCGCAATGCGGCGTTGAATGCAGAAGTTCTTGATCTCAAAAAAGGCACCGAAGCCATTGAAGAACGTGCCCGTAACGATCTGGGCATGATTAAACGCGATGAAATATTTTTTCAGATAATAGGTCAGTCTCCGTCTGTTCCGGCATCATCCACGGTCGCTTCTAAGCAGCCTGCTCACTGAGCAAGACGCTTACCTAAACTCAATGTAAGGTTTTCCGTTTGCAATTTAACCTGAGAATAATCGTTTTCTCTTGAAAACTTTAGGTAAATGCAAACTGTACATAAAATAGTTGATGATCTCACTTTACATTCTCGCAAAGTCTAGTAATATTTAACCATCAGAGAGTTTACTTTTGCTTTTCTTTGTAACCCTATTATTTTTAAAAGGAGTTATTTTTTAGCCACTACCTCGATGTAATGCTATTACTTGAAGAATTTAGTAAGTTTTTGAACAAGTTTCCCCGACCAATACATTGAAGTCATCTGAAATTCATTTGCAGCGAATCAGGGCCGCGTAATCGTAAATATTGGTGAAAAATGGATAACACACTCGAATCACAAAAACGATCCGAAGAATCCGAAATGGAAATGAAACTAGTGCACTCTGTGAAGAGCATCGGTATTCCTCCTTGTCCAAAATTTTTGATCCGCGTAATCGACGAAGCGAACAAAAATGAACCTGACTACAACTATATAGCATCGATTATCAATGCAGATGCGGCACTCTCAGCCGGTCTAATAAAAATTTCAAACTCTGCCTATTTTGGAACGCGTCAGCGTGTGCGTTCTGTACGTGAAGCGTTGGTGATTTTAGGATTGCGGGCAACCACCCGTGCCATCTCAGCCATTGCATTGCGCCAAGCATTTCCAGGCACCCCTACTATGGAGCGCTTTTGGGACTCGTCTGCCCGAATAGCGCGTTTATCAGGCTGGTTAGCACAGCAATTAAATCTATCAGGCTTAACGCCTGAAGACGCATACACTTTTGGTTTGTTTCGCGATTGTGGAATTGCCATACTTTTGATAGCACACTCCAAAGTTTATGAAAAGATTCTTTCTTCCGCAAATAATGAAACCAATCTATGCTTTACCAGTCTGGAAGACACTGCCTTGCAAGTGAATCACGCTATAGTGGGAAGTAATCTTGCTCAAAACTGGAGACTGCCTTCAGAGATAAACCTTGCGATTAGACAGCATCACGAAATCAATATGCTGCACTTCGAAGAATCACGTCTTCCTCACATTTTATTGAGTGCACGGTTAATAGCAGTAGCACAACTTTCCGAACATATCGTGCAACTTAAACTTGGATTGAGCATGACACAAGAATGGCCAAAGCTTGGTTCGGCCTGTTTGCAGTTGCTCAATTTAACCAAGGAGGATCTTAATAAACTTTACGAAATAGCTACGCCTGTTGCTGAAGCCAGTATTGATTAGCTTCCTTCAATTTTAAACGACTCCATTGAAATCAGTATTTTGCTTGCGGTGCACACCAAATAAACATGAGTAAAAAAACAGCTATTCTCATTGCAAAAATGCGACATTTGCTCGAAGGAACAAATGGCTCGATCATTATCGGATCGACTCTCGCTTTTGTTCTGGCTTATATACAGCGGGAAGTCGTTGCATTGAGCGTGATTATGGCCTGGTTGTCTCTCATCATCATCGTGGCTATTTCCAGAATTGCCCAAGTTATTTCTTATAAATGCTACCCCGTAGAAGAACATTCCGATAACCTCACTCGCTTGATGAAATTTCGTTTGGGTACTTTGATTTCTGGCTTAGCATGGGGTTCTGCCGGAATATTTCTCTTTTCAGAAAACAACCCGCAGCATCAGATGTTTTTAATTTTCATTTTGGCCG
>CAIRAO010000317.1 GCA_903876625.1 uncultured Gallionellaceae bacterium | reverse complement strand
TCAAGAAACGCCTCTTTCAACACCTACATAGTTGCTATCGAATCATTTCTCGCCTACGAAGACGGCTTCGAATTTTGTGAATCTGACTTCAAGAAACTGCTGATTTCCGAGGAAAATGATGGTGAGTCGGATATCGATGCGGAGCATGACTTGGAATTCGATGAGGATGAGGTGGAGGAGGTCAGCAAGTAGCTTTGCACCAGTCGGTTTTAGGGGGCGGGGCGATCTTCTTTGGGAGAATACTACCTTTGTTCAAGTGTACCGAGCTTCCCACGCATGGAGTCGAAACGATGGGAGATCAATTCGATGCAATCATTGTTTGAAGCCTTTGGCAAGCCATAGATGTGGCGTCAAGGTACGTTATTCCGCTAATTGTCATCAGGGGAGTTTATGGCCTACGGATTTTTGTTCCGGTTGTATCTAAAGACAATGTCGAGCACACCTCATCAGCCACGGAGGCTGGTGCACTCGGACTCAAACAGCTCTATTGAACCTGAAAACAATATCGAGTTCCAGGCAGCGGATGCGCTGGCGAGCAGCCACGGGGATGCTTACCGTGGAGCTGGCGTCCTCATTGGATTGCTAGGAATTTTGGTTGTATTCATCGCTGTTACGCCAGCCGGCTTGAGTATTGAGAATGAATCGACGCTGGTCATGCTGGGTGTCGCAAAGGTAGTTCTCATGGTCGCGATTTTGGTAAACGTTTATCTCTATGGGAACAGATCAAAGCACCACAGTGAGTGGATCACGTACCGGCGGAAGGCAGAGTCTTTGAGATACGCTGGCCTTAAAGAGCTCAAGGAGAAGCTCAATTCAAACCTGGAGTCCGGAGATGCCGCTGCAGTATCGGAGCATTTGTTTGCTGAACTAAGACGAACATTGGAAGGTGAAAATGGGCAAATTGCCTACAATCAGAGAAAGTCAAGGCAATACAAATCGATTGAGCATTTCAGCAGCCGACTGAGTTGGTATGGCTTTTTGTTCGTATTGATTTGTGCAGTTTGGCTTTTGCTTTCAGAGCTACACCTTGCTCCTCACACGTCGCTGCTGATCTACGGAACAGCTGCAGTTCCCGCATTTGTGGGAGGTATCCACGGGATCAATGGTTTACTGAAAGTGGAGAGCCTTCTGGAAGAGCATCAAAACATGGCTCTTGTTCTGCAAGGTTTGTGTGGCGAACTGAACCTTGCCAATCCTCGTGACAGTGTGACCATGCTTGAAATATGTGGGCGGGTTTACGATCATCTTGTGGCTCGCGATGTGCTATGGGCCGAAAGCGTTGAGAAGATCAAAATCAAGCCGGCATAATTGAATCTTGGGACTGGAAATGTTATGTGGAATCGCCATACGTTTGGCAGCAACTAGATTCGGTTTCAATGTTAGAAAGGAAGTCGAGTGTCCAGCATTGATCTTTCTGATATCGGCCGGCATCCCAAAGTGTTTTTGGCTGTAAAACTTCCAATCGCTGTGAGCGTCACGTTTGCGGAAAATCCTGGCACGGTACAGACACGCGAAGGAATGGTTGATTATCGCGAAGGGGATGCGCTACTTACGGGTGTCGAGGGCGAGCAATGGCCCGTTGTTCGCGAGAAGTTCTTCCAGTCATATCAGGCCGTACTACCTACCAGTGACGGCAAACCTGGAAGTTATGTAAAACGTCCAATGAATGTCATGTGTCTGCGCGTCGATCATTCGCTCAATGTTCCACTGAACTCGAACCGCGGCATCTTGCAGGCCCGCCCCGGTGACTACCTTGTTCAATATCAACCCGGTGATCTCGCAGTTGTCGGCGCAACTATTTTTCAAAAGTCCTATCAAATCACGCTCGGCAACGAGCTGACATAGACCAGTAAGCACAGCACAGCTAAGACACACAATTCGCTGGAGTGTTGATGCAGAATGAAAATTATTTTTGGCAGGACCATGCATGACAAGCCGACCACAAAAAGTTGAACGTCTTTTTGAATTCCTTTGCGAAAATCATCACTTCAATAGGGTGATACAGGAGGACTTTCTTCGACAAACCCTTTATTCCTGTGAAACGATTGAGGAAAGGGCGCGGCTGTTGCTGTACAAAATAGTGAACACCCAGTCGCAGCCGAAGCTTGACCCTATCCAAGATTTCTTTCAGCGCATTGCCAACGACAAGAAGTCGCTTTCGAATTTTAAGGAATTCTCTCAGTTTCTATCGGTCAATTCGCAGACAAAGTCGGGACTATTCAAGGCACTTGAGGGCCAAGCTGGATGGGGGCCGAAGACCTCGGCACTGCTTATTCGAAATTTAGCAATGATTGAGAGAAGGCAGGATTTGCGGTCCCGGTTTTGGCTCGACCTCGATGTGATCGAGAGCAAAGAAGTCTACCTGCCTGTAGATGCCGTAATCAAGTCGATCTTCCAAAGATTTACTGAAAGAGATCTGGATCTTAGGAAGTCAGCTCCTTGCAATTTTGACGGTATAAATGTCTTTTTGAAGGAAAAGCTTAACTATACGAATAGTGACATTTTGATCTGGGATGATCTTTGGTTCTGGGGTTTCATCACTCAAAGTTCAAAGTCTGACAAACAGAATCGCACCTACGGATGGAATTCTGCGAAATACTGGTCTATTTTTTCTGCACCAAAAGACAACGTCTCCATTAGTGAAATAAGAAGCCTAGCTAGGGAATTTCTAAAACTCACAGCACCAAAAGGTCCATAGTCAGCGTGGGCATCTCTCAGTCAGGCAAGATATATCCAAGGAACACACTCCCCCTGGAGTAACCATGTCAAGAGTTGCGCCGCGTTTTGGGCGTGAGAACAAGTGATGCGCTAAGCTTCTGACTGGCGGTAACGGTAGCAGCTTGACCAATCCACCGTCAGATGCATGACAACATGACAATGTGGTTAGTTCTGCACGCAGTAGTTTCCCTGTGCGTGGTAACCAGTCGGGCAGTTACCGTTTTTTGGGATCACGTTTTTCGGGTTAGCGATGTTCGCAACGCAGTAGTTCCCCTGCGCAATCCATCCAGATGGGCAACTGCCATTTTTCGGAATTGCGGGTCTGGCACTCTTGCTTGGAACGCAAGTGTTGCCTTGTGTGATATATCCGTTGGGACATGCTCCATTTTTCGGTATCGGCATTGCTTGCATGGTCATAATGATCTCCTATTTGGCAGCGTAGAAGGCGACGCTGCAACGCCAAATTCGTTTGTGTTTTTGGTCATTCGGTTTTAAAACGACATTTTTCGTGTTGCCGCCAGTTCCACTATCCGTACTTTCGTAACGTCGTCGCCAAACCCTCTAAGCCACCATTGCAGTTGGGCGGTGTCCACCACCGTGGCGCAGATGTCGAAATGATCGCCCAGTTCCGTCACCTGCTGGTCGGCTGACAGCGGTGATTCCAGCAGGTGCAGTCCGGCGGCCTTGGCGATACGGAACGTGAGCCGAATGCGTTTGCCTTCACCGAAACCAAACCGGCCGTCGTCGTCGTATTTCTGCAGATCGAAGTCTTTGGGGCGGTCGAATGTCAGCGTCGAAGCCTTGGCAGAGGCGATGCGGTGCAGCGCGAGCGTGCGCTCGTTCACGTAGTTGTCAAATCGGCAAACCAGGTACAGACGTGGTCCTTGCTGTGCAAGTCCAAGGGGCATGACTTGGGCGCTCGTAACTTTTCCTGCGGCATTCTTGTAGTTCAGGTCCAACAAGCAGTTTCCAAAAAGCGCATTGCTGACCTCCTCAAACACGCTGGGGATGATCTTGGGTGGAAGGAGCGGCTGAGTCTCGCGAATCACGCGGATTTTGGAAAGCCATTCGCGCTCGCGCATTGCGTTGGACCCCGGCCCGATGTTCGCGCGAGCCTGGGCAAAGAATCCCCCCATGGACTTCATCAAGCTGCTTGGCAATAGGTTTCGCAAGTGCTGCTCGGCCAGGGTCAACAAAAGGGATTCGTGCTCGCTCAGCATCGGCAGCGCCAGACCTTTGGAACCTTCTTTCCACCGGTAGCCGTAGGGTTTGTTTCGATCGTCACGCTCAATATCGAAGTGTTCGATGAGCATTTCCAATTGGCGCTGGATAGTTCGCAGGTCTCGTGCAATTCCCGCTCCGGCGAGTTGCTTGTGCAGCTCCGACGCCGAGACCTTGCGGCTACGCGGAATTCTACGCAGCAGTTCCAGTGCCAGCAGTACGGTCTCCTTGGTGTCGGGTCGTTTTGCCATTGGAGTCAAATTTGCAGATCGCTGCGACCGGAGAAGAATTGCCAGAGTCGGACCATCGCGTAGGTGTCCAGGCCGCAGTAGTCCAACAACTGCTTTTCGATCTGAGTCTTCCTGGCTGCTGTGGTCTCCGTCGCGATGGCTTCCAGAAACGCGTTCATTGCCATACCGCCATTCTGTACACCGTCGAGGTCACCGTAGCGTAGATCTGGAGCGACCGCCGGTAAGACCTTCTTGATGCTCCAGCTACCTTGTTGGCTAGGGTGGTAGTAACGTTCACGGGCGATGGGCAGCAGGTCAACGACGCGCCCGTTGATGGCAAGTAGCGAGCCCTTGAGTTGCGGGAAGCGGTCGGCTAGTTCCCGGATGCGTGAGGTCTCGAAACCAGCGTTGTAAACAAAGACCGGACCACGCTCGCCGCATTCCGCAATCAGCGACTCGGCAAAGGCCGGTGATGGGTCGTCACCGGAAAGATCGAGGAAAGACTGCTGCTCAAGTTTGCCCGTGCGCCCCAGACGATGCAGACTGAACTGAAACGGAATCTGTTGGTACGGCCGTGTGCCCTTCCAGATGGGAACAGCGAACTGGATGGTCTCGAAATCGAGGAAATAGGCGGGAAGCCTGTGGTCCGCGAGATCGGCTGCGGCGTTGGTGCGGTCGAAATAGACTGTGCCCGTCAGCGTGTGCGTCTTGACGCGTCGCTGGCGGTCGTTGAGAAGTTCGTCCTGGACATTGCGCATGTCGATGATGCTGTTGTCATCGAGGTGCGCCTTCAGCGCTTTCGATTGCGCACCCGGCAACCAGTGGACCGGGTATTCGGTCTGCGGTTCCTGGCTCTGGCAATATTCCAGAAATCCGCATTCATACGGATCGCTGCAGTGGTCGCTCGTAAAAATTGCAGGCGCGGTGCGCCTTTCCACGATCGCCTGGGCGTCGGCAATCCAGCCTCTTACCTCCGTCTCACGGCCAAAGGCCTCCGTCGTGAGGTCGTGCTCAACCAGCAAGCCCTGGTAATCCTCTCTTCCGGGATAGACCCATGTACTGTCGATGTGAGCCAGCGCGATGGATGCCAGCGGCACACCCGCGCTCCTGGAAACGAACGCCTGAACTGCGGCGTCGTCGCGGTGGTAGTCCTTGACACTAGTAGATGACTTGACCTCCACCATGCGCCAGGCCTGCTTACCTGATTTGCGAACCGGCAGCATTACGTCTGCCAAAGACAATGCTCCGCCCGCAGAAAATCCAGCTTCAAAAATGGGCTGCGCGGACCCCATCAATTCGGCGGTTCTGGCAAAGATGGTCGCAAGTTTTTCTGTCTTGGGGTCGAAAACAAACCCCTTCCCCTCGGGGTCATACAACGAACGAGCCAGGTCTCCCACTTGATGTCCCACCTTGTAGCTCGATTCCGTCGAAGCAGAATCTTGCCGTAGTTCAGGCCGATGAACTTCAAGCCAGAGCCGCTTCGGGCATTGTCGAAACGCGAGGAGCTTGGACTTCGATAGGGTGCGCATTTGGTGAGGCATATTGTGGGGCATTTCGTTGTCAAGATCGTTAAAGTGAGCGTCCGGTACAGAAAGTCGACTCTTGATTTTGGCCTACCTCGATGTTCCTTTTGATCTAGCTAAATCATTATCGGGAGGTATGCGACAAGAAGTGTCGCATGAAGGAGTTCTAGCGTTGCGATCACAGCGAACTTGATCTGACACAGGCCGTGCTACGTGGAGGCAATGAAATGCAGCGTCATACGAACATCGGAAGTAGCGCGTGGGTAATCCCTTACCCCACCGAATTGCTGATCCAATACCAGTAAGGCTTCAAGCTCGTGCGGCAGCGCAATATCGCGCTCCCGGCACATACGGCGAAACACCTCCATTTGCTTCGGCATCGGTGCTCGTGGGGCTTGCGCCTGACACTCCCGAAAGAACGCGACCACGGCATGTATGCGTGTGCGCTGCATCGCCTCCAGGATATCGTCGAGCACATCGATTCGCCACAACGGGCCCTCCCGCATGAAGTCCTCGGTCGGCACGAACGTCGCTTCGCCAGCGTTCCTGGCAACGTAGAAACCGTGCAATTTTTTGAACCCTGGTAGCAGTTCCTCTCGCGTCGGCACGTCAATGCCGGGGCTCAGCCAGTACGGGCTGGGTGTGTTGAATTCGTTCATGGCAATTCCTTAAAGATGTGAATATGGATAGGTCGTCAAATGGGAGCGAGCTTGTGTTCAGGTGGAGGCACTACCGATATCAGGGCTGCATGCTGTTGAGGGTGAAGGTAGAGGCAATTTGACCGGCGTGACCCTTCGGCCTCCAAGGTACACACTCGTGATGGATATACGTTCGTGCCCCAGGCGGGCCGCAATCTCCGTTCGTGCCTGCAAATCGAGCACAGCATCCACACTCAGCCCGCCAGCAATGGGCGGCGGCATTTGAGTGATGCTCTGGTAGTCGTCGGCCGCTCCCTGATGTCTCAGCCCGTGCGGCACTACGCCCAGACCGGCACGGGTAACGCCGAAGCGCTCCATCACATAGCGCAGCCGACGCATGGCCTGTTCCAGATTCAAACTCGGGTCACTCACGCTTTCGTGGGCGCCGGCGACGACCTGCCGCGCATAGTCGATGGCGGATTGCCTCAGCGCATTGTCAATCGGAAACAGACGATCTCGACCGCCCTTCGTGCCCCTGTGCGTATCGAGGTAGAAAGCCACGCCGCTGTCC